>NZ_JAVRBG010000002.1:0-320503 GCF_031845265.1 Mesonia ostreae | reverse complement strand
CTATCGAAGCTAAAGATTTCGACTCCGCTCAATCTGACAATAGAACTCGGCGGCTGAGTGATTTTTGAAAAAAATTGTATCGAAGCCTCATGCAAATAATGTGATGATTTGAAAATGTGGCAATGTGTTAATTTGAAAATGAAATTTGGTAGCTGAGTGATTTTCGGAAGAAGGTTCTATCGAAGCTAAAGATTTCGACTCCGCTCAATCTGACAATAGAACTCGGCGGCTGAGTGATTTTTGAAAAAAATTGAATCGAAGCATTATGCAAATGATGTGATGATCTGAAAATGAGCTAATTTGATAATTTGAAGACGAAAAGATTCCTCCTTTATCGGAATGACAGTTCAATCCAAACTATACATTCTCAATCAAAAGTTCGCCATAGACACCCTTATTATTCTTGAATACTCTGAAGTACTTTCAAATAATCCTCACGATAATTCACAAAATCTAAATGCGAAATATCTATGATTTTCACATTAAGGTGATGCTGGTTTTTAATGAAATTAAGATAGCCTTTATTGATGTTCTCTAAGTAATTTGCTGGGATTTCTTGCTCATAACTTCTGCCTCGCTTTTTTATATTCTCCAGTAAACGTTCTGTGCTTTGATAGAGATACACATACAAATCTGGTTTTGCCAAATCTTTATACATAATATTAAAGAGCTTCTTATAAAGATTAAATTCTTCTTCTTGCAAGGTAACTTCAGCAAAAATTAGAGATTTATACACATCATAATCGGCTACCATAAAATCGGCAAACAAATCATATTGTGATATATCATCGAGCAATTGCTGGTAACGATCGGCTAAAAAAGACATCTCTAAAGGAAATGCATAGCGGTGCTGGTCTTTATAAAATTTAGGCAAAAAAGGATTGTCTTTAAAGCGTTCGCAAATGAGCTTTGCATTATAATCTTGGGCAATCATCGTGGCGAGACTTGTTTTACCTGCGCCAATATTCCCTTCAATTGCAATGTATTTAAATTGCTGAAAATCTATATTTTCTAGTTGTAATTTTTCCGAAGCAATTTTAATTCCGCTTGACGGTAATTCTTCTTTTAACTGAGCTATACCTTTCTGAAATTGAGGATGAATATGTTCTGGAGCAATTTCCGCTAAAGGAAAAAGCACAAAATCCCGTTTATGCAAATGAGGATGAGGAATTTGTAGTTCTTTTAAGTGGATAACTTCATTTCCGTAAAGAAGAATATCTAAATCTAAGGTTCTATTTTGATATCCGCCTAAAGCCCGTTGCCTTTCGTTGGTATTTTCTATTTCTTGTAAAAGACTAAGCACTTTTTGAGCAGAGAGCCTCGTATTTACCGCGATACAAGCGTTAAAAAAATCCTGCCCTTCAAACCCAAACGCAGCAGTTTCATAAATGGAAGAAGCCTGAACCACATCTCCTATTTTTTGCTGAATGGCATCTACGCCCGTTTGTAAATAATGTAACTTATCTCCTTGATTGCTCCCTAATGCAATATATGTAAGTCTTGGTTCTTTCAAAAATTTAACAGAATAGGTTCTACAATTTCACAGCAAATTAAGCAAAAGAAAATTACATACTCCTAGATTTGCAACCTAGAAATTTCAACAAATGTATAATTAATTGGGAATCAGCAAAAAGTTATTGGCCTATAAGGTGTATTTTATTTTAGGCGCATTATTTATATCGGCTTTAGTAGCTTCTAATTTAATCTTTAAGAAATTTTTCTTTTGGGATTTCTTCGGAATATATCAATTCGAAATTTCGGTAGGCGTTTTACCTTATCCCTTCACTTTCTTAATCACCGACCTCATCAGTGAGATTTATGGAAAGAAAAAAGCCAATCAGGTGGTTATTGCAGGTATTTTTGCCTCCTTATTTTCATTACTCATCGTTTTTGCAGCCTCCATAGTGCCCGCTACATCTTGGTCTCCCATAAGTGATGATTTATTTGAAACCGTTTTTGGCTCTACCGCAATTGCTGTTTTAGCATCCATGATGGCCTATTTATTGGCGCAATTTATAGACATTCAGCTGTATCATTTCTGGAAAAAATTAACCAAAGGAAAACATTTGTGGCTACGTAATAACTTTTCTACATTTTTGTCTCAATTTGTAGATACATTTGTGGTATTACTATTGTTATGTAGTTTTAAGGAAATAGAATGGAAGTTATTTAGTACCTTACTGTTAAGTAGCTTCTTATTTAAAGTTTTAATTGCATTATTAGACACCCCATTTTTATATTTGGGAGTGTATATTTTTAGAAAAAAATTTAATTTAGATTCAACTCAAGAATTAAGCATTGATTAATTATGAAAAAAGCATTAAAAATAATCGGGATTATCTTAGTGGTATTAATTATCCTCGTTTTTTTGGCACCTATACTTTTTAAAGGTCCTATTGAAAGATCAATAAAAAAATCTATCAATAATAATGTAAACGCCACCGTAAGCTGGGAAAAACTCGATTTGAGTTTGTACAAAAGTTTTCCAGATGCTTTGGTGACCTTAAGAAATCTAAGTGTAGTGAACAAAGAACCATTTGCGGGAGACACCTTGGCATCTGGAGAAGAGATTAGATTAAGTATGGATATTCCGCAGCTTTTTAAAAGCGGAGATGAACCTCTAAGTATTAATGAGCTTATTTTGAACAGAGCTTTCATCAATGTAAAAGTAGATTCTTTGGGAAATGCTAATTACGATATCGCCAAAGAAAGCACTTCTACAGCACAAGACACGACTTCTAGCGATGGCGGACTTTCACTAGACGTGCAGCACTACGAAATTAACGATAGCCGAATTAATTACTTGGATGAAGCGAGTAAAACGTATTTAAGACTTTCTGAATTTAACCATAAAGGAACTGGAGATTTTTCTGCATCAACTACTACTTTAGAAACCACCTCTACAGGACTTATTTCCTTTGAAATGGATAGCGTAAATTACCTTAAAAATCATAAGTTAAAACTAGATGCCGATTTTGAGCTTGATTTAGAAAACCAGAAATATACCTTTTTAGAAAATGAAGCTTACATCAATCAGTTGCCTTTAACCTTTAACGGATTTGTAAAAATAAACGAAAATAACAATGAGATTGATTTAACTTTTAAAACGCCTTCTTCAGACTTTAAAAACTTCTTGGCCGTTATTCCCGAAACTTATGCTAAAAATCTAGATGGTGTAGATACCACAGGCGATTTTATGCTTAACGGAATAATTAAAGGAGTGATAGACGAAACTCATATTCCTACCTTAGACATTTCGGTTAAAAGTGACAATGCTTCCTTTAAATTTGCAGAGTTACCTAAACGCGTAGAAAATATACATATTGATGCATTGCTTAAAAACGAAACTGGAATTGTAGCAGATACTTACCTTAATTTAGATAAGCTCAATTTTAAGATAGACCAAGACGTCTTTTCGGCTACTGGAAACTTTAAAAATCTTACCGAAAATATGTTGGTAAATCTTGCCGTAAACGGAACTTTAAATTTAGGTCACCTAGAGCAAGCTTATCCGTTGGATTTGGATATGGATCTCAACGGAATTTTAAAAGCAAATTTCACTACCAATTTTGATATGAATTCTATAGAAAAAGAAAGGTATCAAAATGTAAAGAGTAATGGAAAAGCCAGTATTACCAATTTTAAATATGTCTCTCCAGAGATTCCTAACGATGTAAATATCGCTAAGGCGAGTCTTAACTTTAATTCGACTAAAGTGAATCTAGAAGAAATGCAGATAACATCTGGGCAAACAGATGCCAATGTTTCGGGATCTTTAGAGAATTTGATGGGTTATATGTTTTCAGATCAAGATTTAAAAGGGAGGTTTAATGTACAATCTAATACCTTCTCATTAAATGATTTCATGATCGCTTCCGCGGAAGCGAAACCAGGAACAGGCCAGAAAACCAGGACCACTCCCGCATCAAAAGAAGAAGCCATCAAAATACCTTCTTTCTTAGATGCGCGTTTAGACTTTACGGCAAACAAAGTTTTGTATGATAATCTTACCCTCAACAATGCTAAAGGAACATTAATTATTAAAGATGAAACGGCACGTTTAGAAAACATTACATCCAATATTTTTGGCGGAAATATTGCCATTAACGGAAATGTATCTACCAAAAATGCTACCCCTACTTTTGATATGAAATTAGGTTTAAATAGCATTGATATTGTACAATCTTTTAACGGAATGGAAATTATTCAAAATTTAGCACCAATAGCCAAAGCACTTCAAGGAAACCTAAACACAACACTTAATCTTAAAGGAAATCTAACTAAAGATCTTACTCCTATCATGGCAAGTTTGGCAGGAGATGCTTTTGCTCAAATTTTAGATGCCAAAGTGGATAGCGAAAAGATGCCTTTATTATCCAGACTCGACGGAAGCTTAGATTTTATTAATTTAGACAACCTAAATTTAAAAGACCTACAAACCAACTTAACTTTTAGCGATGGTAATATTAATTTAAAACCTTTTGATTTTGATGTTAAAGGAATTAAAGTTACGGCTGGCGGTTCGCATAGTTTTGAAAATGTAATGAACTATCATTTAGATTTAAATATTCCTGCAAAATACTTAGGCTCTGAAGTAGGTGGACAACTGGCAAAATTAAGTGCAACAGAAATAGAGTCTATGAACGTAAATTTACCTATTGGTTTGAGTGGCTCTTTTGACAATCCTAATATTAATATCAATACCAAGCAAGCTGTACAAGAGCTAACGCAACGTATTATTGAAGTTCAAAAAGATAAGGCTATTGAGAGCACAAAAGATAAGATAAAAGACTTCATAGATAAGAATACAAACCCAGAGGGAAATACTAATACAACGCCTCAAGATAGTACGGGTGCTACTCCCAATACCACAAAAGAAAAAGACAGAGAGGACAAGATCAAAGAGGCTGCAGGAAACGTTTTAAAAGATTTATTTGGAAAAGGGAAAAATAAAGATAAAAATTAAAAACATCTTGGTTATCACTTTTTTACTAACTTACATCCAAAACAGTTTTGCAATATGAGACAACTTAAAATTACCAAACAAGTAACCAATAGAGAGTCGGTTTCTTTAGATAAGTATTTGCAAGACATTGGAAAAGTAGATTTAATTACTGCGGAAGAGGAAGTAGAACTAGCACAAAAAATTAGAGAAGGAGATCAAGTAGCTTTAGATAAATTAACTACAGCCAATCTCCGGTTTGTGGTTTCCGTTTCTAAACAATATCAAAATCAAGGCTTAACATTACCTGATCTTATTAACGAAGGAAATGTAGGTTTAGTAAAAGCAGCCAAAAGATTTGATGAGACCAGAGGTTTTAAATTTATCTCCTATGCCGTATGGTGGATTAGACAATCCATTTTACAGGCTTTAGCCGAACAGTCTAGAATTGTACGCTTACCGCTAAATAAGATTGGTTCTATCAATAAAATCAACAAAGCTTTTTCTCATTTAGAACAAACCAATCAGCGTCCTCCTACTCCCGAAGAAATTGCTAAAGAATTAGATCTTAGCATTAGCGTGGTAAGACAATCTTTAAAAAACTCAGGTAGGCATTTATCTATGGATGCGCCACTTAGAGAAGGAGAAACTTCTAGTTTATATGATGTAATCAATACTGGAGAATCTCCAAATCCAGATCAAGCTTTAATTCACGACTCGCTAACCATTGAAATTGGGAGAGCTTTAGATACCTTATCTCCTAGAGAAGCAGATGTGATTCGATTGTTTTATGGTTTAGGAAATCACCAAGCCATGAGTTTAGAAGAAATAGGTGATACTTTTGGACTTACCCGAGAGCGCGTGAGGCAAATTAGAGAAAAAGGAATAAGGAAATTAAAAGATTCTTCTAAGAATAAAATCTTAAGAAATTATCTTGGGTAAATCTTTTTAAAATATCTTTTTTTGCTTCGTATATAGATAATTATTTATATATTTGCACCTCAATTTTCACAGGCCTGTTTGGTTCGTAAGGAATTGAGATGGAACGCGATGTATCCTTATAAATTTTAAAATTAAAAATACACTATATGCTAATTGTAAAAGTAAAAGACGGTGAGAAGATAGAGCGTGCTTTAAAACGCTTAAAAAGAAAGTATCGTGATACGAAGACTCTTCAAAGATTGAGAGATAATAAACATTTCACAAAACCTTCTGTGGCGAAAAGAAGACAGCTTCAAAAAGCGTCTTATATTCAGCATTTAAGAGATCAAGAAGATATATAAGCTATAACGCTTATCTTTATATAAAATAAGGTTCAATATTGCTATTGAGCCTTTATTACATGCTAAGAACCAAGCGAGGTTTTCCAAAATATCTACTAGTTTAATGCAAAAGTAAACTTATCCTGCCCCAGCCCTTTCCAGAGGAAAGAGAGCAAAAACCCTAGTGGATTAACTTGCTCCTAACCTACAACAATTTAATTTCTCTATTTTGCAAAAAACTGCTTGTATTTGCCAATGTAGAAACTTTAAAAATCTGTCATTCCGACGAAGGAAGAATCTCACTCTCCTTTGTAAGAAAGCTATTTGTATTTGCTAGCATTTTGAGATTTTCGTTTTGTAGCTTCAATATAATTTTCTATTGAAAATCACTCGGCCGCCACATTCCATTTTCTTTCCAAACTGATGTTTTAGAAAATTCAGTTATACTTTCAACTCAATATAAAGACCTGCATTGTTTCTAACGTTAAAAACTATATCATCTTCAAATAATAGATACTGTCCTTTAATTCCTTTTAAAACACCCGTATAATCTAAGGTTTTAATAAGGTTTAAACTTTTAAGTTTTTTAGGGTAACTTATTACAGGAAAATTAATTTCGGTTTCTTTATTATTTTTTAAAATATAAGGCTCCACCTCTTCTGGTAAAAACTGCAACAACTCATTTCTGGTTTCCTCCAAGTTCACATCTTCAATCTCATTTTTTAACATAGTTCGCCAATTGGTTTTATCGGCTACATGATCTTTTAGCGCTACCTCGGCAATTCCCGCAAGGTAACGATTGGGAACTTCCAAAATCTCTAAAGCTTCGTGCGCACCTTGATCTATCCAACGCGTAGGAACTTGTGTTTTTCTAGTCACGCCAACTTTTACATTACTCGAATTGGCTAAATACACAATGTGCGGTTGTAATTGAACACGTTTTTCATACTCCAAATCTCTATCTTCCTGTTCTAAATGTGCAGTACTTAGCTCTGGTTTCATTATCCAATCTCCAGCTTGCGGAATCTCATAAAAACAATCGTAACAAAAACCTTGTCGAAATATTTTTTTGTCTTTTTCGCAGTTTAAGCATTGGTATTTAACGAAGGAAAGACTTATTTTTTGGCCTAAAAGCTGATTCACGTGTAGAAAATCATTCTCAAAAACCATATAATATTGAACTTCCTCTTTTAATTCCGTAGGCATTTTTTTTAATACTCCTTCAAACAGCATATTTTGTATATTTTTGCAAAGAAAGTGATTCTATCCACTTTTAAGTTTTATTTTTATAACTTTCATTAAAGGTTTAAATATACACGATTAATGCCAATCCCCATTGTAAATTCGATTGCTTCCTGGTTCTTAAAGAAAAGAATTCATCAAATGGAGCTGTTCATTAAATACCCGCACGAGGTACAAACTGAAATTTTACATCAGCTCATTGAGAAGTCAAAAGACACGCTTATAGGCAAGAAATATGACTTTGCTAGTATTCGGAATTACCAAACCTTTACCCAGAGAGTGCCCATTCAAACCTATGAAGAATTTGAGCCTCTCATAGAAAGAAGTCGAAGAGGAGAAAACAATATTTTTTGGCCCACACCTATTAAATGGTTTGCCAAATCTAGCGGAACTACAAATGCGAAAAGTAAATTTGTACCTGTGAGTCCAGAGTCTTTAGAGCAATGTCATTATGCGGCGAGTAAAGATTTACTATGTCTTTATTTGAATAATAATGAAAATTCGCAGTTATTTACGGGTAAAAGTTTACGCTTAGGCGGAAGTAAGGAGCTTTATAAAGAAAATGGAACTGTTTTTGGAGACTTATCGGCTATTTTAATAGACAATATGCCATTTTGGGCGACCTACAGTTCTACACCCAACAATGAAATCTCGTTGATGAGCGATTTTGAAGCTAAAATGCAAGCCGTTGTAAAAACTACCATACAAGAGAATGTAACCAGCCTAGCGGGAGTACCCTCGTGGATGTTAGTGCTACTCAATAATGTGATGCAATACACCCAAAAAACAAGCTTACAAGAAGTATGGCCAGATTTGGAAGTGTACTTTCATGGCGGCGTAAGTTTTGAACCTTACCGCGATCAATACCATAAACTAATCACTAAGCCTAATTTTAAATATTACGAGACTTATAATGCTTCGGAAGGTTTTTTTGCGGTACAAGATAGAAACAACAGCAAAGAACTTTTACTGATGCTAGATTATGGTATCTTCTACGAATTTATCCCGATGGATGTGTATGATTCTAATGATGAGAAAACAATTCCGTTAAGCGAAGTAGAAATAGGCGTTAATTATGCTATTATTATTACCACCAATGCAGGATTATGGAGATATAAAATAGGCGATACGGTTAGATTTACTTCTACTTATCCTTATCGCATAAGAGTTACCGGAAGAACAAAACACCACATTAACGTATTTGGAGAAGAGTTAATTATAGAAAATGCGGAAGAAGCGCTTAAGAAAGCCACGCAACTCACCTGCTGCGAAATTGTAGATTATACGGCTGGTCCTGTTTTTATGGAAGGCAAAGATAAAGGTGCTCATGAATGGATCATCGAGTTTAAAACTCCGCCAAAAGATCTTCAAGAATTTGAACGTTGTTTGGATGAAGCTTTACAAACTCTTAATAGCGATTATGAAGCCAAGCGAAAAAATAACGTCACCTTAACTAGACTACAGGTGCGTATTGCTAAACATCATTTATTTTATACTTGGTCTAAGAAAAACAATAAGCTTGGCGGACAACACAAAATCCCTAGACTTTCTAATAAAAGGGATTATCTGGAGGAGTTGCTGCAAATTAATAGAGAGCTATAAATTGCTGAATTTTAAATCTTAGTACGCAATAATATCTCATACGTTTTCAATCCCAAAACTTAGAGACTGTGAGGGCTATCGCACAAAACTTTTTGATCATTCAAATTATGAATAAATTATCTATAAGTTTATTTTAACTATCTTTAAAATTCAGTAAAAAAATAAATTTGTAATACTCAATTTATGGTTAAAGTTATGTGTGCCGTTTTTAGCGTACTTTTATTGAGTTGCAACTCAAATAAGAATCAAGGTTAAACTTTAGAAACGCAAAAAAATGAGCTCATAAGTAAGCACCTACGAGATTCTTTAGCATTTGAGCTTTGCCAAATGTATGGTTTAGATCAAGGAATAAGAGAAAGAGAAATTTATACTCAAATCGATAAGAACTTAGCAGTTAAAATTGATTCTATCCATTTTGTAAATCTTTTTGAGATCATCGAGAAATATGGCTATCCAAGTAAGAATTTACTAGGTGAAGCTAATTTTGAACAACAATGTGTTGGTGGCGCTTCTCAAGTAATATTATTACATAACCCATACCGCTTATTGAGCGATAGGCGTAAAATAAAAATGCTTGTAAAAGAAGCAGATAAAGGCAATTTAAATAGAGAATTTATAGCTACAGTTTTGGATAAACACTTTTGGTGGAAAAGCGGTGGGAAAGAGGTTTTATACGGTTCAGCCTTTGGTATGCCTTGCTTCTCTTCCAAAGCAACTACAAATATTTTGCGCAAAGAGATTGGCTTGTCTCCTTTAGAAGATTCTCTTTTTATAGATTGTAGTAAAAATAACTTTTTAAATGAGTAGATAAGACCGAGAGCTTCAAAACATAACAAACCTCACAGATGTGAGGCCTCTCTTTTTAAAACTTATAAATGTACTTTATGAAATTAACCTACCAGCCTGCGGTGATTTTATCTGCGGCAGCAATGGTTTTATCTAAATCCTCATACGATAATGCTTCAGAAATAAACCAAGTTTCAAAAGCACTTGGGGCAATATAAATACCTTCTTCCAACATGCCGTGGAAGAATTTTTTAAAGTATTCATTGTTTCCTAAAGCGGCAGTTTCAAAATCTATCACTGGCGTTTCAGAAAAATGTATAGAAATCATAGATCCTATTTGATTAATAGTATAAGTAACTCCGTTTTTGTTTAGCACCTTATCTAATCCTTCTTTAAGGTAAACGGTTTTCTTATCTATACTTTTAAAAATTTCAGGATTTTCGTGAAGCTCGGTAAGCATCGCTAAACCTGCGGCCATCGCTAAAGGATTTCCGCTAAGGGTTCCTGCTTGGTAGACGGGACCTATGGGTGCTAAATGATTCATAATTTCCTTTCGGGCTGCAAAAGCACCCACTGGGAGTCCGCCGCCTATTACTTTCCCGAAAGCAACAATATCGGCATTTATATTTAATCGCTGTTGCACTCCTCCTTCCGCTTGACGGAAACCTGTCATCACCTCATCAAAAATAAGTAGTATATCGTTTTTATCACAAAGTTGTCTTAGTCCTTCTAAAAAGCCTTTCTGAGGCGGAATGCATCCCATATTACCCGCAATAGGCTCTACAATTATACACGCGATTTCCTTTGCATTTGCTTTGATTAATTCTTCTACACTCAGCAAATTATTAAATTGCGCCAATAAAGTATCTTGCGCCGTTCCTTTTGTTACCCCTGGAGAATTAGGTGTTCCAAAAGTCACCGCACCACTTCCTGCTTGGATTAAAAATGAATCACTATGCCCGTGATAACAACCCGCAAATTTGATGATTTTATCTTTTCCTGTAAATCCTCGTGCAAGTCTCACCGCACTCATACAAGCTTCTGTACCGCTATTCACCATTCTAATCTGGTCAATATTAGGCACCATTTGAGTGGCTAATTTTGCGATTTGCGTTTCAATCTCTGTAGGCGTTCCAAAAGAGGTTCCCTTTTTGGTTTTCTCTATCACGGCATCTACCACAGGCTGATGTGCGTGTCCTAAAATCATTGGACCCCATGAGTTGATATAATCTATATACTTTCTACCATCTTCATCATAGATGTAAGCTCCTTTGGCTTCTTTAATAAAAATTGGATTTCCGCCAAGGGCAGAAAATGCTCGTACTGGCGAATTTACTCCTCCCGGAATGTATTTTTGTGCTTCTTTAAAAAGTTGACTACTTCTTTGATACAACATAGCTGTATTTCTTTTAAAATGTTTTTACGTATAATTTCTGACCAATGGCCAAATTATCACTTCTTAATTTATTGATAGACTTTAATTCTTCGATGGTTAAATTGTAACGTTTTGAAATACTGTATAAAGTATCTCCTTTTCTAACCGTATAACGAATGCTTGTATAATCTACTTTAGTCTCTCTGGAAGGTAAACCGTCCCTGCTTCCATTACCTAAAACTTCATCATCAAAACGCTGTAATTGATACCTTTCAATAATACTAATTAATTTTGCAGGATAGCGAGGATCTGTTGCGTATCCTGCTTTTTTTAAACCATAAGCCCAACCTTTATAATCGTCTTTCTTTAAATTAAAAAGAGCCGAATAACGTCTTCTATCTTTTAAAAACAGGGAATGGTCTCTAAAACTATATTTAGGATCCTTGTATTTTCTAAAACACTCTTGGTACGTATCATCATCGTGATAGACTTTCTCACCCTCCCAACCATTACATTTAATTCCAAAATGATTGTTAGATTTTAAGGTAAGTTTCCCTTTTCCTGCACTAGATTCCAGTATACCTTGTGCGAGGGTAATACTCGCAGGAATTCCGTAAAGTGCCATTTCATCTTTTGCAATTTGGGAATATTCATAAATATACCATTCGTTATTGTCTTCAAAAACGGGAGCGTTCGCAGTTGGATTTTTGGCATTGACATCTTCTCTAGTTGGATTAGGAACTACAGTATTGTCATTTCTTCTAGGACTATTATCTCTTCTATCATTATAAGTGACAGTTTCATGAGTTCTATATTTGCCAGACTTAGCTATCTTTTTTTTACTTCCGCAAGAACTAAGTACAAGTCCTGATACTAACACTGCAATAAAAATTCTTCCTTTCATCTCTAAGTATTAATTTTGGGTAGGTTTTTTTTAATCAATTTTTTATTAACTCCAGAGATTCCTTGTAAACCTCCAGTATGAACCGCTAAAATACGGGTATTTTTAGTAAATTCTTCCTTTTCTATCCTATCAAAAATGCCATATATCATCTTTCCCGTATAAATAGGATCTAAAAGTACATTATAGTGCGTTTTAAAATCATTTATAAAGTCGATTAAAGTGCGATCTACTTTAGCATAACCGCCAAAATGATAATCTATTATAATCTCCCAGTTCTTTTTTTTTACGAGTTGTGCGACTTCATCTTTTAAGAAGTCTCCCTTAAGCGCCGAAAAGCCTAAAATATGTTGTTGCTCGTAAGACGAATTAATTATTCCAGATACCGTCCCTCCCGTTCCTACAGGGCAGCAAACCACATCAAAATTTTTATCTGCTTCGGTTAAAATTTCTTCGCAACCTTTAATTGCCAAATCATTGGTTCCTCCTTCGGGTACTAAATAAAAATCTCCAAATTTGTTTTTTAATGCTTCTATAAAGGATTGCTTTTCTTTATTTCGGTAGGTTTCTCTATCTACAAAAAACAACTGCATCCCCATTTCTTTTGCGTTTCTTAAAGTATGATTTTGCAGAAGTGTTTTTTCTAAATTTTCACCTCCCAATTCTTCTCCTCTAATGACTCCAATAGATTTTAGTTGTGACAATTTCGCTGCTGCGGAAGTGGCCACAATATGATTGGAAAAAGCGCCTCCAAAAGTAAGTATCGTGTCTTTACCCTGTTTCTTAGCTTCTTGAAGATTGTATTTTAATTTCCTAAACTTATTTCCAGAAACCAACGGATGCAATAAATCTTCCCGTTTTAAAAAGACTTCCACTCCATTTTTTTGGATTATAAATTGATTGGAAGAAGGAGTTAAGTTGAACAAGCCTATACTTTTTGCAAAAATACAACGTTTTATTCTTCTGCGGAAGTATTAAAGCTTTATCCGACTTGTAATACTTCTATTTCAGGTTAAAAATCCTTATTTTTGGAATCTATGAACTTAAAGAAGCATATTCCTTTAGAAGAGGGAGATTATTACCTCACACCAGAAGGCTACAAATGTTTTACGGCTCAATATCATTTAAAAAGAGGATATTGCTGTAAAAGCGGATGCCGTCATTGCCCCTATGGATATGATAAAAAGAGGGAGTAATGATCAGTTGGTAGTAATTTAGAAAACGTTTATATAATTTTAATTGTCATTTAGAGTGGAGCACGTAGAACCTCGCTTATCATGTCTATATAGAAATTGAGGTGGGCAGGAATAGTTTTTTGCTTAGAACGAGAGATTCCTCTAAGTAGGAATGACATTAGTACACTCGATAATTATCTTTTTTAATTCCTCCCCCAGGGGAGGAATTAGGAGGGGACGAGATGATAAACATTAAATTCATCCTATCCCCAACCCTTTCCAGAGGAAAGGGAGTAAAAAAAAATCATTTATAATGTTCCTTCTAGAGACTATTAATTAAATTAACTAAAACAACACTGAACACTGAACACTGAAAATATGACTTTTAAAGAAGAAATCTTACAAGGAATCCCAAATGAACTTCCCGTAAAAAAAGAATACGATACCACAATCAATCACGCGCCTAAGCGTAAAGATATACTTACAAAAGAAGAAAAAAAGTTAGCCTTACAAAATGCCTTGAGGTATTTTGAGCCGCAGCATCACGCTACTTTACTTCCAGAGTTTAGAGAAGAACTAAACACCTACGGAAGAATTTATATGTACCGTTTTCTTCCCGAGCATAAGATTTATGCGCGTTCTATAAACGATTATCCTGGAAAAAGTGAGCAGGCAAAAGCCATTATGTTGATGATTCAGAATAATTTGGATCACGCAGTAGCACAACATCCGCACGAATTAATTACCTATGGTGGTAATGGAGCCGTTTTCCAAAACTGGGCGCAATACCATTTGGTGATGAAATATTTAGCTGAAATGACCAATGAACAGACTTTAGCGATGTACAGCGGACACCCAATGGGCTTGTTCCCTTCTCATAAAGACGCTCCAAGAGTAGTAGTTACCAACGGAATGATGATTCCCAATTATTCCAAACCCGATGATTGGGAGAAATTTAATGCCCTTGGAGTTACTCAATTTGGACAAATGACTGCCGGAAGCTTTATGTATATAGGTCCGCAGGGAATTGTTCACGGAACTACGATTACCGTTTTAAATGGATTTAGAAAAATTAAAAAAGAGCCTCAAGGCGGCCTTTTTGTTACTTCCGGATTAGGAGGAATGAGCGGTGCTCAACCTAAAGCAGGAGATATTGCAGGTTGTGTTACCGTTTGCGCAGAAGTTAATCCTAAAGCGACCAAAACAAGACATTCTCAAGGTTGGGTGAAAGAAGTGATTAGCGATTTAGATCAACTTGCCAAGCGTGTAAAAGAAGCTAAAGAAAACAAAGAAGCTATTTCTATTGGCTATGATGGAAACATCGTAGAGGTTTGGGAGAAATTTGACGAAGAAAATATTCGTATCGATTTGGGAAGTGATCAAACTTCTCTTCATAATCCTTGGGCGGGAGGTTATTATCCTGTTGGTCTTTCTTACGAAGAAGCTAACGAGATGATGGCTAACAACCCTAAGCAGTTTAAGACTGAAGTTCAGAAGAGTTTAAAACGCCAAGTAGAAGCAATCAATAAACATACGGCAAAAGGAACTTATTTCTTTGATTACGGAAATGCCTTTTTATTAGAAGCTTCTAGAGCTGGCGCTGATATTATGAACGAAGATGGCAAGAACTTTAAGTATCCTAGTTACGTTCAAGATATTATGGGACCTATGTGTTTCGATTTTGGTTTTGGTCCGTTTAGATGGGTTTGTGCTTCGGGGAAATCTGAAGATTTACTTAAAACCGATGAGATTGCGACGCAGGTTCTAGAAGAATTAAAGAAAAATGCTCCGGAAGAAATTCAGCAACAAATGCAAGATAATATTACTTGGATTAAAGGCGCACAAGAAAATAAATTGGTGGTAGGTTCTCAGGCTCGTATTCTTTACGCTGACGCGGAAGGAAGAATGAAAATAGCTGAAGCCTTTAATAAAGCGATAAAAAATGGCGAAATTGGACAGGTTATTTTAGGCCGAGACCATCACGATGTTTCGGGAACAGATTCACCTTACCGTGAAACCTCCAACATTTATGACGGCAGCCAGTTTACAGCAGATATGGCGATACAAAATGTGATAGGAGATAGCTTTAGAGGAGCCACTTGGGTAAGCATACATAATGGCGGTGGCGTTGGCTGGGGCGAAGTAGTAAACGGTGGTTTTGGTATGGTACTTGATGGTAGTTTAGATGCCGACAGACGATTAAAGTCTATGCTTTTTTGGGATGTAAATAATGGGATTGCTAGACGTTCTTGGGCACGAAATGATGGAGCTATTTTTGCCATAAAACGTGCGATGGAATTGGAGCCTCACTTAAAAGTTACCATTCCTCATCAAGTAGATCCGGCATTATTAAAAGACTAATTTGCGTTAGGGATTGAGCGATTTGTTGAAGCTCTTTTGGTTTTTTTTCTAAACCAAAAAGCGACTCGCGAAAGCCCGCCCGAACGCCCTAAAAATAAAATGCTATGAGAAGATTTCAACTTTTAATTCCGGTATTAACCTTTGTTACTTTATTCGTTACTTCCTGCAGTAGTGTAAAAGTAGCGACAGATTACGACGAGGCGGTAGATTTTAATAAATATCAATCGTTTGCTTTTTATAAGCCAGGAATTGATAAAGCAGAAATATCTGACTTAGATAAAAAGAGAATCTTAAGAGCTATTGAAGCGGAACTTACCCAAAAGGGGCTCGTAAAATCTACTAATCCCAGTTTATTGGTGAGTATTTTTACCAAAACGAATACCAACGTAGATATTTACAGAAATAACTTTGGATATAGCTACGGATGGACGCCTTATTATTACGGAGGAATGGGAAGAGAAACTGTAAGCACTTCTACGGAAGGAACTTTATATATAGATTTTATTGATGCAGAAAAGAAAGAGCTGGTATGGCAAGGAATGGGAACTGGGGTTCTCTCTCAAGAACGCGAAGCAAAAATTGAGCGTATAAATGAAATCGTTATGGAGGTTATGAAAAAATATCCGCCAAATAAGGACAAGAAATAAACTACGAAAGACTGCCTACGGGCGGTCTTTTTTTATGCTTAGCTGAATCTGCCTGAACCACATACTTCCTATCACTAAGACTAAGAGTAGACTTGCATAAAAAAGCCACCAGTTGTAATTATTAGGAAGAGGGAGGTCAAATATGTTTGATAAGGGTTTTAAGAAAATTAATATTTCTGTTCCTAAAAAAGCCACGACGTATAAGCTAAATTGTAAGAGATTAATTTTAAACATTCCTATAAAGTCTAGCACTAAAAATAAACCTATACAGGTGACTCCTAAAAATACCCAATGTAAAAAACCTATGCTTAAGTTTTTATATTGCGTGATCCAAGGTGCGATTTGTGGAAAGCCAGCCAAAAATTGCATGATTAATTTACTGGCCAGCAATACCACAAACCAGCGGAAGAGGTTGCGTTGTAATCGGGTGAATTTTTGTAGGAGAATCCATTTGATTTTTCGGAAGAAAGTAAAGAGGAAATTAAAAGACATCAATTGTAATGCCGCTCCAATCACTGCTAACAAATAAAATATATCTGGCGGATTGGTAAACAATACTGAGATAAAAAAGCTTAGCACTATTCCGAAGTGAAAAGTTAGCAAAAACCGACTAAAATTGCGTTTCCCGAAATAAATATCCTGGTTTTCAAAAATCAATAGTATTAAACCAACTAAAGATAAAATCATCCAGCCATTGTATTGAAAATGCAAATAAAAATAAATGGAGATTCTATACCAATCTGAAGTTGGCCCTAGAGTAGACATTACTGCACCAATAGCCCATGTTCCCAAACTTGATAGCACCATATAAACAAGTGCATAGCGAATACATTTTAAACCAGAAGTTTGTCGTTCTTCTTTAGGTATATAGTGAATAAACGCCCAATAAAAAACATAACTTATCAAAATGAATAAGGTAGAGAAACCTATAGATATGGCTGCATATCCTTGAAAAGGAAAGCTGAGCAGCATTCCAACTACCGAAAATAAGGTGGCGTAAAATAAGCGAGAATACACCCGGAGCGGAACATACTTTTTTAGGACTAGCTTATTAATAAGGAGCATTAAGCTTAAATGAATCCACCCTAACAAAGCTACGTGAGAGTGTGTATGAACGAAGTATCTAAAATTAATTTCCTCTAACGGATTCACATTCAAATACCGTAAAAATAGCCCTGCTAATGCCGCTAAAAAAAAAAGACTAAGAACAATTAAAGTTTGTTTTTTGGTACTTAACATGTCATTTTGAAGCTTAAAATCTTTGTTTATGAATATTCTAGATTATTCAATACTGCTATATCATCTATAAGACTAAGGTACCAAAACTTAACACAAGCCCCAATGGCTCACAAGAAATTTTCTTATATCAAAGAATTTTTCAGCAATTTTTATAGAATGTGAAAAGAGCTAAAGTTAAAAAGGCAATTAATTCAGATTAAATTCTGCCTAGTTACAAGCGTTCTCTAATTTAAAAATCTTTCTTTTTAGCTTTTCTATAAATATTTAATACGGGAAGAAGTATCCAAATCATTAAAGATCCCAAAGCTAAGAACAAGCCCATATTGGTACCAAAAAACTTTTGAAAAATAGCTCCGGTATATCCCAACAAAGCAGCGATATCTAGTTTAAGTAAAATTAAAATCCGGGATAAATCTATAGGATTGAAAACCGTTGCAATCAGCGTAAATTTATCTAAAGGATAGGTTTCAAATACAATAAGAGACATTAAAAATAAACCATCATAGATTACTGCTAAAAACAACCACATAAGAATGGCATAGCTAAAGCCTTTAATTTTATTCTCATTGTACAAAGCGATATTAAACGCTAAGGCAGTAAATATAAAGGTAAGCATAGAGCCAGTCACCAGTAATAAACTAAAATCCCAAATGGCAGCAGACTCAAACAACCCATAAAAAACAAAAGGCAAACCTAGACCTAAAACCAAACTCATTACTAATGATAAAGAAACGCCTAGGTATTGCCCAATAAATATGGATGATCGTTTTACTGGCTGCGCCAATAATAATTCTGTAAATTCTTTGGAGTCGTAATAATACATAACTCCGAAAATAGTCCCGATAAGCGGCACTAAAATGATAATTACATTCATTAATGTAATCACTGCTTTAGATAAGTCTTCATTTAAAAACAACAATACAAAACCCAACAGCAGATAAAATAGAAGATAAACGTAGCTCCATCTACTTCGTATTAAATCAAAAAAACTATATTTTAATATTTTAAGCATGGCTTTTCTTTAAAAGGTGAGCAATAGCACGTTCAAAATCTTGTTCTCCCGTTTTTTCTCTCAACTGCGTTATATTTCCTTTGAAGTAAATTTTTCCCTCTAAAATAAAAACAATTTCATCTGAAACTTCTTCTACAAAACTCATAATGTGAGAGGTTACCAAAACGGTTTTTCCTTTCTCTTTTTCTTGCTGAATCAATTCTTTTAAATGCAATAAAGCGATAGGATCTAAACCAGTAGTAGGTTCGTCTAAAATCACCAACTGACTGTCAAACATAAATGTAAGTACTAGATTTACTTTCTGTTTTGTTCCTCCTGAAAGGTTGCTCAATTTTTTATCTAAAAAAGGTTCTAACTGAAATAATTCAATTAGATGATCTGAGTTGGCACTACCTCCTCTTAAATCTTGAATCATTTGAATAAGCTCTTTCACTCCTAGATTGCTCGGGAAATTAGCTATTTGAGGCAAATAATCAATGTTTTTTCGATAAAGACCACTGGAGTGAGTTTGTTTACCATCTATATAAATCTTTCCCTTATCTGGAACCACCATTCCTAATATGGATTTAATTAAAGTAGTTTTCCCCGAACCATTTGGGCCTAGAATAGCAAAGATTCCGTTCTTAGGAATTTCTAAATCTACTCCCTTTAGAACTTCATTCTTGCCAAACTTTTTATGTATATTCTCTAATTTTACCATGAGTACTTTTTCATTAATGGGGCTTCATCTAATAAATTATCTGGTGTAAAAACCGGAGAAACTTTCTCAGAAAAATCTATAATATCTACAAAAAGACTACGCATAAGAATTATGGTTTCTGGCGTTCTATTCACGATATAACTAAAAAGTTTCACAGGTCGATAAGGGACATCACCAAAGCCATCCTCATCTAAATCATAGCCAGTATACTCACTCCAAAAATTTTGATAAAATTTATTGTCGTTTAAACGAGCGTTGTAGCTTACATCAAATGAATTGTAAAGGAAGTTATTATTGATAAAAACATTGTTATAACAAGCCCCTTTCACCTTTACCGCCCAGCCATTATTTTTAAACGTATTTCCTGTATAGTTGATTCGGTTAGAACCTTCTACATTGATTCCGGTGGTATTTTCTTCAAAAGTATTATTAGCGATTTCGGCATCATTTATTTCTTTCAGTAGTAATCCGTAAGCTGCTGTTCCCCAATTGTACTGAAATTTATTCCGTTTCATATGAATTCGTTTTGAAAACATCACGGCAACTCCGGCACCATTATTTTCAAAAATATTATCGTTGTACACGTCATCGTTAGAAAACATAAAATGCAATCCGTAGCGTAAATTATCTTTACTTAAATTTTTTGTAATCTTACAGTCATCGGCAAATTCTAGATAAATGCCATCGCGCACTTTTTGAATGGAATTATTGGTAATCTCTATTTTTTTAGAATACCACAATTGTATTCCATTTCCCGAATTATGTTCAGAAACAGCATCGCCCATAATCTTATTGTTACGTACAATACCTTCTCTAGATTTTTCTAAATAAATTCCGAAGAAAATTTTACGCAATTCTAAATTCTGAATCACAAAATTTTTTGCTCTACTTACTCTAATTGCCGCAAAATCCTCTGTATAACTAGAGCCTACATTAATTAATTTAAGTCCGTCTACAGTGACATCATCAGCAAAAATTTGAATAATATCGCCTTTATTTTCTCCATCTAGAGTAGGCAAATTTTCACCTAGTAGTGTCAATGGTTTATCAATAATAATAGAATTTTCCTTATAAGTTCCTGCTTTTATTAAAATCGTATCTTTTGGTGTAGCGGCTTCTACAGCTGCTTTTATACTAGAAATTTCACATGAATCACAAACTATAATTTGCGCTTCCGCGGAATTAAATCCGTAAAGGAAAAAAAAGAATAGAAAAAATAAAGTAGATAGCCGGAAGATCATATTAAAAAATGCTTTTAGGCGCTTAAGTTTTTAGTGATTTTGCTGTTTTATGAGTGCTTCCCAATTGTAAATCTCTCCGTCTTTTTCGGCTTGTACTTTTTCTGCCTCTTTTTGTGAAGGAAATGCGGTAATGAATTCACCCATTGGGCTAGGGATGTTTTCAGTAATTAAAAAACTTGCTTCCTCTGCCCTAATCAGTTCGCCAGGGTTTAGAAAGTGGTTTGTATAGAATTGCCCAACTTTTTCTTTATCCATATCGGCTTCAAAATTGAGCATACATTCTAAGGCATCAAATTTATACACTTTCCCTTTATCTGTAATAAGCTCGGCACCGTGAATTTGATCTACGATGGTCATTTTACAAAAATCGCAACTGTCTTCTCCATAAGCAATAGGTTGCTTTTCCATACTGCAACTTACTAAAGTGAGTATTAAGACAACTAAAGCACTTAAATTTTTCATTTTTTTGCTGTTTTTAATCCAATCAAGTACGCTACAAAAGTTAAAAACATTCCTACAGTTAATAAAATACCTCCTAATGCAGGATATGAATTGGCTGTAAAGTTAAGGATATCTCTTGATCCTAATAAAGGTGGTTTATAACTAAATGGATTGCCCTCTTTATCGGTAACTTTAATAATAGCTTTAGGATCTAGATTGGTTCCATAATCTATTAACCAAGAATTGAAGTCATACATTCCTAAGACTCCTAGTATAGACATTAAAATTAACCAACCTAAAAACCATTTGTAGGAAACTACATTAAACAAACCTAAGAATCCTATAAATATTCCTAAACCTGCCATAAATCCAACAACTGCGGGGAATGTTCTAAATTCCCACATATTTTCTGGTAAGGGTAATTTCTGCATTCCAATATAATGGTTTAATCCATCTATATTTTGCAAATCATATTCGGTAAATCCTACAAGACCGTCAAGGTGAATATGCATTCCTAACCCATCTGGATATTGTGGAGCTTCTAATTCTACCGTCCAAAGCGGATAAATAAATAAACTTAGCAATAGAGCAGAACCAATAATCATTATAGCGCTAGCTGCTTTCATAATAAAGTGTTTTTGGAAATTTTATCTATTAGCCATTAAAATGTGACCAATAAACTGGTACTAAAAAAGCGGGGACTGTCGAGATAGGACAATCCCCGCCGTTTGAAAAAATCAATCAATCAAATAACAATTCTTATTCTTCGGCATCGTCCCCTAGAGACCAATCTAATTCTATATCAGAATCTTTTGGAGAAACGCGAATGTATCCTTGCATCTCTTGGTGAAGTGCAGAACAGAAATCTGTACAATAGAATGGCCAAACTCCTACTTTAGTAGGCTCCCAAACACTTGTTTTTGTTTGTCCTGGCATAATTAGCAATTCTGAGTTATTCTGTCCTATCATTGCGAACCCGTGAGGTACATCAAAATCTTGCTCTAAGTTAGTAATGTGGAAATATACTTTATCTCCCACTTTGATTCCTTCTATATTATCTGGTGAGAAGTGGCTACGAATAGTCGTCATATACACGTGAACTATATTACCATCGCGAACTACCTTAGTTTCACCTTCATTTTTTGCAGCATAAGGATGCGTGTTTTCTGCTAGTTTATAGAATTTTTTAGACTTTGGTGCCACTTTATCTGCCTTAATTGCAGCAGCGTAGTGAGGCTCCCCATGGGTTGGAAAGTCTGAAATCAACTCCATTTTATCACCAGAAATATCATACAATTGTGCTGAATGCTCCAGCTCTGGACCTACGGGCAAATAACGATCTTTGGTAATCTTGTTCATCACAAACATGTATTTACCATCTGGATCACGTGAGTTTCCTCCAGGAATCGTTAAGTGACCAGGCGAGTAATAAGTTGGTTTTCTATCTACTACTTCCCAAGTATCTAATTTCCATTTTACTACTTCAGAAGAAATAAAGAAGGTCGTATACGCATTTCCTTTATCATCAAACTCACTATGCAATGGTCCTAAACCTGCCTGCTCTACAACGCCTGCTAAGATTTCTTCAAAATCTAAAATTGGAATCCCATAAGCTTCGCCGTCAAATTTCTCATTCTTAATTGCTTCTAGCATTTTTGGAAACGAGTGAACGGTAAGGTTAGCAGATAATTTACCATTACCAATAATGTATTGTCCATCTGGAGAAACATCAACCCCGTGAGGTGATTTTGGAGTTGGCATAAAGTATACAGCTCCAGGAACCTCTGTAGGGTTTACCATAAGCACTTCTTTCTTCATTGTAGAAGTTGCTGTATGGGTATTATGGTCATACAGGTTGTGCGCATATTCTGCTGGCATCATTTCACCTCCACCATTATTCACATATTCTTCAATTTTCTTCCAGTTTACCGCTGCGATAAAATCTTTATCGTTTTGAGAAGCATTTACTTCCAATAAGGAGTTCGCTTCTTCCGTATTATAAGTGGTAAAGAAGAACCAACCATGAGATTGTCCTCTTCCTGGGTGTGATAAATCATAGTTAAATCCTGGCATCATCAATTGAAACTTGATCTCCATATTTCCAGAATCTTCATCTACTTTTATAAAAGATAAAGTCCCCTTAAACTTTCCTTTGTACTCTTTAATACTTATATCTTGTTGTGGTATGGGAACCGAAAAACGAGTTCCTGCCACTACATATTCTGTATTTTCTGTAACAAAAGAAGAACTATGGTTACCTGCACTATTTGGCACTTCTATCACTTCAACGGTTTCAAAAGTTTCTAAATCTATACGAGCAATACGCGGAGTGTTATTTTCATTAATAAATACCCAACGCCCATCTATTACTCCATCTGTTTGAGAAATATCAGGGTGGTGTGCATCTCCCCAAGGAATAAAACCGTGAGAAGTATTTAACATAGGCTTGGTTTCTTCTGAATACCCATAACCTGAAGTTGGAAACTGACTGAAAACCGGAATCTCTTTAAACATTCTCCCTGAAGGAAGCCCGTATACCAATAAGTTACCACTGTAACCACCAGAGATAAAAGCGTAATAATCATCGTGCTCACCAGGAGCCACATACACCTGCTCTGCAGCATTGCTGCTCAAAGCACCATTACCACTGTTTTTATTTTTATCGGATCCATTATTACAGCTAAAAAGAGAAGCTGCCATCATTAATCCAAGACCTAAATTTAATATCTTCATCATGTTATAATTAATAGGTTTCTACTATAATGTTCTAAAATACTCTAACACTTGTCTTGCTTCCTCTTCTGTGAGTCCTTGGTTAGCCATTGGAGAACCGTTAAACTCAATTAGCAAGTCTTTAGCTAAAGGATCTTCACGCACCATTTTTTCTGGCGCTAAAATCATATTCATTACCCACTCTGGGCTTCTTCTCTCTAAAATTCCGGCAGGAGCTGGTCCAATAAAACGCTTGGTAGCTTTGTGACAAGCTGTACACATTTTATCATATACTCCTTTTCCTTTGTTGGCCATATCTTGATCTATATTATCTGCCAACTCCAAATTAGTGATAGGCCCTACCCCTTTATTGTCTAGAGCTACACGCTCTGAAGCAGGAACTTTATCTTTCTTTTTATCTGATTTTTTTTCAGATTTATTTTGATTTAATGTAATTTTCTCTTTTTTCTTGTCTTCCTTCTTCTCACCCCCACAACTGATAAGGATTCCCGAAAAGGAAAGCAACAAAACACTCATTTTAAAATAATTTCTCATACTACTTGATTTTTGGTTTATAAAACATGACAAAGATATTACTATAAAGGTACACAAAATATGATTAAAGTCACTAATTAGGATTTTTTTATCCGATTTGTAAAAAGTATATTATTTTAGCCCAAAGTAAACTAAAATATATGTTTTCCAAAGCTTGTTCTCACGCCATAAAAGCCTCCGTATTCATTGCTCACACGGCATTACAAAATAAACAAACGCGGCTAAAAGAAATTGCTGAGGCCACCAATAGTCCAGAAGCTTTTATGGCTAAAATTTTACAGAAATTAGTGAAAAACAATATCATTATTAGCAAACGTGGTTCTAAAGGGGGGTTTACCATTTCTAAGAAGCGTATAGAAAGCATTCTCTTAAAAGAAATTGTGATTGCAATTGACGGTGATAAAATATACAATGGATGTATTTTGGGCTTCCAAATGTGTAGTGATGCAAAACCGTGTGCCATGCATAATTATATGAAAGCCGCACGAAAAGACATTAAAAAAACACTAGCCACAACCACATTAAAAGATTTAGCAAACGATGTTGAAGGCGAATTAGTTTTTTTAAGAGAGTAAAAGCTACAAACATAATTTTAAAAAACATGAGTAACTTTATGTATGCTAAACAAAAATTACAAAAAAAAGGCCGAGTTTACACTCGACCTTAACTAAATAATTGAATTTAAATTTTTAGGAAATTATCTCCCAATTTTGAGCACTCTGTTGTGCTTGTGCTATTTTTTGACGCTGTCCTTGTAACATAGTTTTGGTACTTGGCGCTAAATCTTTTTCTGCTAGAATTTCATCATAATCTTCAATAGCTGCTTTTTCTCCGCGCCGCACTTCTTCCATTACAGTTTCATTTTCGTCTCCAGAGAAAGCGGTTTTTACATCCATCCAAGTTCTATGCAAAGTTCCTGCAACACTACCTCCCTTGTCTGGTTTTCCATCAAAAGCTTTAATTTCCTGCTTAATTTCATGTCCAAAATCATAACGTTGCTGGGCTTGTTCTTCCAAAAATGATTTCATCTTAGCATTTTTCACATTAGAAGCGGCTTCTTTATAACCCTTCTCTGCATCGTATGTTTTTTCTAATAATTGGTTTAAGTTCGAAGCAATTTCTTTTTTAAATTCCATAGTTTTAAGTTTTTGGGTTTTTTAATTTTTATCTAATTTAATCTATATTGCCTATTTGATACTGGCAATTAACACATTCTTATTACCAGCTTAACGTAGATTAACTTAATCCTTTCCAAATTATATTTTTTTTAAGAAAAATTTTATGCACAACCCCCTATTGTTCACATTTAGTACAAATTGCTTCAAAAGTTTATGCCTCTTAATGGGCTTACTCTTACTAGTATCTTGCGATGAGCATCTTGCTGTTCAAAACAAAGTAGTTTCTGAAAATCATTCCGATAAGGAAAGTCAGGAAAAAATTATTCAAGAGTATCTAAAAGATTGTGCGCAACGTCATAATTACCGATATGAAATGTATAAATGGCAAGAATGTTTGGACAAAGGCTTAGAAAAAGATTCTACTATTGCCTATTTATGGCAACAAAAAGCAATGCCTCTTTTTAAGGCACGCAAATATGAAGCGGGAATGATTTTCTTAGACAAAGCTGTAAAATATGATAAAAAAGGCTGGCTCGCGTACCGCGGATTTATAAAATGCATCTTTGCCAAAACTTATAGAGAAGCTATTAAAGATTTCGAGAGAATTAAGGAGCTAGAGGGCAATTCGTTCGTGATGGATCACACTTACAATTTTCACATTGCGCTCTCCTATTTGCAACTGAACGAATTTGAGAAAGCCGAGCGCATTTTTAAACAAGATATTGAGAAAGAGGTGAAAAAATGGGGTGACGACGGCTATCATCATTTGGATTTATTTTATTACGGAATCTCTTTATTTGAACAACAAAAATGGGAAGAGGCTATCGCTCAATTTGATAAATCTTTAGAAGTCTATCCTAAATTTTGTGAACCTATGTTTTATAAAGCTTTATCTATGATGCAAGTAGAAGAGTATAGTGAGGAAGAAATTGGTGCAGTTTTAGAGAAAGCCATAGAGAATAAAGATGCTGGCAATACCATTAATGAAGACAATGCTATTTATGAAACTTACCCGTATCAAATTGTTAAGTAATTAACGTCCGTAAGAAAGTGTCAAAATATAATCTTACAAGTATTTTATCCAAGCGAAAAAGCTTCTATTTTTAAGGTAATCGCAAGAATATTCTTGTGCAAAAGCTTCCCGTTCAAAAGAGATGTTTCTATAGGCTACACCTTTGTTTTTATACTGAATATATCTAACTAAAAACTCGACTCCATACCATGCATAGAACGGAATAATCAATAATTCTGCTTGTTGCCTCAAATGAATCTTCTCATGTCTAATTAATGTAGCGTCTTGAAACAAATCCGCTTTAGCTAAAAAAATAAAAGGAAATAAGGTAATACCTCGATATCCTCTGGGGACGAACCATTTACTTACGCGAATCATGTTCTGCTACCTCCGTCTTATTTTGAACTGAAAAGTTTTTCATCGCTTCCTTCATTTCTGGTTGATGGATGGTGCGTTTAGGAATAGGCATTTCAATTCCCTCAGCATCCAAGGCTTTTTTTACTGCTAATAATTGTTCCCAATAGACCGGATAATATTCTTCAGAAGGAACCCAAGAACGTGCAATCACCTTAAGTTCATATTCACCAATGCTGTCTAACCAAGCATCTGGCTCTGGATCGTGAGTGATTCTAGGATGTTTCTTCATAGTATCAATAATCAATTGAAGTACAAAATCTATATCTACATCATAATTAAACTTAAAATTTAGACCAATTCTTCGGTAAGGCTCCATGGTTCTATTATCTACATCGCTGTTAGAAACATTCCCATTAGGCATAGTAACGATAAGACCATCATAAGTTTTCACCCGAGTGTACAAAATGTCTATTTTAATTACAAACCCCAACACATTATTTACTTTAATAAGGTCTCCCACTCTAAAAGGTTTAAACAAGAGAATTAAAACTCCGCCCGCAAAATTAGCCAAACTGCCTTGTAAGGCTAAACCTACGGCAATACCTGCCGCACCAAAAATAGCTAAGAAAGAAGAGGCTTTAATTCCTAAAATAGAGCCTATTAGAAAAATTAACAAACCCCATAAAAGAAAAATGGAGAGACTCCCTGCAAAACTTTGCAAGGATAACTCTACTTTAGATTTTTTTAATACCCGCCATAAGATTTTCATAGCAATCTTTATCGCAAAAACACCTATAATTAAAGCTACCAAAGCATATACCGCTCGGGGTCCTAAATACATTAAAAATTCTAGAAAGGTATCTTTAACTTCAACCCAAAAATCCTTATCCATACATGAAATCTTTAATTTTTATCTGAATTTTTCAAGATACCCGAAATAAATCGAATACCGAACAAATCTTGTGCTTTATCGCAGCTTTAACAAGATTGACGTTTTTTTGGGAAGCTTACGTAAGAATCAGTTCTCTAACGCAATTTAAGGTTTGAAATTTGAAAGTGTAGGATGAATTTATTTATAATTTTTTAAATTACTACTATCACCTTAAAAACAAAAACCAATCTGTCTCAACAGATTGGTTTTTTATAAAAGTATCAATTGGAATATTAATAATCCAACAACTCCTCAATCTTCTTTTTTACTTTTTCTGTAGAAGGAATCATCGTTTCTTCTAATGTTGAGTTTAAAGGAATCGCAGGCATATTCTCTGAACCTATCGTCATCACGGGAGCATCTAAATATTTAAAGCATTCTTCCTGAATTTTACCCGATAAAGCTCTAGCAAAGGTATTGTCTGATGGTTCTTCGGTGACTA
Organism: Mesonia ostreae; assembly: GCF_031845265.1. Taxonomy (NCBI): domain Bacteria; kingdom Pseudomonadati; phylum Bacteroidota; class Flavobacteriia; order Flavobacteriales; family Flavobacteriaceae; genus Mesonia; species Mesonia ostreae. Next base: position 292,450 of record NZ_JAVRBG010000002.1, on the reverse strand, counting down.
CCAAGCATTTTCCGCATTTCTTAACCGATTTCATAATCGTTTCTTCATCTAACGGATACAAGGTTCTTAAATCGACCACCTCAATTTGATCTTGCATATTTAATTCTGCGGAAGCGTTCATCGCCCAATGTACACCCATCCCGTAAGTAATGATACTAATGGTTTCTTTTTCTTCTTGCTTCCAGATTTCTTGTAACACCCAAGCTTTTCCAAACGGCAATACGTAATCTTCGCTCGGCTCTACTGAAGTCGCGCCTTTAGTTCCCGGCACTTTACTCCAATACAAACCTTTGTGCTCAAAAATGACCACTGGATTTGGGTCGTAATAAGCGGCTTTCATCAAACCTTTTAAATCGGCTCCATTGCTGGGGTAGGCGATTTTAAGTCCGCGAATATTGGTAATCACACTTTCTACCGATGAGGAATGATAAGGTCCGCCACTACCATAAGCACCAATTGGAACTCGTAACACCATAGAAACTGGCCATTTGCCATTAGAAAGATAACAACTTCTGCTTACCTCAGTAAATAACTGATTAAGTCCTGGCCAGATATAATCGGCAAATTGAACCTCAACAATGGGTTTTAATCCCACGGCAGACATACCCACGGTAGAACCGACAATAAAAGCTTCCATAATAGGCGTGTTAAAAACACGGTTATCGCCAAATTTTTGTGCCAAGGTTGCAGCTTCTCTAAAAACACCGCCTAATCTACCACCCACATCTTGACCGTACAATAGACATTCTTTGTGCTTTTTCATCAATTCTTCAATCGCAAATAAAGCGCAATCTACCATCACTACTTTTTCGGCGCCTTCGGGAGAACGCTCTCCTTTTTCTTCGGTAATAGGCGTTGGTGCAAAATCATGAGTGAATAAATCTTCTGGTTTTGGGTCTTCGGCAGCTAATGCTTCTTGGTAATCTTCTTTTACTTTTATACGTGCCAAAGCTTCAATCGCTTCTAGCTCATCTTCCGTAAAGTTATTTTTAGACAAATAGTCTTTCATTTTTGGATACGGATCTCGGCTTCTAGCTTCCTCCAAATCATCGCGATAAAATTCCATTCTCACCCCAGAAGTATGGTGATTCAGCAAAGGTACTTTTGCGTGAATAAGCATAGGTCGGCGTTCTTTTCGAATGGTTTCTATGGCATTTTGAACCGTAGTATAACTTTCTTCAAAATTGGTTCCGTCTATAGAAATAGCTTCAAGTCCTTTAAATCCTTTGGCATATTCTGCTGCATTTTGCGCACGAGTTTCGGCCTCATTGGCAGAAATATCCCAACCGTTATCTTGCACCACATATAAAATAGGCAACTTTTTAAGCACCGCCATTTGAAAAGCTTCAGCAATCTCTCCTTCGGTAACGCTAGCGTCTCCTAAAGAACAAACCACTACTGGTTTTTCGCCATTTACCAAAGCTTCATCCTGCCCCATTTCTTTATAAAACGCATATTTTTCATCCTCAGAAAACAATTCTCCACCCTCACGATAATGAAATCCTAGAGCCACACCTGTAGCAGGAATTGTCTGCATTCCCGTAGCCGAACTTTGATGCGGAATCTTAGGTTTATCGGCATCTTTTAAGCTAGGATGCGAATAATAGGTTCGCCCACCAGAAAAAGGATCGTCTTTCTTAGCAAGCACCTGCAACATTAAATCTTTTGGCTCCACCCCAATGGAAAGCAAAATAGAGTCGTCCCGGTAATACGGGAACACGTAATCTTGCGGTAAAAGTTGCATTCCCACCGCCATCTGAATCACTTCGTGACCACGGGAAGTGGCGTGTACATATTTAGATACCGTTTTAAAATTCTCTTCGTATAAATCTGTTAAGGCTTTCGCATTACACAGGTTAGAGAAGGCTTTTTTTAGTGTTTTTTTATCTATTTTTTTGCTCATAATTATATATTTTGGAATCACGAATCATGACATTGTGAATCAAGACTATTTCAATTATTGAAATCAAGTTTATCGATAAAATTCGAGATTTTACTTTGTAATTTTTGTATTTTATTTTCTAAATTCAAAAAAACATCTCCTGGAAGAAAGTTTTGACGATAACAAACGGTCAATTGAGTTTCCCACTCATAAGATGAACCTAAGCTATCTTCTAAATATTTTATAAAATGTTTATCGGTTCGTTTACTAGAACCTTCAGAAATATTGGACGCAATAGAAACAGAACAACGATTCATCTGAGTTCTTAATCCATATCTTTCATAATCTGGTAATGTAGACCTGAAAAGGTAATTTTCATCTATCAAATCCATCGCTTTCTTCCAAATTTGCAGCTCTTTAAAATTATGTCTTCTCATCAAATTTTATTTTAGTCGTGTATCTAAAAGTCTTGTATCCAGAAGTCGTATTCCAATAAGTACTCATCCCATCCCCAACCCTTCCCCGAGGGAAGGGAGTTAAAAACAACTATTTTAAAAATTTTCTACTTACAAAAAAAATCTTTCCTAAAGACCAATCCCAAAATAGTCGTGTTTCAAAACGTCATTTCTCAAATCGTTCGTTCTTCATTAAAATCCTCAAAATAGTCGGCTACTTTTCTTAAAAAACTTCCGCCAAGGAAACCATCTACTACTCGGTGATCAAAGGATAACGAAAGATACATCATACTTCTAATTTCAATCTTATCGCCATCTTCATATTCTATCACCTCTGCTCGTTTTTTGATGATTCCGGTTGCTAATATCGCCACTTCCGGCTGATTGATAATTGGGGTTCCCATCAGACTTCCAAAAGTCCCTACATTAGAAATAGTAAACGTACTCCCGCTGGTTTCTTCGTGTTTTAATTTATTGTTTCTTGCTTTTTCTGCTAGAGCATTTACTTCTGCAGCAATTGTTTTTAAATCTTTAGTATCGGCATTTTTTACTACGGGAACAATTAAATTTCCGCTAGGTAAAGCCGTTGCCATTCCTATATTGATGTTTTCTTTCTTGATGATATTCTCACCGTCCACGCTCACATTAATCATTGGGAAGTCTTTCACCGCCTTGGCTACCGCTTCTACAAAAAGTGGCGTAAAGGTGAGGCGCTCGCCATATTTTTCCTGAAAAGCTTTTTTATTGGCATTACGCCAATTCACCATTTCGGTTAAATCGGCTTCTACATAAGCGGTAACGTGTGGCGAAGTATGTTTAGAATACACCATATGATCGGCAATCATTTGACGCATACGGTCCATTTTCACAATTTCGCCTTTTCCTTTGTCTAGTTTTAAATCGGGTACCTGAAATCCGCTTGCTTCTGGTGCAGGCTGTACAAATTGCGCAGGTCTTCCCTCTTCCACATACTTAAAAACATCACTTTTCCGCAAGCGTCCGTCGTGTCCCGTTGCGGGAATTCGCGCTAACTCTTCATAACTGATGTGATAATCTATCGCAATATTCTGGATAAGCGGCGAAATGTAAGTGTTTGATTCCCATCTCATTCTCCCCGAAGGAGGGATGCTTGCTGTTGAACCTGAGCTTGAAACTGAAGTTGAAACTGGTTTCTTCTTCGCCGCTTTCGGTTTAGAAGATTCTGCTGATACTTTTTTCGCTTCCGCGGAAGCGTTTTTCTCTTTAACAGATTGATCCTCTGAAGCTTCAATATGAGCAATTACCGCTCCCACTTGCACTACCTCATCGACTTGGGCGTTAATACTGGCAATAGTTCCGTTTACGGGAGAAGCCACTTCAGAATCTACTTTGTCTGTCGCCACTTCCAAAATAATCTGGTCTTTCTCTACTGCATCTCCTTCTTTGACCAACCAGTTAATAATGGTTCCTTCGGTAATACTTTCGCCCATTTTGGGCAATTTAAATTCTATTGTTGACATAAATAATTTTATGTAATCGTTATCATTCGTATGAAAACAAAAATAACATTTTAAGTCCATTTTCTCCTTAAAACTCCACTTTTTACAAATTAAACTATCCTTCAATTCTAACAAATTAACCAAACTCTCAAATTCACCTCATAATAGCTCCTTCCCATAAATGAGGGAAGGCCTGTAGTGAGCGGAGACGAAGTATGGCATTACGCAATAATTTCGGAAGGGTTTTCACGCACTTTTCAATCCAAGCAAAAAAAAACCTGACTCAGCTCCCTAGCCCCGATTGAAATGAAAATCCCGGAATGTAGCGGTAGCGAAATGAGGAATTGTAATGGAAAGCGGGAAACTGCTTTCCAAAATTGCAAGTACTTATATGCTCCTAAGGATATTAACGCTTAAAAATTTAATTCACAATCAGATTTCTAGAATTGATAAAGTAAAGGGATAAATTTCAAAAATTAGCACATAAGTTGATTTTCAACTTTTAAGCAACAAATCTATTTTCTTAGGTTTTGTAGCCAAGATGTCTTAAGGCTTTGTGAGAAATGACTAAAATTGAAACAAGCCACATTTTCGAAATGAAATCAGCTTAAATTTTAGTATTTTGCAGCCTCTAAAGGCATTTGGCCACAATTGAACTTAATATTTAATGTAATGATGAAACTTATTCGATTATTTATCTTCTTACTCGCTTTTCCCATGTTTGCGCAACAAGGCGGAATGTGGATTCCTTCGCTTCTTGAAGGAATGAATGAAACCGAAATGCAAAATTTGGGTATGAAAATGAGCGCTGCAGACATTTATAGCGTTAACCAAAGCAGTTTAAAAGATGCGGTACCTCATTTTAACGGTGGGTGCACTTCTGAAGTGATCTCACCAAAAGGTTTGTTACTTACAAACCACCATTGTGGTTACGGACAAATTCAATCGCATTCTACGGTAGAAAACGATTATTTAGCCGACGGATTTTGGGCCATGAACCTTAACGAAGAATTGGCTAATCCTGGAATGACGGTAACTTTTATCGTAGAAATTACCGATGTGACCGAAAAAGTTTTAGAAGGAACTAAAAATGCTTCTTCTGAGGAAGAGCGTCAGCAAATGATAGATAGAAACAAGCAAAATGTGGTTGAAAAGTCGCCAAAAGAAAAATGGCAAACCAACCGGGTGAGTACTTTTTATGACGGAAACCAATTTATGTTGTTCAAGGTAGAGACCTATAAAGATATTCGTTTAGTAGGTGCTCCGCCTTCTTCTGTGGGGAAATATGGTTCGGATACCGACAATTGGATGTGGCCAAGACATACTGGCGATTTTTCATTATTCAGAATTTATGCCGATAAAAATAACCGTCCAGCGGAATATAGCGAAGAGAACGTGCCTTATACGCCAAAGCATTATTTACCGGTAAGTTTAGACGGAGTTGCCGAAGATGATTTCACCTTAGTTTTTGGTTTCCCAGGCACTACAGATGAATATTTACCAGCCGTTGCCGTAGAGCAATTGGTAGAGACCATTAACCCTGCAAGAATTGGTATACGCGAAGTGGCTTTAAAAGAGCAAGATGTGTTTATGCGTAAAGACCAGCAAATTAAAATTCAGTACGCTTCTAAATATTCTAGAATCGCTAATTACTATAAAAAATGGATTGGGGAAAGCCAAGGTTTAATCAAAACCGATGCGGTAGACATTAAAAAAGCACAAGAAAAAGAATTGATGCAGCGCATTAAAGCCAAAGATTTAGAGAAACAATATGGTAGTATTTTAAGTGATTTTGATACCGCTTACGCCGAATTTAAAGATTATGACCTAGCATACAACCTCTTCTCTGAAGCTTTTATACGTAATGTAGAATTACTAAGAAACGGTTTCCAATTGTATCAACTGGAGCAGGTTTTAGAATCTCGTGGAGAACAATCTTTTACCGATAGAAAAGCAAATTTACTGGAAGATTATAAATCTTCTTACAAGGATTATAGCGCTAAAGTAGATGAAAAGGTTTTTGAAAAAGTAATCGAATTTTATGCCGATAATTTGCCAAAGCAATTCCTAACGGATGGTCTTCAGCAAAAAAATAAAGCACAATTAACTCAGGAAATTTATGGAAAATCTGCTTTAACCGATTATGCTTCTGTTGAAAAACTGATGGATGGAGATGCTGAAGAAGTGATAAAGCGTTTAAACGAGGATCCTGGATACGCATTTGTAAAAAAACAAGCTCAAAAATTCTACAGCGATGCTTTACCTACTTACCGAAGCAAGCGTATGGAAATAGATGCCTTGCAAAAAGAATACATGACAGCTATTGTAGAATTAAGTCCTAAAGACGCACGTATCTTCCCGAATGCTAACGGAACCTTACGTGTTACTTACGGACAAGTAAAAGGTTACAGCCCTAAAGATGCGGTTTATTATGAGCCGGTAACGTACTTAGAGGGAGTGATGGAGAAATATGTAGAAGGTGATTATGAGTTTGATCTTCCACAGAAATTAATCGATTTATACGAACAAAAAGATTATGGTAAGTATGACGAAAACGGTAAAATGCCGGTAAACTTTATAGGAACCAATCACACTACAGGAGGAAACTCGGGTAGCCCCGTAATTGACGCTCACGGAAACTTAATTGGATTAAACTTTGACCGTGTGTGGGAAGGAACGATGAGTGATATTTATTATGACCCTGTTATTTCTAGAAATATTATGGTTGATGCGCGTTACATCTTATTTATTATAGATAAATATGCTGGAGCAAGCCATTTAATTGAGGAGATGAAATTGGTTCACCCGAAGCAAAGTAAAGATGCTATGAAGAAGAAAAGAAGATCTAAGAAGCGTAAGTAAGCTTTGATAAACTTCAACCAAAAAACCGGTGCCACAACAGCATCGGTTTTTTGGTTTTAAACCTTCATATAGGTTTATTGTAAGATCAAACGAATGTCAGTTCGAGCGGAGTCGAGAACCAGAATATTCAAAACATAAGACACTTAGAATCCGTGTCCGTTACATAAAAACGAGGTCTTTGGGCTAACCTTAAATGTGATATTTTCTAAAACCGAAGACTTCTCGATACTCCCGAGACTTCGGGATTTCTTTTCGCTATCGCTATCTGAAAAACACTCGAAGTGACACAGGTTATTCTCTATTAAATATTAAATAACAGTGTACACTAAAAATCACCTTTCTTCACAATCTTATCTACAATTAAGGCTATTGCGCCATCCCCAGTGATATTGGCTGCTGTACCAAAGCTATCCATCGCAATATAAAGAGCAATCATCAAAGCTTGTGCTTCCGCATCAAAACCTAACATCGATTGTAAAATCCCTACAGCCGCCATAATTGCACCTCCAGGAACACCCGGCGCAGCTACCATGGCAATACCTAACATCATGACAAAACCAGCAAACATTCCGAAGTTAAAATCCATTCCTTGCATGAGCATCAACGCGACCGCACAGGCTACAATTTTCATCGTACTTCCTGCCAAATGTATGGTAGCGCCCAACGGAATTACAAAATTAGCCACTTTGGGAGAAACTCCGTTTATCTCTGCTTGCTTCAAAGTAAGAGGAATAGTGGCTGCAGAAGACTGCGTTCCCAAAGCAGTAAAGTAAGCCGGAGCCATATTCAGTAAGGCTTTAATAGGATTCTTCTTGGTAATCGCTCCTGCTATTATATACTGAATGAGCATCAGTAAAATATGCATCACAAAAATAACTCCGATGATTTTTACAAAAACACCCAATACTGATGCGACCTGACCTTTAAACGCTATAGCCGAAAAAATACTTAGAATATATAGCGGTAACAATGGGATAATTACTTTTTCTATGAGCATCATGATAATCTTTTGAAAATCTGAAGTCACATTTTTCAACGTACTTTCTCCTAAGGGCGCCAGTCCCAAGCCAATTAAAAATGCCAACACCAAAGCAGACATCACATCTAAAACCGGAGGAATACTAATAGAAAAATAAGGTGATAATTCGCGCGCACTTTCTTCTACAGTCGTGGCTGCCTGCGGATCTATAAAAGAAGGAAAGATTCCCGAAGCTATAAAATAGGTAGAGAAACCAGAAAATAAAGTAGAGCCATAGGCGATTGCCGCGGTAATGACCAACAATTTCCCCGCACCTTTTCCTAAATCGCCAATGGCCGGCATAATTAATCCGAGGATAATTAAGGGAATCGCAAAGCCTAAGAATTCGCCAAAAAAATGATTGAAGGTATTGAAAACACGGTTTACGGATTCTGGCAAATACAAGCCAAAAACAATTCCGAGAAAGATGGCGACAAATACTTTAAAAAGTAGGTTACTGATAATCTTTTTAAACATAATAAGTGGTTAAGGATATTGGAGATTTCCACAAAGATATTATCTTGCTTCTTCCTACTTCTGGTAAAAGCGCACTAATTTATGCATTTAGAAATTATATCAGCTCAAAAACAGCATGCATTAGCTTTCGCGGAATTGATCCTGCCCGCTATGGAAGATTTAATTTATTTTTACTTGGGGGAAGAGAACAAAACTAAAGCATTAGCATTTTTACAAGATCAGTTTTTGCTAGAAGAGAGTTTGTACAGTTATGCTCACAGCCTAGTTGCTTTTTCAGAGTCTGAATGCGTTGGAGCTCTTATTGCTTATGATTCAGATAAACATGTAAAGCTTCAGCAAAAATTACAAGTCTACTTACAAGAAAATCAAGATTTTAAAGATCAATTAACTCCAGAAACGGAAGCTGGAGAATTTTATTTGGATGCGCTAAGTGTAGATCCACGCTTTCGCGGAAAAAAAATTGGAAGTGAGCTTATAGAGTATGCCGAAAATCTTGCTCGTGAAAGAAAGCATTCTCATCTCGGCTTATTAGTAGATACAGAAAACCCCAAAGCAAAACGTTTGTATGAGCGACTCGATTTTAAAGTCGTTAATAACAAAAATTTAGGTGGACACAAATACGAGCATTTGCAAAAGAAACTTTTTTAATCTTCCTTTTTCATCTCTTGCAAGGTCCGGTAAAAATTTTCTTGTTTGGGTCGGTTTTCAGGAATTTCTCTTAGCGGCGCTACTTCTTCCAGACTTTCATGACAATCGGCCGGTAGGCGTTGGTATAATTTTGTTCCAGCGGTTTTCCAAGCTATCATTTCATCTGAAACTTTTTTTATTACTTTGGCTGGATTGCCTACTACCAGACTGCGTTTTTCTATTTTGGTTTCGGCTTTAACAAAAGCCATTGCACCTACAATGCATTCGTCACCAATCTCGGCATCGTCCATAATGACAGAATTCATCCCAATTAGGCAATTTTCGCCCAAATTGGCGCCGTGAATAATGGCTCCGTGCCCCACGTGCGCTCCTTTTTTTAGCCTGATATTCTTACCCGGAAACATATGCACTGTGCAGTTTTCTTGCACATTTACACCATCTTCCAATACAATTTCGCCCCAGTCGCCACGTATCGCAGCACCCGGACCTATATAACAGTCTTTCCCGATGATCACATTTCCCGTAACCGCCGCTAGCGGATGCACAAAACTGCTTTCATGAATTACGGGAATGTGATTTTTGAATTTGTAAATCATGATAGTTGGTAGTTTTTAGTGAGTAGAGGGTAGTACGTTATTATTTATTTTTTAAATGTTTCATTAAGGCTGCAAGCATTTTATTAATTTCAATCAATAAGCCTCGATTTTTTTCACTTTCTTCATAAGTAATATAATTTCTTAATAAAGCTTTGGTTGTTGCAGCAACACATTCACGTGAACTATCTCTTGCGATTCTTAAATAATTCAAGAAACTTGCATCAGAACTTCCAGAACCTTCAGCAATATTAAATGCTATCGAGTCCGCAGCTCTTGCAAATTGTGCCTACAATCGGTAATCTTCAATTTTTGGAAAAGTGGATATTTGAAAATGAACCATTTCACCAAATTCAATAGCTTTTTGATAAACTTTTAATTCTTCAAATTTAAAATGATAATTACTTTTCATATTGCTACCCTCTACAAACTACCCACTACCCTCTATTATTCAAACCTCTTTAATTTTTTCTCACGTCTCCCCTCTCACCTCTCATCAATATTCTATTCAAACCTCTTTAATTTCTTCTTCGTAAAATCAGAGAGCACTAAGCGGCCGCTTATTTTAGCGCGCTCATTAAGTAGCTGGTCCCAATCTTCGGTGCCTCGCCAAAACATATGTTTCATCTCTTTTACCGCTTCTGGATTGTAACCGCATAAATTTTTTGCTAAATCGGCAACAGCTTCGTCCAATTCTTCTGTAGAATCATAAACGTTGGCGTACAAGCCTTTTTGCTTGGCCCATTCTGGTGAGTAAAAAGAATTGGCATCAATAGCAATTTGCGACATTCCGCTCGCTCCTATTTTTCGTTGAACAGCGGGACCAACAACAAAAGGCCCAATACCTAAATTTAATTCACTCAATTTAATAGACGCAAACTTAGTCGCCATACAATAATCCACTGCAGAAGCGAGTCCTACTCCGCCCCCAACAGTTTTCCCTTGAACCCGACCAATAATAAATTTAGGACACTTTCGCATAGCGTTAATCACGTTAGCAAAACCACTAAAAAATTTCTCGCCCGTTTTTTCATCGGCAATAGAAATCAATTCTTCAAAACTAGCACCCGCACAAAAAGTACGATCACCGCCAGATTTTAATACAATCACTAAGACCTCATCATTTTGTCCCATTTCTGTAATTGTATCGGCTAATTGTGCCAAAATATTTCCTGGTAAAGAATTATGCGCTGGATGAAAAAATTCTACCGTAGCAATATTATCTTCTATATGTTTCTTAACGTATGCTTGTTCGCTCATAGTTTTTTTTTTGTATTCAAAAATAAGAATTTCAAAATTGATTATTTACTATTGCATTAAAAATGGAGAAAAAATTTCATGAATATAATTCATCTACTTTTTAATCAATAATGAATCCTCAATTAAAAAATGGAGAACCTGACCCTTATCGTCTGAATTTCTCCTAAATTGAATATCAAAGTCATATCTTTTATTATTAGTGTAATATAAATTTAAGATTGAATCTGAATTCACGAATCTCATTTTAAGCAAAGTCTCTACTTTTGTTGATTGGAGAGACCAATTACTTTCTTTTGTGAAATTGACATTTTCAGATTGAAAGTTTGGAGATTCATTATATTTTATATGAATATAATTATTTTGATAGTATATCGACTCTATTTCTTTTACTTCACTTAATGGGTTATCAGCAAATAAACCAATCAAGATTAAAGATGTATTCCAAAAAATGTGTAAGAATATAGCATAGATTAATTTATAGTTTACAACTAGCCATAAAGCCAATAGGTGCCCTCCAAATCTAGAAGCTAAAGAAATTGGTGTAAGTGTATTAAAATCAAAAAAATTGATATGAACTGCAGAAAAAAGCATTGCATTTGTCAAAATTATATATGTTTTATATCTATCATCTCCTGATTTTTTATTAAAATATGCAATAACATAAAATAATATTAACAAAAGTAAACTGTAAACACTTCTATTAAAATAAAGTGTAAAACCTAATAAGCCCAGGTAACTAATCCATTTAAAAATCTTATTCTTTAAAAATGCTCCATCAAATATGACCTCTTCATAGATGGGTGCAATCAATGCAGACCAAAAGAGTGATATTATGAACTTTTCTTTTGACCCCAAAAAAGAAAAGTCATTCGTTTCTAAATTAATATATTTTTCAACCGTATCTGAAAAAATAAAGAAAAAAATGATTAATGAAAAAAAAGGAACTAGTTTTAAAACTAGTCCCATATACAATGCCCAATTGTGTTTTTTGTTTTTTAGTCGCATACGGAAAAAAAATGTTAGAATCAATTAAATATTCATAAATATTCATTTTTTTATTTTTTGCAAATAAAAACATTCGCCTAAAGAAACAAGAATTATAAATAGCATCAAAGTATTTTAATTCTGCTGAAAAATGAACGAGTTCGAATGCGACATTATAAGGCTAAAATGGTATTAGTCAATTAGTCTAAATTTAATCTCTTTTTAGACGATTAACACCTCTATACTTAAATTATTTACCTTCTCTTTTCAAAAGAAATTTAGCTTGCTTTACTTTTTATATTCTGAAGAAATATTAACCTGTTTCTTTTTTCTTCGGACTTCTTTCAAATCAAAAAAATCAATATTTCATCTCATTGATTAAACTTTTTCAGCTCCCCGCAGTCTTATACCAAAATAGCAATGTAATATCGTATTAAATCTCGTTCGTTTTTCGTTATATTTTCCCCGCCCGTTCCGGTCGGACGGGTTGCTCATAGTTTCCATAGCTAAGGCTATGCAAACAAATTGCAGCGTCTTATAACAAAAAAGCAACTTCGCTTTACTTACGACATTTCAAAACTAATTTGGTATTACTTAGCGGAAAGAAGTATCTTTATTGCGTAAAAAAACTTCAGAAATTATATTTATTTTAATTAATTAACATCTATTTATTCCATGAAAAAATTATTTTTTTGTTTACTCTTGGCTACATTCATTCTACCTGTAAAGGCTAATGAAGGAATGTGGTTTTTAATGCATATAGAGCGTCTCAACTACGTAGATATGCAAAAAATGGGGCTTCAATTAACGCCCGAAGAAATCTACAGCATCAACAACCACAGCTTAAAAGATGCCATTGTACAATTTGGTGGCGGCTGTACGGCAGAAATTATTTCAGACAAAGGATTGGTGCTTACCAATCACCATTGTGGCTACGGAAATATAGCCGAACTTTCTACAGAAGAAAACGATTACCTCAATAACGGGTTTTGGGCCAAAAATCATAAAGAAGAACTAAAACCAGATAACCTTTCAGTTCGGTTTTTTGTACGTATGGACGATGTTTCCAAACGTATGTTAGCGCAGGTAAACGACCAAATGAGCGAAGATGAACGTGAAGCTGCTCTAAATAAAGAAATGGCTAAAATACAGGAAGAAAACAGCGAAGATGGAAAATATACCGTTTCCGTAAAGTCTTTTTATAGCGGTAACGAGTTTTACTATTTTGTATATCAAGATTATAATGATGTGCGCTTGGTTGGAACGCCTCCTAAAGATATTGGAAAATTTGGTGGTGATACAGATAACTGGGAGTGGCCACGCCATACGGGAGATTTTGCCTTATTTAGAGTATATGCCGATGAGGATGGAAATCCAGCAGAATATTCTGAAGATAATGTGCCTTTAAATCCTAAATACCACTTACCAACGAGCATTAGAGGTTTTGAAGAAAATGATTTTGCTATGATTTTGGGTTACCCTGGAAGAACTAACCGTTGGATGCCTGCTGGCGGAATTGAGCAAAACGTAGAATATGCTTACCCTGCTTGGGTAGAAGCTTCAAAAACATCTATGGATGTGATGAAGAAATATATGGACGAAAAACCACAAGTAAATCTGGATTATGCTTCTAGCTATGCAGGAATTGCCAATTATTGGAAAAATAGACAAGGTATGATTGATGCCTTAAAGCAGCATAAAACGGCTAAAAGTAAACGCAAAGCAGAGAAAAAGTTTAAAAAGTGGGCCAAAAAGCAAAAAACAGACAAGTATCAAGAGGTTATGCCTGTGATTAATAAATATTACGAAAGAACAAACGAAAGTAGTGAACACCGTAATTATTTGAGTCTTTTATTGCGTACTAGAATAGCCACAGTACCTTATCGTTTAGGCAAAACGACCGAATATTACCTTACGCAAAATGAAGCGAAACAAGCAGAGATACTTCCAGAATTGGAAAAAGAAATCAGTAATTTATATGACGGTTTGTACCTTCCTTTAGAAAAAGATGTTTTGGCTTCTCAATTGCATTTATATGCTAAAAAAGCAAATGATATTGCTCCTATGGTAAAAGAAGTTGCCGATAATAATGATAATGACGCAGATGCATGGCAGAAATATGTAGATGATGTATTAGAAAATAGCATTTTTAAATCTGAAGAAACTTTTAGAGCATTTTTAAACAATCCAGACATCGAGGAGCTTAACAATGACCCTATGTATGCCCTTTCTAACGATTTATTGACTCGCTATAGAGCAAAATCTGAAGAAGTGAAAGAATGGGACGACAAGTATCAAAAAGCTTTTAGATTGATGATTGAAGGAATGCGCGAGCAAAATCCAAATGAAAAATATTACCCAGATGCGAACAGCACCTTGCGTTTAACGTACGGTAAAGTGGTAGCTCTTCCTAAAGACCCTAGCAATGATGCTAGGGAAAATTATTACACAACCCTCAAAGGAACTGTAGCAAAATATCAGCCTGGTGATGAAGAATTTGATATGCCTAAAAAATTAATTGATTTATATGAAAGCAGAGATTTTGGTCAGTATGCCGATAAAGACGGTTATTTACCTGTCAACTTTTTAACCGATAATGACATTACTGGGGGTAACTCTGGCTCGCCTGTTCTTAACGGAAAAGGAGAATTGATTGGTTTGGCATTTGACGGAAACATCGAAGCTATGGCGGGAGATGTAATTTTTGATGATGAGTTACAGCGCACCATTAGTGTCGACATTAGATACGTATTATTTTTAATCGACAAATATGCTGGAGCCACCCATCTTATTGATGAATTGACTTTGGTGAAGTAAACTAAGTTTACTAAAATTAATAAAGCCGTTTAATTAAAGAAATTTGTCATCCTGAACTTGTTTCAGGATCTTTTCCTCAATTAGACGGCTTTTTCTATACCTTTACGGAAAGCTTACAGCAATCCAAACTGCTCAAAGTGATGATTAAGGTGTTTGCGTTCTAGTAGTTCCCATTCATATTTAGTTAAATCTCCAAAAACAACATTTTTTAAAGTAGCATCAGGGTTTCTTTTAAAGAATTCAATATATTCTTTACGAGATTCTTTTAGCTTTTCTTTGGCTTCGGCTAGATTTTCGTGTTTCAACTCAGGAAGTTTTCCTTCTTCATATAACGGAAAATTGAAATTCTTAGGCATTGCCTCATAATTCCATAAGGTAGAACGTGTATCTTCTATATATTTCTCTGGCGTTGCAATTTCAAAATCCTGAATTTCCCCAGAAGCGATACGGTAACTCGTCTCTAGATGTTCTAGCATATGCTGAGGTCTCATACTTCCCCAAGCCGGTTTTGTATCTTCATTTAATTTCGCTAAAGCGGAATTGATCACGTCTTCGTTTATTTCCGTAAAGGTATCTTGTTTCTTTTGCACCATGGTTAAAATGGTGGCAATACAAACTAAAGCTTCTTTTTCTTCGGCTTCATCTTCTGGTATCTTTCCGTCGGTTATATTGGTGTCAAAAACTTCTACGTACCACTTTACAATTCCGCTAGGTAATTCTTGTCCTTTTTGTTCCCGATCTACTTTTTCTTTACAGGTTAAACGAACGTGAATCGTGTCATTATGATACAACGGACGTAAGAATCTAATTTCCTCCAAACCATAATTCGCTGCCACGGGTCCTTTATTAGGATAAACAAATAATCCCGCTGCTGCGGAAATAATAAAGTAACCGTGAGCCGTTCTTTGTTCAAAAATACTTCCGTCAAGGGAAGTAATATCAGTATGCGCGTAGAAATGATCCCAAGTTAGATTTCCGAAGTTAACAATATCCGTATCCGTTAAGGTGCGGTTGTGTGTTTTTAAAGACATTCCTGGCTGAATATCTTCCCAATGATATGCAAACGGATGTTTTTCTGCTTCTTTATACTTCGCATTCGCTTGATAAACTCCAGTGATTTCAGTGAGCGTGGTTGGCGAACCTTGTATAGCACATCGCTGCATATAATGTTTAATGCCGCGTTTACCGCCCATTTCTTCTCCGCCTCCAGCTCTTCCAGGACCACCGTGAACCAATAGTGGCAATGGTGAGCCATGACCTGTACTTTGCTTGGCACTCTCTCTATTGAGTACCAAAATACGACCGTGATGCGTCGCAGCTTTTACGGTATAATCGCGAGCAATTTTATCGTCATTGGTAGCGATAGAACTCACTAAAGAGCCTTTCCCCATTTTAGCTAATTCGATAGCTTCACTTAAATTTTTATAAGGCATAATCGTACTCACCGGACCAAAAGCCTCGGTAGAATGTACAGCAATATTTTCAAACGGACGATCTTCTCGCAATACCACAGGCGACATAAATGCTCCTTTGTTGGCATCTGCTCCAATGGTTTTTGGACTATCTAGATCACCATAAACCAAACTTGCGGTCTTAGTCATTTCTTGAATACGTTCGTGCACTTCTTGCACTTGATCCTTACTTACCAAAGCGCCCATACGTACTTCTTTTAAACGTGGATCACCAATGGTTACTTTCGCTAAAGCTTTTCCTAAGGCAATCTGCACATCTTCCACCAGGTTTTCTGGAACAATCACTCGGCGAATGGCTGTACATTTTTGTCCGCATTTTACCGTCATTTCATTGCGCACTTCTTTGATAAACAAATCAAATTCTGGCGTTCCTGGTTTTGCATCTTCTCCTAAAATAGAAGAGTTCAACGAATCGGCTTCCATATTAAAAGGCACCGACTCCTCTAATAAACGTCGATGTGATTTTAGCAATCTTCCTGTATCGGCAGATCCTGTAAAAGTGACCACATCCTGAGATTCTACGGTATCTAAAATAGAACGTGCAGAACCCGAAATAAGTTGAAGCGAACCTTCTGGCAAAATGCCCGATTTGATAATTTCACGCACAACCGCCTCTGTCATAAACGAGGTATTGGTTGCTGGTTTAACTACTGCTGGCATTCCAGCCATCCAATTGACCGCACATTTTTCTAGCATTCCCCAAACAGGAAAATTAAACGCATTGATATGTACAGCCACACCTTCTTTGGGTACTAAAATGTGATGCGCCATAAACCGACCGCCTCGAGATAAATCGATAGGGTCTCCCTCTACGTCAAACGGCTGATTGGGAAAGGTTTTTCTTAGTGAAGCATTGGCAAACAAGTTTCCAAAACCTCCTTCAATATCTATCCAGCTATCTACTTTGGTAGCTCCCGTACGAAAACTTACCTCATAAAATTGCTTTTTTCTTTTCTGAAGGTAAAATGCTAATTTTTTTAGCATTAATCCACGTTCTTGAAAGGTCATATTTCTCAACGCCTCTCCATTTTTCCGACCGTATTTTAGGGCTTGGTCAAAATCTAATCCTTTGGTATCACTTAACGCAATAGTTTCTCCAGTTACGGCATCTACCATAGGTACGCCTTCACCAGAACCACTCACCCATTGCCCGTGAATATAACTTTGTAATTTTTGCATTTTTTTGTTTTTAAAATCAGTAAAGAAAATTAGTTCAAAATTTTCTTTAATATTTAATTATTTTACTCAAGCCTTCAATAATTATTGACATTTCTCTATTATCAAAAACACCTAATTTATTTTTAAAATGTTCTTTAGCTATAGAACGAACGTGAATTGCCATCACTTCAGATTTTGCTTTCAAACCATTTTGTTTGGAAGGACTAACGATTAAGTTACCGTGATAATTTTTTAATTTTGTAGTTAACGGACAGACAATTACTGTTTTCAAATTTGCATTGACCAAATTACCAGAAAGGATAATCGCTGGTCTTCTTCCACCTTGTTCACTACCCTTTATTGGGTCTAGATACACTTCCCAAATTTCGCCTTGCTTCATTCTTTATCTAAATCTTGAAGTTGCTTAAAATAATCTGCCACTCCTTCTTCGGCCATCGCTAACATATCTTCGTCTTTTGCCATTCTTTGATAGGATTTTTTATACGCCGCACGATCTAGCTGTTCTAAATAAATTTCTAGTGCTTTTTCAATAAGCTTATTTTTAGGCATTTTTAATGTTTTAGCCTTTTCTGCTAATTGTTTTAGTAAATGATCTGGAAGTGAAGAGGTAAATGTTGCCATTTTATATTTATTTTAGGTAAATATAATTTATAAATATGAATTATACAGATCAGACTATCAATTAATTAAATATTAATTATTCTTACTAAAACCCAATAACTACTATTTTTACCTAATAATTCTCATCACACACATACTCTTAAGTCTTGCCCTAAAAGATTCCTGCCTGCGCAGGAATTAGGCACGCTCAATCACGGCCGCATAACCTTGTCCAACACCAACACATCCCGAATCTTTAAAACTCTCGGGACTTCACTTCGTTCAGCACTACCCAACATTTTCAATCACAGCAGCATAACCTTGGCCAACTCCTACACACATAGTTATGAGAGCATATTTTTTACCAGAAAGCTGCAATTCTAAAGCTGCGGTATGCGCCAGTCTAGCTCCGGTTACACCAAGCGGATGCCCAATAGCAATCGCTCCTCCATTTGGGTTTAAGCGCGGATCGCTATCCTTTAATCCCCAAGCTCTGGTACACGCTAAGGCTTGTGCGGCAAAAGCTTCATTCAATTCGATGATATCCATATCATCCATCGTTAAACCTGCTTTTCTTAGGGCTTTGTTTGAAGCTTCTACGGGACCAATTCCCATAATTCTGGGTTCTACACCTACTACCGCAGAGCTCAAGATTTTAGCCATCGGTTGTAGACCATATTCTTCTACTGCTTTTTCTGAAGCGATAATAGTTGCAGCAGCTCCGTCATTTAAACCTGAAGAATTTCCTGCAGTCACACTTCCTCCTTCTTTACGGAAAGCAGGTCGTAACTTAGCCAGTATTTCTTTACTGGTTGTAGGTTTAATAAATTCATCTTTGCTAAATTGAATGGGATCTTTTTTACGCTGCGGGATTTCTACAGTAGTAATTTCTTTAGCCAAGCGACCATTTTTCTGCGCTTCAGTAGCTTTCATCTGACTCCAGTATGCAAAAGCATCTTGATCTTCACGAGAAATATTATATTTATCTACTAAGTTTTCTGCCGTTACTCCCATGCCGTCGATGCCGTACATTTCTTTCATCTTAGGATTTACAAAACGCCACCCAAAGCTGGTATCGTACATCTTGGCATCATTTCCATAAGCGCTAGAAGGTTTTGCAATGGCATAAGGTCCGCGCGTCATGTGTTCTACTCCGCCGCTAATAAACAAATCTCCGTCTCCCGCTTTAATCGCGCGATTGGCGTGAATAATAGCGGAGAGACCACTGCTACACAATCTATTTACGGTTTCTCCTGGAACAGAATAAGGTAATCCTGCCAAAAGGGAGCACATTCTAGCTACATTCCTATTGTCTTCTCCCGCTTGATTGGCACATCCTAAAATCACATCATCATAAGCTTCTTGCGGAATATTTGGGTTCCTTTTTACCAATTCTTTTATCACCAAGGCTCCCAAATCATCAATTCTTACAGGAGATAACGTTCCTTTATAATTTCCAATAGGTGTTCGTATTCCGTCAATAATATAGCTGTTCATAGTTGTTATAATTTTTTAATCTATTAAATTTTTAATTCTGAAAAAGTATCATGTTGACTCATATCGCCAGTTCTAAAACCTCGTAAAAACCAGTCTTTACGCTGCTGAGAAGTACCGTGGGTAAACGAATCTGGATTTACAGAACCTTGCACTTTTCTTTGCAAAGCATCATCACCTACCGCATTGGCGGCACTTAGAGCTTCTTCAATGTCGCCTTCTTCTAAGTATTCTTGATTGTGATATGCCCAAAGGCCAGCATAGAAATCGGCTTGTAGCTCTAAAGCAACCGAAAGTTTATTTGCGTCTACTTTACTCATTCCTTGCTGTGCCCGACGCACCTTTTGTGAGGTTCCTATAAGAGTTTGCACATGATGACCTATTTCGTGAGCTGTGACATAAGCCATGGCGAAATCACCCTTTTTTGCGCCGAACCGATTATGAAGTTCATTAAAGAAAATCAAATCCATGTAAAGTTTTTGATCTGCTGGACAGTAAAAAGGTCCACTTGCCGAAGTAGCATTACCACATCCAGTTTGAACAGCATCGGTGAATAGAACCATGGTTGGTTTTTTATAAGCTCCTAAATTGTTTTGTTGAAAAACTTGAGCCCATACATCCTCAGTATCGGCTAAAACAGTGGCCATAAAGTTACCCAATTCTTTTTCTTGAGCAGTAAGCTCTCTTGTTTCTACCTGTTGTGTTTGTCGATTTTTATTAAATTCATTTAACACTGGTGCTACAGTTTGACCAGTTTCTCCACCAAAAATTTGTAAAAGAATTACGATAACTCCAATAACTCCGCCTCCTGCAATAACTTTTCCTTTAGTACTCGAACCACGACGATCGTCTAGGTTGCCACTTTTTCTTCTTCCTCTCCATTTCATAATATGCTTGTTTTAGCTGGCTCTAAAAATAATAATTTTAAGGTAGGGTTTTATTTTATACGCAAATTATTTTTTTTGCGCAAGGGATAGAAGCGGCATCCTTTTTTGCTTTTGGGATAATTTTCTACTGTTCTCAAATTAATTAGCAAAAAAGATATAGCGGATAGCCCGACCCGATAGGGATGCGCCCAAATGATCACGCTAATCTTCCCAAACCGCACTCGTTCGATAAGCAACTCCTTTAAATAAGGCCACCAGCTTTTCCTTAACGTGAATTTCTACGGTATAAAAAGCCAACTTATTCTTCATACTTTTTAACTGAGAAGTCGCTATAAGGACATCGCCTTCCTCTAAAGCTTCGATATGATTGATGGAAGTGTCGATGGAAACCGACTTTCTCCCCATCGTATTGGTGGCAAACCCAAAGGCAGTATCGGCCAAAGAATAGGTGATTCCTCCGTGGCCTTTTTTCATGCTATTGAGCATTTCTTTACGGATTTTCATTCGTACTTTGCAATACCCATCTTGTACTTCTACAATCTCTATACCCAACCACTGACTAAAAGCGTCGTTCTCCAACATGTGATGTGGGATTTCTAGTGCAGAAACGACTTTTTTATCTTCATTATTTTCCATATAAAGTTTAGTTTTTCTAAATACTCTGCTTTTAGAATTTCTTTCTAATTTTATACGCTAACCAAGCAAATGGGATGTAGGCCAAAGCTAAATCTAAAATAACAAACCATGTAGGTGCCGGAATCATAAAGACTGCCGCAATGCCACCAATTAAAAAGAAAAAGCCAATTATCATTGCTAACATTAAACGGCGATTTTTTCCTACAATTACGGTTAACAAAGCTCCTACTAATGTTCCAATAGCATGTGCTAAAAACGGAAAAATAAAATGTATTGGTTCCAATAAGCCTTTTGCAGCCTGTAAACCTTCTGTAGTCGTTAAATCAACTCCTGTAGGTGATGGAATCACATAACTGCCCACCATTATTATCCCCATATTAATTAAGCCACCAAGCATAGCACCAATAATAACCGCTATAATATTTCTTACAATGCCTTTTTTCATATGTAGATATTAAAAATTGAAACTGTTATTCTCTTTGTTCATCTTTCTTAAAAGCGGACTACAACGGTAAC
The DNA here is from genome assembly GCF_031845265.1 of Mesonia ostreae. Lineage (NCBI taxonomy): Bacteria > Pseudomonadati > Bacteroidota > Flavobacteriia > Flavobacteriales > Flavobacteriaceae > Mesonia > Mesonia ostreae. Next base: position 271,192 of record NZ_JAVRBG010000002.1, on the reverse strand, counting down.
GATCTTCGTGGTATTCTCCATATAAAGCATCTATCTGATTAACACACCAATCAATTCCCTTCTCGTTTGCCCAAGCGAGTAATCCTTTTGGGTAATTTACGCCTTTTGTCATGGCAAGATCTATATCTTTTGCAGTTGCAATATTTAAAAATAAAGCATCTGCGGCTTCATTGATGAGCATTACTAGAATGCGGTCTAGGATTTGTTGAGATTTTTCATCCTGATGAGATCTTGAATCAAGTTCAGGATGACAATTTTTGTCTATTTTACCATCCTTATAATTATAAAATCCCTTTCCAGTTTTCCTTCCTAAATAACCAGCTTCGGAAAGACGTTTTTGCGTGAACGAAGGTTTGTAACGCGGGTCGTAATAGAATTCTGCAAAAACAGTTTCTGTTACCGTATAATTTACATCATTTCCAATAAAATCCATCAGCTCAAAAGGACCCATTCTAAAACCTCCTAAGTCTTTCATGGCTTGGTCAATTTCGGCAAAACTGGCTATTCCTTCTTCGTAAATTCGCAGTGCTTCGCCGTAAAAAGGTCGGGCTACTCGGTTTACAATAAAGCCTGGCGTATCTTTTGCCAAGACACCCGCTTTTTTCCAGTCGGCTATAATTTCTACAACTTTATTTTTTACCTCTTCGGAAGTTTGAACGGCCGGAATAATCTCTACTAACGGCATTAAGGGTGCGGGATTGAAAAAGTGAATCCCGATAACGCGCTCTGGATTTTCTAAAGAAGCTGCAATGCTCGCGATAGAAAGTGAAGAGGTATTGGAAGCAATAATTGCCTCTTGAGATTGATACGTTTCTAGCTCTTGAAACACTTTACGCTTAATCTCAAGGTTTTCTACAATCGCCTCGATGGTTAAATCGGCTTTAGCTAAATCTTTTAAAGCATTTACATAAGAGATATTTCCTTGAATTCTGTTTTTCTCAGCTTCATCAATTCTTCCTTTTTCAATTAAACGCGCTAGCACTTTTTCGAGTTTTGTTTGGCTAGTCTCTAAAGCTTTTTGTTGGGTATCGTAAAGCATCACCCTACAGCCTGCGGTTGCTGCAATTTGTGCGATGCCGCTGCCCATGGTTCCTGCTCCTATTATAGCTACTTTCATATCTATTTCAAATTTTTTATTTCAAATCTCAGATTTCAAATTTAGCGTTTAATGGAAAATCATTTTTTCAAAACCAAGATTGAACTATTATCATTAATTATTTACTTCATTTTCTTTTTTGATGTGGAAATACTTTTGGAAAAAATTTAAATAAGCTGGTTAGACTCATCAATTAAGTTATCCATTTTTACAGATTTTTCCGTAAGAACAGCCTCCTTCTGGATTCTCAAATTGGTTTTTGATTCTCTAAGCTCTTTTAAACAAATTTGCATCTTATGAATATAATCTCGAGTAGATTGGGCTCCAATAGCTTCAGAATAATTTAAGGCTACACTTGTAGCAGAGCGAATTAATTGGCTACATAAATGTTGTGAAGCAAATGAAGAGTTTGTGTTTTTTGTAATCTGAATACAAACTACTGCAAAATCAATTAACCTATTTTCAAGTTCTTGAGAAGTCATTGCTATTTCAAATTTTTCATTTATTATTTTAAATCTCAAATTTAGTTTGCCAAAGGCATTTCTAATCTTTATTTAGTATTGTAAATTTGAAATACTAAATTTGCAATTTCAAAATTTGAAATATTTACTTCCCTTCAAACTCCGGTTTTCTTTTTTCCATAAACGCTGTTACGCCTTCTTTATAATCTGCTGATGATGCGGCTTCGATTTGAAATTTGCTTTCTAAGGCTAATTGCTCGTCTAAATTATTGGTAAGCGATTGATTTAAGGCTTCCTTGGTTAAGGCTAAAGCTTTAGTTGGCATTTTGGCCATTTTTAAAGCAAGTTTTTCACATTCTTCTTCAAAGCTTTCCGCAGAAAAATACTTGTAAATCATTCCTAAACGTTCCGCTTCTTGCGCATCTACTTTATCGCCCAACATGGCTAAAGCGGAAGCCTTTTGAAAACCGATTAATCGCGGTAAGAAAAAAGTTCCTGCAGAATCTGGCACCAAACCTATTTTACTAAACGCCTGAATAAAGGCTGCATTTTCTGAAGCAACTACTACATCACAAGCCAAAGCAATATTGGCTCCCGCGCCAGCTGCTACTCCATTTACCGCAGCAATAACGGGTTTTGCGGTTTCCCGAATTAACTGAATAATAGGGTTGTAATGTTCTTCTAGAATTGCCTTAAAACCCGGATTAAGATCTGGATCTGTTACTTCTTTTAAATCTTGGCCAGCACAAAAAGCTTTTCCGTTTCCAGTAAGTAAAATAGCTCGGATATCTTCATTTTTGGCAGCATCTTTTAAAGCATCTTGCAGCTCAAAAGCCATTTCTCTGTTAAAACTATTAAAGACTTCAGGTCGGTTTAAACTTAATTTAGCCACCTGGTTTTTGATTTCTACTTGTATATTTTTACTCATATTTTTTGAAATTGAATTTGAAAATGAATCCGAAATTGAAATCTAGTCTCTTTCGATTTCAACTTCAATTTCGTTTTAAATTTTTTAGATTAAACACTTAAAGTAATCAAAAGGTTCTTGACAATCGTCACATTTAAACAAAGCCTTACAGGCCGTAGAGCCAAACTGACTCACTAGATGTGTATTGGTAGATTTACATTGCGGGCATTTAACCAGTTTTTCTTCGCCCAGCAAAGCTCTTTTATCTGCGGATGCATCCATAGGTGGTGCAATTCCATAATCTTCTAAGGCCTTTCTACCTGTTTCTGTAATCCAGTCGGTGCTCCAGGCTGGCGCGAGAATTAAATCAACTTTTGCTTCAAATCCAGCTTGTTTTAAAGCCGTCACGATATCATCACCTATCACATCCATCGCAGGACAACCGCTATACGTAGGTGTTATTTTTACACTCGCTTTTTTGCCGTCTAACCTCGCTTCGCGCACCACGCCTAAATCTAAAATAGAAAGCACAGGAATCTCTGGATCTGGCACTTGTCTAAGTATCGGTTCCAAAACTTCATCAATATGTACCTCTTCTTTTGTCATTGTTATAAATACTAAATGAAAAATAATTAAGTAAAAAGGTTTTCTCTCGACTCGTTTTACACTTTTACATTTTAAATTTTTCGGTTTTACATTTAGTCTATTACCACTTCATCCCTGGATAGGTGCGCTGCATATACTGCATGTCGCTTAAAATATAGCCCATCTGCTCGCTATGGATTCCTTCTTTCCCCCCTTTTTGAAAATATTTTAAATTTGGAACTTCTAAGGTAGCTTCTTCAAGCACTTCAGATACATTTTTATAATACGTATCTTTTAATTGTTTTACATCTACTCCTATCCCTGCTTTAATCATGGCCTCATCTGCTTTTGTAGTATGAAATAGTTCATCTGTAAATCGCCACAAGTCATTGATTGCAGTTTGCATTTTTTCTTTACTTTCTTGAGTCCCATCACCTAATCGTTTTACCCAATCTGATGAGAAACGCTTGTGATAACTTACCTCTTTAATACTTTTTTTGGCTATAGCGACCAAAGTATCGTCTTTAGATTTTTGCAATTCTGTCATGAGAAGAATATGAAAATGATCAAACAAAAATTGGCGTCCAATTGTATAAGCAAAATTTGTATTGGGTTGTTCTACTAAGAGCACATTTAAATATTCGCGCTCTGTTCTTAAAAATGCCAAATCATCTTCGGTTACTTCTCCGCTTGAAATTTGTGCTGCATACTGAAAATAACTACGCACTTGTCCAAATAAATCTAACGAGATATTAGTTAACGCAATATCGGTTTCTAAAGTAGGCCCGTGCCCGGTTAATTCTCCTAAACGCTGACCTAATATTAAGCTATTATCGGCGATGCCGTAGATGTATTTTATCTTATCTTCGTGCAAACGAGTATCTTTTTGTTTTGAACTCATGGTATTTATTATTTATTCAAAAATCTTTTTATTTTGTTTCTGAAGTCTAATCTCCTCCAATTATGATTTCATATCTATAAAATGAAATTAAAATGATAAGAATTTGAGCAATTTACGCTTCCGCGGAAATACAAGCTGTTTTAAGCTTACTAAATAGATCAGAACTCACGATGACCTAATTAAGTTACTGTCTATGCAGATTGAAAAATTAAAATCATTACGCGATTAGATTCCTGCCTTCGCAGGAATGTTACATATGTTTTACCTCATCGGGCAAATCATAAAATGTAGGGTGGCGATAAACTTTATCTGCTGCCGGCTCAAACATTTCTCCGTTATGGTCTGGATTAGAAGCGGTAATGTTCTTTGATTCTACTACCCAAATACTCACGCCTTCACTTCTTCTTGTATAGACATCGCGGGCATTTTCTAAAGCCATATCTGCATCTGCAGCATGGAGACTACCAAAATGACGATGTTCGAGTCCGTTTTTACTACGGACAAATATTTCCCATAAAGGCCAGTTCTTTGTTTTCTTATCTGTTGACATATTATATATAGTATTTAGTAATTATTAGTGAGTAGTAAGTAATGAGTAGTGAAAAAATTAGTTATTTAATGATTTAATTAACGCATAATTCATTTTCTGGATCTGTATTATATCTTTCAAAATAGGATCAACTTTGTATTTAGGAACTAATTTAAGTTTATAAGATAAAATTAGTTGAGTAAAAAGCTCATAAGATGAAACATTTGCAATACTTAGAAAATTCTTAAACTCTCCATTGGTATTTCTTCCAGCGCCTTCTGCAATATTTGAAGGAACAGAAACTGCGCATCTCCTAATTTGACTTGTTAGGCCATATTTTTATTCTTGCGGAAAGTTGGCAGACAACTCATATATTTGTTCAGTAATTCTCATTGCCTTATTCCAAACCTTCAAATCATTTAAAACGTGCATATCTCCACTAATTACTAATTACCCAATACTCAATACTTTTATTCCTATCCCGCTTTTCTCACTTTTTTATCAGCTTGTTTTTCGGCGTAAGCCATAGCAGCGTCTCGCACCCATTCTCCGCCTTCCCAAGCACCAACACGGGTTTGCAAACGTTCTTTATTACACGGGCCGTGGCCTTTTACCACCTGCCAAAACTCATCCCAATCTATGGCACCAAAATCATAATGACCCGTTTCTTCATTCCATTTTAAATCTTCATCTGGTACCGTAATACCTAAGATATCGGCTTGCGGAACGGTTTGATCTATAAATTGCTGACGTAATTCGTCGTTGGTTTTACGCTTTAATTTCCATTTCATAGACTGCTCTGTGTGCGTAGAAGCATCATCTGTAGGCCCTAACATCATTAGAGAAGGCCACCACCAGCGGTTTAAAGCATCTTGAGCCATTTGTTTTTGCTCTGGCGTTCCATTACACAAGGTTAGCATAATTTCATAACCTTGGCGTTGGTGAAAACTTTCTTCCTTACAAACACGCACCATCGCACGAGCGTAAGGCCCAAAGGAAGTGCTACACAATGGCACTTGATTGATAATAGCTGCTCCATCTACGAGCCAACCAATTGCTCCAATATCTGCCCAAGTAATGGTTGGATAATTAAAAATACTAGAATATTTTGCTTTACCAGAATGCAACTGCTCATACAACTCTTCTCTAGAAATCCCTAAAGTTTCGGTGGCGCTGTAAAGGTAAAGTCCGTGCCCAGCCTCATCTTGCACTTTAGCTAATAAAGCTACTTTACGGCGTAAAGAAGGCGCTCTAGTAATCCAATTCCCTTCTGGCAGCATGCCAACAATTTCTGAATGCGCGTGCTGCGACATTTGCCTAATGTGCGTTTTACGGTACTTCTCTGGCATCCAATCTTTAGGTTCTATTTTTTCATCTCGGGCAATTTTTGCCTCAAAAATTTCTTCTAAATTCTTTACTTCTTTCTCACTCATAATTTTTGTTTTTTGTTGAAAGCTTAAAGCTGAAATGTTTCTCTATCACTTTCAACTTATAACCTTCTTGTTCTACACATCAAAATCTACCTTCACTATATCTGAAATAGGAACAGCTTGGCAACTTAGCACTAAATTTTGTGCTACTTCTTTTTCTTCTAAGGCATAATTCACTTTCATTTCTACGCTACCCTCTAGCACTTCGCATTTACAAGTACTGCATACTCCGCCTTTACAAGCAAAAGGTAAATCTGCTCCTGCGCCTAAGGCTGCATCTAAAAGATTGTCATACTCTTTGGTCATGGTAAAGCTGAATTCCTTTCCGCCATCTACAATAGTTACCTCTGTACCTTCTACATTTTGTTTAGCCAAACGCTTGGTTCTAGCAATATCTTCTTCAGAAAGACCCGTTACGAACAGTTCAAAATGAACCAACTCTTTAGGCAAGCCAGCCTTTACCAAATACGCTCCAATGTAATTTACCATCGCTTCAGGTCCGCATAAAAATACTTCGCTTGTATCTGGAATATCAATAAAATTACGAGTTAGCACTTCCATTTTCTCATCATTGAACCTGCCGTTAAACAACTCGATATCTCTTTTTTCTTCCGTAAGGAAATAATAAATCTCCAACCTCCCAAAGTAGGTATTTCGCAATTGCTCTAACTCTTCCTTAAAGATAATTGATTTTGCGGTTTTATTGACATAAAATAACTTGCAAGTAGAATTTGGTTCGGCCGCCAAATGGGATTTTACCATAGATAGCACGGGAGTAATACCGCTACCTGCGGCAAAAAACAAGTAATTCTTTGCTTTGTTAGCTGCAACTTTTACCCCAAACTTCCCGCTAGGTGCCATTACCTCCAAAGTATCACCCGCTTTTAAAGATTGATTCACATAAGTTGAAAAAATACCTTCTGGGATTTCTTTTACAGCTACTTTCCATTCTTGGTCTAGCGGACTAGAACATAAAGAATAAGATCTTCTTACATCTTCACCGTTGATTTCCTTTTTTAAAGTTAAATGCTGACCGTGATTAAAGTGAAAAGCCTCTCTTAATTCTTCAGGAACAAAAAAGGTAATTACGGTACAATCTTTTGTCTCTTTATAAACGTGCTGTACTTCTAATGGATAAAATTTTGCCATAGTTTAAATTATGCTTCCTTACAAAACTAACGATTGTTAGTTTTATTTGCAAATTTAGCCTGTTAAAACCTTAAACCTAGGGATATCAATAGATTAACTAGCGGTTACGCTCACGTTTTAATCTATAATCTTCTATAGCTTGCTTGGTAGTAAGCCAATTTCTACCCTCTTTATAAGCATCTATTTTACCTTGACGTGCTAATAAACTTATGTATTCTTGACTATAAGGCAAAGATTCTTCTTTTACCAGATTGCTTATTTCTCTATAATTATCATCACTTCCAGGCATCGCATTTAAATAAATATTTAAGGTGCGCTCTAAAGCCTGAGCCATAAGGAGGCTTAATTTAAAGTAATCTCCCTTATTCGCTTGGTTTAAGGCTTCATAATATTTTTTACGGTCATTGGTTAAAATAATGGCTGGAGGAAAACCTTCTTGCATGAGCTCCAAATTCATGGCTAATCTCACCGTACGGCCATTACCATCAAAAAAGGGATGAATCCAAACCAATTTATGATGGAAAATTGTAGCCAACTCTATGCTATTTAGCTGAAGCGGATTTTGACCCACAAACTCTACAAGCTCATCGAGCAAATCAGAAACCTTTTGTGCATTAGGTGGTAGAAAGTTAGCTCCTGCAATTCTTACACCACCATTTCTTAACCTACCTGCATAATCATCTTCTATACTTCTTAAAACATAACTATGTAGCTCTAAAATACTTTTGGCATCTAAAACTTGCTTGTTTTCTACCATTTTATACAATCGCTTTAGCGCTGTCTCATGGTTTTTTGCTTCAAAGTGTTCTCGCAAAGATTTTCCCTTTACGGTAATACCTTCTTGTAATACCATTTGAGTTTCGCGTAGGCTTAAGGTATTCCCTTCAATACTATTGGTATTGTAGGTCCACTCTATACTTAAAGCTTCTTGAATTTTCTGTAAAGCAATTTTTGGCAATGGCCTGCTTTGTTGCAAAATTGCTTTCTTTTCGTACAAGCGATTATAGGTAGCTTGTAGTTTTTCTCGATATACTAAGTTAATATCCCACATATCACAAAGATACACTATTATCGGGTAACTTTAATAAACAACCTATCCGATATTAAGAATTTTACACCACAACACCCTGAAGCAAAGTTTTGGTAAGGTCTTTTTTAAGTATGTTTGGATTAATGTTTTTGTTTTTGGCATACCACAAATAAAACGTACGCAAGGTAGAAAGAATAGAAAAGAGCATAATTTCTATATCACTATTTCTTATTTCGTTAGCTTTAATACCTCCTTGGAGAATTTCTCTAAACTTCTCTTCATAATCGGCTCGCATTTCTATATAGATTTCTTTTTTTTCTTTTCCAAGATGCATCCAGTCATTATTCATACAGGCTAAGAAATCGGTTTTTTTTATTGTTAGATCAATATGCATTTTAATAATTTCTTCTAATTTTTGAATAGCAGAAATAGGCTTGGGAGAAACTTCGTGTATATGCATTGTAAAATCTCGTGCAACCTGCATTATTATAATTTCTAAAATTTCTTGTTTTGATTGGATGTGATTGTACAAGCTCGCCGCCTTTATACCTAATTCTTGCGCTAGATCACGCATGGAAACAGCATTATAACCTTTCTCTTTAAAAAGTTGTGCCGCTTTAAGAATAATTTCTTCTTTTCTATCTAATTTCACACTCTTTAATTTAGAGTAAAATTTCTAATTCTTTTTCTGACTGGATTGGTTGTTTATGGTATTCTAAAGTCCACCCCAAAGTTCGAGTTAAAACAAAAATCTTTTGTATTTCACTAAGTAAACGATTCTCTGCATTATCCATAACGCTAGAGGTTTGTATCTTTTTTCGAATTTGTTTAGTTACTCTCTTTTTTATAGCATTATAATCTTCTGCATTAAATTGATTTAAATAATCTTGCGTGACATCATAAAAGTCAAATTCTGGATAAATATTTAATTCTGGGTTTGGTATGCTTGTAATTCTTAAGGTTTTATTTTCTGGAAAAATTTCATAATTCAGATTACTTAAGTCGTAGCTCACTGTCGCTTTGGTATTTACCGCCACGATAGCTTTTTTACGAGCCGTAATGCCCATAAATATATTCTCGCTATTTTTATAGGTAAATATTTGAGCGTAAGAACTTTCGGTTACTACCAATTTACTTACATTCTTCACCTCTTTTTCTATAAGTTGAGAGGTTTGGTCTAGCTGCGTTTTAGATTGATTTTTATCATTAAAATACCAGTAACCAGCAACTGCTATAATGGTAAGCAGCACCCCAAGAATAAACTTTTTCATCGCTAAATTTTGGTCTAAAATACGAAATTTTGCGTTAGGGATTGCAGCGGTTACCCTACAGGGAGCGAGAGCGAACCGAAGCGTAATAGCGAAAAGCCCGACCACCAATTTTTATTGGTGGGAACGCCCAAAAAAAATTCTGATTATGGTAACCTAAGTTACTTTTTGTTTCTAATTTATGCCGTTTCTTTGTTTTCTAAACAAATAATTATGGGTTACTGAATTTCTTATTTGGAAATAAAACTAAAAGAATAAACGATTTTAAAGCTCGAGGAGCCGTAATTATAGATGTGCGAAGTAAAGGAGAATATGCCAGCGGAGCCATTCCTGGTTCCAGAAATATACCATTACCGTAAATTAATCCGAAGGTAAATGAGATAAAAAAAATGAACAAACCCGTAATTACTTGCTGTGCCAGCGGAATGCGTTCTAGCAGCGCCGCAGCAATTTTAAAGAGTAAAAATATTGAATGCATTAATGGCGGAGGATGGTTCAACCTGTCACAAAAATTGAATTAATACCTGCTAAAAATCAAGGGAACTGAATATGTGCGTATTGTGCTTTCAATTCCGCTTTTTGTTTCTCTAGCTTAGCTAGAAACTTTTGATGCGCCTCACTGTTAGGATGAAAGGCTTTATGCTTCAAATTTTTTTGCAAAGTCTCTATCTTTTTCATCACTGGCAAAGCAGAAGCATCTACCCAAGTATCTACAAAATGTTGCCAAATATAATCGATGGCCAACGCATTGGGATGAAGCATATCACGCTTATAAAAACGATAATCTCGCAACTCATCCATCATCAATTCATAAGAAGGAAAATAAGTGCTTTGCTTTACGGAAGAAATACTTTGATGCACTGCCGTAATTAAAGCAGCTTTACTTTGCTGATTTTCTACAAAACCATCTTTAAGATGTCTAACGGGCGAAATTGTTATAATTACTTTAAGTTTTGGATCTATTTGCTGAAGAAGTTGCAACGTATTTTGAATACTTCCCTGAATCTGCTCTGCTGAAATTAATTTTTTATTAAAATCTCTTTGCGGAATTTTATGACAATTAGCTACATACTTTCCAGTACTTTTATGCTGATACATCCAAGAAGTCCCAAACGTAAAAACCACGTGCGATGCTTCCTTTAACCAACTAATCGTTTGCTTTAATGCATCATTTAAGTACTGAAGAAGCTCGTTTTTATTAGATGAGCTTAATTTGGAATGCGCATCAAGGCAATGCCATTGCTCGTTATGGAAAATTAAATCTTCTTCTGAGTAAACATATTTTTGTACCGCTTTCTCTATTAGATTTTCTATAGCGAAGGGATGAAAAAGAATTCCAAACGGATTTTGAAGCTGTTGAAATTTATAATACGCCAACTTCTCGCCGATATTTTCTGAAAAACAAGACCCCATTAAAACTAACTTTGAAGCGTAATCTATTTTTGATTGCTCATCTGGTATAGGAACTTGGGTTTGTAGTTTCATTTTTTCTCTAAGATTGAAGTTGAAGCTTAAATTAAATTCGAAGTTGAAATCGAAGTTGAAATCGAAGTCGATATTACCGCATTTTCAAATTGACACATTAAATGATAAACGTTTTACTTTCTTCTAAAGCTTTTTCGATTCCGTTGGGATCTTTACCTCCTGCGGTTGCAAAAAAAGCTTGGCCGCCACCGCCACCTTGAATAAATTTACCTAACTCCCGAACCATTTGCCCGGCGTTTAAAGATTTTTCTTCGGCTAATTTTTTATCGATGTAAATTGAAAGTAAAGCTTTACCATTTTGCTTAGAACCTAAAACCATAAACAAATTTTCTACTTCACCTCCCAACTGAAAGGATAGATCTTTCATTGCTCCAGCATCCAAATCTACCTCTTTAGCCAAAAACTGTACACCGTTTACTTCCGTTAAGGCAGCCTTTAAATCTCCTTTTATATTGCCTGCTTTCTCTTTCTTAAGCTGTTCTATTTCTTTCTTTAACTGCGCATTTTCATCTTGCAAATCCCCAACCACTTTAAGCGGATTCTTAGTGTTCTTTACCAAGGTTTTTAGCTCATTAAAATGCTCACTTTGCTGCGTTAAAAAGTCTTTAGCCGCATCGCCTGTAATGGCTTCCATACGTCTTACTCCAGCAGCTACAGCACCTTCAGAAAGGATTTTAAAATGCCAAATATCGCTGGTGTTACTTACGTGCGTACCGCCACAAAGCTCCATAGATTCTCCATAATTGACAATTCGTACCGTATCGCCATATTTCTCACCAAATAAACCAATAGCGCCTTGTTCCAAAGCCTTATCATACGCAACATTACGCTGTTCCTTTAAGGGTAATTGCTCCCGAATACGTGCATTAACAAAATTTTCTATTTGCTTTATTTCTTCTGAAGAAACTTTACTGAAATGAGAAAAGTCAAAACGTAAATAACCACTATGTACCATAGAACCTTTTTGCTCTACGTGTTCTCCCAAAACATTGCGTAAAGCTTGATGTAATAAATGCGTCCCCGTGTGATTGGCAGCAGCACGTTTACGTTGTTTTTCATCTACCGCAGCTTTAAAATTACCCTTTATATCTTCTGGTAGCGTTTTGGTAATGTGTATAATTAAATTGTTTTCTTTTTTGGTATCTATAATATAAGTCACGTTACCATTGGCTGATTCTAAGTAACCTTTATCACCTACTTGGCCTCCGCCTTCTGGGTAGAAAGGCGTTAAATTGAATACCAATTGATACAATTCGCCTTCTTTTGTGCTCTCTACTTTTCTGTATTTCGCAATTTTCACATTGGCCTCTAAATGGTCATAACCAATAAATTCCTCTACATCATCTTCGAATAAGATTTGCCAATCCTCTGCTTTAGTTTGTGCAGCAGAACGCGAACGCTCTTTTTGTTTTTGCAATTCGGTTTCAAAAGTTGCTTGGTCTAGAGTATAGCCTTTTTCTTCTAAAATTAAAGCTGTTAAATCTATAGGGAAACCAAACGTATCATAAAGCTCAAACGCTTTTTTACCAGATACTTCTTTTCCTTTGGTAGAGTCGATAATGCTATCTAGCAACACCAAACCTTGATCTAAAGTTCTTAGGAAAGAATTTTCTTCTTCTCTAATTACATTTTCACAAAGGTTCTTTTGCTTTTTAAGCTCTGGAAATTGTTTCCCCATTTGCTTGCTTAGCGTCTCTACTAATTTATAAATAAAAGGTTCTTTGGTATTCAAGAACGTAAATCCGTAACGAATGGCGCGACGCAAAATACGTCGAATCACATATCCAGCTCCGTTATTGCTTGGTAATTGCCCATCGGCGATCGCAAAAGAAACCGCTCTTACGTGATCTGCAATTACGCGAATGGCAATATCTGTTTCTTCTCCAGAAACTTCAGGATTTCCGTAGGTAGAATTTGTGATCGCTTGTATTTCTCTAATTAATGGTGTAAAAACATCGGTATCATAATTAGACTTCACATCTTGCATGACCATCGCCAAACGCTCAAAGCCCATTCCTGTATCGATATGCTTATTGGGAAGCTCCACTAATTTTCCAGTGGCCATTCTATTGTATTGTATAAAAACCAAATTCCAAATCTCTACCACGTGAGGATGATCTTTATTTACCAAGTCTTTACCTGGGATTTTTGCCTTTTCTTCTTCAGAGCGAATATCGATATGGATTTCAGAAGCAGGTCCGCAAGGGCCTTGATCTCCCATCTCCCAAAAGTTATCTTTTTTATCACCTAAAAGAATACGATCTTCGGGAATAATAGCTTTCCATAAATCGAACGCCTCTTGATCTAAACCTAAGCCATCTTCTTTATCTCCCTCAAAAACGGTGACATATAAATTTTCTGGTGTAATCTGAAACTCTTCCGTTAGCAATTCCCAAGACCATTCTATGGCTTCCTTTTTAAAGTAATCTCCAAAGCTCCAATTTCCCAACATCTCAAACATGGTATGGTGATAGGTATCTTTTCCTACCTCTTCCAAATCATTGTGCTTTCCGCTTACGCGCAAACATTTTTGAGTATCTGTGGCACGAGAATTTTTGGGAGTTGCATTTCCTAAAAAATATTCTTTAAACTGATTCATTCCCGCATTGGTAAACATAAGACTAGGGTCATCTTTAATAACCATAGGCGCTGAAGGAACTATTTCGTGCTTTTTAGATTCAAAAAATGCTAAAAACTTAGAACGGATTTCTTGTGATTTCATATACTTAGCTTAATGGGATCAACGTTATAATTATGTTAACTGTGAAACAATTTCTATCTTTGTTCGTCTTTCTAAGCATAACACTTAGTTACAAGTCGCAAAAATAGTATAATTTAAAAGAATGTCGAAAGTTAAATATTATTACGATAGCGAAAGTCTTTCCTATAGAAAAATAGAAAGAAAAAAAGGACGTCGTTTAGGCTTCGTAGCACTTGCTATTGCAGGATCTTTTCTTGCAGGATTTTTATTATTATTGGTATATCTTAATTTGCCGCAAATAGAAACTCCTAAAGAAAAGACAATGAAAAGAGAGCTGAATCATATGGCACTTCAATACCAAGTACTGAATAAAAAAATGAAGCAAGCTCAAAAAGTTTTGGCCGAAGTTGAAAATAGAGACAATAATATTTATCGGGTTTATTTTGAAGCAAATCCCATTCCTGAAGAGCAACGCAAGGCAGGTTTTGGCGGAATTAACCGCTATCAGGATTTAGAAGGTTATGACAATTCTTCGCTAATTATTGAAACCAATAAAAAATTAGATATTCTTCAGAAGCAAATTGTGGTGCAATCAAAATCATTAGATGAAATTGCACTATTGGCAGAAAAGAAAGAAAAATTATTAACTGCAATTCCTGCAATTCAGCCTATAAAAAATGAAAACTTAACCCGAATGGCTTCTGGTTACGGAATGCGAATGCATCCCATATTAAAATATCGAAAAATGCATAACGGAATGGACTTTACAGCCAGAACAGGCACTGAAGTCTTTGCTACTGGAGATGCCGTGGTTAAAAAAGCTTCAAGAACAACTGGTTTTGGAAACCTAATCGTCTTAGATCATGGCTTTGGCTACGAAACTTATTATGCTCATCTTAGCGAATTTAAGGTAAGAAGAGGACAAAAAATTAATCGCGGGGAAGTAATTGGAGAAGTGGGTAGTACAGGACTCTCTACCGCACCGCACTTGCATTATGAAGTGCATAAAAATGGAAAAGTAATTAATCCTATAAATTTCTATCACGGAGATTTAACTGCTGATGAATATGACATCATGCTTAACCAATCCAATTTGGAAAATCAATCCTTAGATTAATGCAAGTCAATTTACCCGAAAAATTGTATTATAGCATTGGTGAAGTGGCCAAAGCTTTTAACGTGAATGCTTCGCTTATACGTTTCTGGGAAAAAGAATTTGACGTAATTCAACCTAAAAAAAACGCTAAGGGAAACCGCAAATTTACTCCGCAAGATATTAAAAACTTAGAGTTTATTTATCATCTAGTAAAAGAACGAGGTTTTACGCTGGAAGGAGCAAAAATACACCTCAAAGAAGAAGGAAAAAAAACACTTCATAACTACGAGATTATTCGTAAATTAGAATCTATTAAACTAGAATTAACCAAAATCAAAAATCACATTTAACACACCTTACTTATGAAAAAATGGCTTATTCCATTAATTATTATTGTAGTCCTTGGCTTTATTGCTGTTAGCGTTTTTGGCGGAATAAATAACTCTGCTGTAGAATACGAAGAAAAGGCTAAAACTGCTTGGGCAAATGTAGAAGGAGCCTACCAACGGCGTTCAGATTTAATTCCTAATTTGGTAAGTACCGTAAAAGGTGCAGCAGATTTTGAACAAGAAACACTTACGGCCGTTATTGAGGCTAGAGCAAAAGCAACATCTGTGAATGTAAATGCCGATAATCTAGACGCAGCATCTATTGAAAAGTTTAAAGAAGCTCAAGGCGGATTAAGCTCTGCCCTATCTCGCTTATTGGTAAGCGTAGAGCGCTATCCAGAACTTAAAGCGACGCAAAACTTTCAACAACTGCAATCTCAATTAGAGGGCACAGAAAACCGAATTAATGTAGAAAGAAACCGCTACAATGAAGCAGTTAGAGATTATAATACTTACATTAGAAAATTCCCTAACAATATGGTGGTGGGAATCTTTGGTTTTGAAAGAATGACTCCTTTTACAGCTGATGAAGGTTCTGAAAATGCACCTAAAGTAGAATTTTAAACTCTTAATTTATGTCCATTCATCTAATTAGTGTAAACGATGAAAAAGAAATCGTTGATGCGATAAAGGAAGCAGAAAATAATACTTCTGGAGAGATAAGAGTGCATATAGAAAAAGAATGTAAAGAAGACGTTTTTAGCCGAGCTAAAGACGTCTTTGAATATTTAAAGATGCACGAAACCGAACTTAAAAATGGTGTGCTTTTTTATGTTTCTACCAGTAATAGGCAATTTTATATTCTTGGTGACAAAGGAATTGATGAGGTAGTAGAAGCAAATTTTTGGGAAAGTACGAAAGAGATTGTAATTGCTCATTTCAAGAAAGAACAATTTAAACAAGGTTTGGTTGAAGGTATTTTGAAGGCAGGAGAACAGCTAAAAAAGTTTTTTCCTTACCAAAAAGATGATATCAACGAATTATCTGATGAAATTTCAAGAGGTTAATGATACAATTCAAAAAGCAAACATCACTAGTCTATTTCACGCTCCTATTTATAGGGTTCTTTTTTTGTTACGCTTCCGCGGAAGCGCAATTAAATATCCCTGCAAAACCAAAGGAGCAAACCAGTGTTTATGACGGAGCAAATGTGCTGAATACCGCAGAAAAATCGCAGCTAGAGCAGAAGTTAATTCGCTATGCCGATACTACTTCTACACAGATTGTAGTAGCTACTATTAAAAGTCTTAACGGAGAATACATAGGGACCTATGCAGCCGAATGGGCTCAAAAATGGGGCATTGGACAAAGCGACAAAGACAATGGACTGCTTATTTTACTTTCTGAAGGAGATCGAAAATTATGGATCACCACAGGTTACGGACTAGAATCCTACCTCACCGATTTTAAAAGCAAAGAGATTATAGACCGCATCATAACGCCAGAGTTTAAACGAGGTGATTACTACGCAGGTTTAGATAAAGGGTCTACTGCAATTTTCCAAGTGCTAGATGGCACTTATAAAGGTGCTCCCAAGCGAAGATCTTCTAATGATGGCGGCTCTTTTCCGTTCTTTTATATAGGATTTATCATTTTTGTGATCATCATCTCTTTAATTAAAAATAAAAAAGGTGGCGGTAAAAACGGTGGAAGGCGCAGTGGCGGCAGTAGCTTGCTAGATGTTCTTATTCTAGGCAGTATGGGGCGTGGCTTTGGTGGCGGCTCTTCTGGTGGCGGCTTTGGCGGCGGCGGAAGCTTTGGCGGTGGAGGCGGCTTTGGTGGAGGTTTCGGCGGCGGCGGTTTTGGCGGTGGCGGTGCAGGCGGAAGCTGGTAAATATGAGAGGTGAGAATGTTAGAGGTGAGAGGTGAGATTTGAGACGATAGAGCCTAGATTAGAAATTATTGTTGTTTGATAAAGAACCAAGATTAGATTGTAACTAAACGATAAACAGCAACTATCTCGATTATAATTATCCTCTCATTCTGGATAAAATCAGTAAAAAAAGCGGTGCCTCTGTTTAAAAATCTTTTTAGACTTCATAGATTTATAGGACTCATCCTCTTTACAATATTTTTAACTGAACACTAATAAATATAAAAAAGCCCCAATTCTTTATTAGAATTGGGGCTTTTTTTATATTTATTGAAGAGAATTAAAATCTCATTCCTCGTTTCTTATTAGGATCTTTTCCACCAAACTTACTTATCTTGTAGGTAAAGCTAAACATTACATATTGCTCTAACACCAACTCTTGCGTATCTTGTACAAAATCATCTCCTGTATTTCTACGTGTAGATACATTTTGATCTAACACATCAAACACTTTTACTTTAAAAATACCATCATCTCCCAATATTTTGTAGCCTAAACTCATATTCCAAAGCACAAAATCATTTTTAAAACCGGGAGCTATATTGCCTAAATGACGATAAGAAATGTCATTTCCAAACATAAAGTTTTTTGGCCAATACGAAGTAAGTTCTAAACCAACATCGTGATTAATGTAGTTTTGATCTCGGGTATTATTTAAACTGTATTTTGCATTGATAAAACTCACATCATAAGATGGCTCTACCGTTAAAATATCTATGATATCATATTGAACTCCAATACGCGGACTTACGCTATAGCGATCAGAATCAAATTTAACACCGTTAGAGAAGCCTAAGTTTCTACTTAGATTTCCGTTAATTCCAGCATCAATTTTTATGGTATTTTTACTTTCTAAGGTAATGGTTTTATCTAAACTAGCGCCTGCAAAAAAGCTATAAGCCCCATCTACGTTAGTATATGTTGTAGTTCTTACCAAATCCTCATTGGTTGTAGTAATAGAAACCACTTGATCATTAGTAAGGTTCCCTCCTAAATAAGCATAAAATCCAGATCTGCTTTTGAAGTCATAATTATTAAAATTCATATACACTCTATGCTCCAGTGAAGGATCTAAATTAGGATTACCTGTAACTACGTTTAAAGGGTTGGTAGTATTGGTTACGGGCTGTAATTGCGTGATAGAAGGTGCGTTTCTAGAGTTTCTATAATTAAAATAGATCGATTTGGTTTTATTGATTTTATATCTAAAATAAGCATTAGAATACAGGTTGTTGTAAGTATTATCAAAAGAAGTTTCAGAAAATAAATCTTCATTTTTTAGCCTTACATTCTCTAAACCTCCAGAAATACTTGCACGTAATTTATCATCACGATACACCAAACCAATGTTTGGCCGATGGTTAAAAGTTTCTGAATTAAAATCATTACTCAGCGTATCTATGAGCACCTCATATTCACCCGACACAGCATCTTTCTCATAAACTAATCGCTCGCTTTTACCTTTAGATTTTGTATAACTATAAGAAATATCTAAAGATAATTTCTCACTTAGCGGAAGTCTTGTATTTGCTCTAATGCTATATTCATCTTCTTTTGTATTTTGATTGATGAATTGATCTTGCACCTCTGTATCTTCAAGATTCCCTAAGTCATCATAAATTTCTCTAGATGAAAAATAAACATTGTCTTCTTTAGAAATGTTATTGGTATTATTAAACCCAAGACTTACAAAACCACCTTTAGAACCAAATTTTCTGGTGACATCTAACCGGTTAGAGAAATTATTACTGTAAAGTTCAGAAAACTGTTCGGTTTCAGCATTGTTTATAGGGTTTCCATTTTCTCCAAAAGAATTTGTATTGGAGTTACTCTTAGAATAGCCATTATTAACCGTCATATTAGGACGAAAAGAAATCCGCGTAAGCGTATCGGGTTCAAACTCAAAACCAAATCTGGCTCTATGGTTATCATTTTTCCTTTCTGAAGAAGAAATAGAAGTGTTAAAATACGTTCTATCTGGAAGAATATTTTCTCTTTCAATTTGCGTTCTAGTTTTGGTATCTCCTCTATTGAAGAAATAATTAGTAGAAAGCTCTGTCTTATCGTCCCACTCATTTACTAAACTCACTCCTCCATTATCAGATTTTGTGATTCCACCGCCACCTCCAAACGAGTTTCCGTCTATACTAAAACTTCCATTGCTGTTTCTAGCGATAGAATACGCACTTCTTCCCATCGCATCAAACACCTCATCAAAAGTAAACCCAGAAGAGTTAATGTTGTTAGAACTTGCCAAAATGCTTACTCTCAAATCGTCTTTAAAGTAATTTCCAATTCCGCTAAGTTCGTAGCGTTCATCGGTTCCTCCTCCCGCGGTTAAGCGAGCAAAATAACCTTTGTTTTTATCTTCATCTATAGTGATGTTAATCGTTTTATTTTCTGAATCACCTTCTTTTCCCGTAAACTCTTCCGACTTGGTTTTGGTATCTACCACCTGTATTTTATTAATAATTTCTTTAGGTAGGTTCTTGGTCGCAATTTTGGGATCGTCGCCAAAAAATTCTTTTCCGTTCACTAAGATTCTAGATACTTTTTTTCCGTTTACGGTAATCGCACCATCTTTATCGACGGCAACGCCAGGTAATTTTTTTAACACCTCTTCTAAATTGGCATCTGCTTTGGTTTTAAAAGAAGCTGCATTAAACTCTAAGGTATCTGTTTTTATAGATACCGGAGCTTTAGTTCCTTGCACCACTACTTCTCCTAGTGTATTGTCGTCTAGTTTTAAGGTAATACTTCCCGTATTAATAGTGCTGTTTTCTGAAAGCTGATATTTCTTCTTATAGGTTTGAAAACCTGTAAAAGAAATGTATAAGTTGACAGCATTGACATCTGTAGTGCCTTCAATGACAAAATTTCCTTCCACATCAGATATGGTGTAATCTACCAAAGAACTATCTTTTACAGCCTCCACATAAATGGTTGCCGATTCTAAAGCCACGTTCTCACTATCAATAACTTTACCTTGAATTTTGTAATCTTGCGCTTCCGCGGAAGCGTAAATCATTAAAAAACCCAGTAGAAAAAACTGGGTTAGCATGTTTTTAAATGCCATAGATGGTGTTTTAATCGTTAGTTTGCTATTGATAAGACTTAAAAAAAGCTTAAAAGTTTCATTGAAAAGGTAAAATTTTTTAAAATTCCTTTTAAATCTAATACGTTCCTCAAAAAAAACGAGCTAAAGTAATAGAACAACTTCTCTCCTTTACTAGTATATGTAAACTGTAAATTTATTTTTTACGCATATAAACGGAAATAGGTACTCCGTTAAAATCAAATTCATCTCTTAATTTGTTTTCTAAAAATCGCTTGTAGGGATCTCTCACATATTGTGGCAAATTACAGAAAAACGCAAACTGTGGTTGCGGTGTTGGCAACTGCGTGATGAACTTAATTTTTACGTATTTTCCTTTGTAGGCTGGCGGCGGATAGTTTTCTATCATAGGAAGCAAAGTTTCGTTAAGCACACTGGTCTTAATTTTCTTGCTTCGGTTTTTGTACACCTCAACTGCGGTTTCCATCGCTTTAAAAATTCGCTGCTTGTTTAGAACCGAAATAAATACAATAGGCACATCTGTAAAAGGCTCTATTTCTCTACGAATATGAGCTTCAAACTCTTTCATGGTATTGGTTTCTTTCTCTACCAAATCCCATTTATTTACCAAGATTACAATTCCTTTACGATTACGCTGAGCCAGCCAGAAGATGTTTTGCACCTGTCCGTCAAATCCACGAGTGGCATCTACCACTAATAAGCAAACATCGGCATGTTCTATAGCTCTAACGCTTCGCATCACCGAGTAAAATTCTATATCTTCCTTAACTTTCGTTTTTCTTCTGATTCCTGCTGTATCTACCAAATTGAATTCAAATCCGAAGCGGTTGTATTTGGTATCAATAGAATCTCTTGTGGTTCCAGCAATATCAGTTACAATATAACGGTCTTCGCCAATCAGCGCGTTTATAAAAGAAGATTTTCCTGCATTAGGTCTTCCTACCACTGCAAAACGTGGCAATTCATCTTCTTCTACATCTTCTACTTCTGGCAAAGCTTTTACAACGGCATCTAACAAATCTCCCGTTCCACTACCATTAATTCCTGCAATGGTATAATATTCACCCAAACCAAGAGAGTAAAACTCCATCGCTTGTTCTTCACGAGCGCTGTTATCTACTTTATTCACAGCTAAGAAAACAGGCTTTTGTACTTTTCTAAGCAACTGAGCAACATCTTCATCCATAGGACTAATCCCACCTTCCACATCAACCATAAAGATAATTACATCGGCTTCATCAATAGCTAAAACAACTTGTTTATCTATTTCTGCTTCAAATACATCATCACTTCCAATAGCGTAACCACCTGTATCAATCACGGAGAATTCTCTTCCATTCCAATCAGATTTTCCGTAGTGACGATCTCTGGTAACTCCGCTCACAGCATCAACGATGGCTTCTCTTCTTTGAATTAATCGGTTAAAAAAAGTAGATTTTCCTACATTTGGTCTTCCTACAATGGCTACGATATTTCCCATAATCTTTCTTTTAGGCTGCAAAAGTACATGTTAAATAGAATAAAATATACGTTTGAGTATGATTTTAAAAAGAAGTTTTATTGCCCATCGCTTTTAAACTTTGCTTAGTTGCTCTGGCCAGCTTAAATTTAAGGTAGTATAAGGAACTCATGAAGGCTCCTTTTAAATTCAATTTTCTTTCTTCAATTGTAAGTTTTTTAAAATCTATGTCGGCTTCCTTTGGGGCATGTAACGTTAAATTATCTTTAAAATTGACTAATTTTGCTTCGAGTTGGGTCAAAATTTCCTCCATCTCTGTTTCAGATTCTAGCGCACTAATCTTTTCTATGGAGAGGTCTAGTTGGGTATTGATTTCTTTTAATTGCGTATAAAGAATGTTGCTAGGCTCGCTCCACTTTCCTTTTTGTTGTTGCAGATGCTTATAAATTGAATCTACTATATCATTTTCTTGAATAGATTTTTCATTAAACTTTCTACTCATATCTACAAACGCATGTTCTACTTGATGGTCTAAATGCGTAGGATCTAAAGTTTCTTTGTAAGGATTTTTTTCTTCTTTACAAGAGAAAAGAAAAAAGCCAACACATAATAGAATTAAAAATTTATTCATTCTAAAAAAACTTTTATTTATTGTTGTATCCAAAACGCTTTAATTGTCGCTCATCGCTTCTCCAGTTTTTATTCACTTTCACATAAAGCTCCAAATGTACTTGCTTTCCAAAGAATTTTTCTAAGTCTTTTCTAGCTTCTACTCCTACTCGTTTAAGCGCACTTCCTTTATGACCAATGATAATTCCTTTTTGAGTTTCACGTTCTACCATAATCACGCTTCGCATACGAATGATGTTTTCTTCTTCAAAAAACTCTTCGGTATCTATTTCTACGCTGTACGGAATTTCTTTTTTATAATGAATAAGAATTTTTTCTCTTACAATTTCATTTACAAAAAATCGCTCGGGCTTATCGGTTAAAGCTTCTTTATCGTAAAACGGTGGCGATTCTGGTAGTAATTCTAAAATACGATTAAAAACCTGAGGCACTCCAAAATTCTCTAAGGCCGAAATGGCAAAAACCTCTGCATTAGGCACTTTTGTTTTCCATAAATCTACTTGCTCTTCTACCATTTCTTGGTTTCCTTTATCTACTTTATTCAGCAGTAATAAAACCGGTATTTTTGCTTTCGTAATCTTTTCAAAAAAGTTCTCATCCTTCAGTTCTTTCTCTCCTAATTCTACCAAATAGATAAGTACATCTGCATCTTCAAAAGCCGATTTTACAAAATCCATCATGGAAGCTTGAAGCTCATAAGCGGGTTTAATGATTCCAGGAGTGTCACTTAACACCACCTGAAAATCTTCTCCGTTTACAATTCCCAAAATTCTATGTCTCGTGGTTTGCGCTTTGCTGGTAATAATCGATAGACGTTCTCCAACAAAGGCATTCATTAAAGTGGACTTTCCTACATTAGGATTTCCTACAATATTTACAAAACCTGCTTTATGTGCCATACTTTTTTATTGCAAAGATAGAATTTCTTCAGTTAACTTACTGACTCTGTCAATATTTAGAAAATTTTACCATTTTTTAAACATAATATATTGTCATTATAATGTAATTTAAAATTAAAAAATGAACAATTTAGGACTTCCGCTTTTAGCGATAACCACATTTATACTTTTAACGGTTACTATTTTTGCCGCGATGGACTTTTCTTTTTCTTGGGTATTTTACCTTACCGTTCTTGGGCAAATTTTCTTAGTTATTACCGTATATAGAGTTTTAAAAGACCATTACACCACAAAAAAAACCTTTGCAGATGGTTATGAAGATGTACCTTATAGGGATGAATATAAATTATAAAAAAAGCTTAGTCTTTTACAACTAAGCTTTTTTGTAAGGTTTAAAGAAATATTTTGTTATTTCTCCCATCTATCGTTAGATCCATCAACATCAGAAACTTTTTTCTGCGGATCAAATTCAACCGATTTAATTTCTCCATTGGTTGCCATAAAGTGCTCCCAAGTATCTCCTCTTTGCCAAATCTCTACTGGTAAATCAATTAATTTTGAAGAGCCATCTTTCATCTTAACCAATAATTTTACTGGCATGGGAATTTCGGCTACTTTTTCAACTTTGATTAGGTAACCGTTTTCTTTCTTTTCTACATCTTTTACAGCAATGTCTATATTATCTGTTCCGTAGAACCAACCTTTCCAAAACCAAGCTAAATCTTCTCCTGTAGCATTTTCCATATGATTGAAAAAGTCTGAAGGTTGTGGGTGCTTATACGCCCAAGTTTTTATGTAAGATTTAAATGCATAATCAAAACGTTCTTCTCCTAAAATATACTCTCTTAACATAATTAAACCAGCAGCTGGCTTATAATATGCTGTATAACCTAAGTTTCTTAAATTGGTAACATCTGGATAATTATCTATACCCTCTCTCTTCTCATTAGTTAAATAACTCTTTAAAATTCTTACACTCCCTACGCGAGAAGGATATTCCCCATCATTAAACGCTAATGTACTGTAGTGGTTAATAAAGGTGTTAAAACCTTCATCCATCCATGCATATCTTCTTTCGTTGCTTCCTACAATCATAGGAAACCAGTTATGACCAAATTCGTGATCTGTTACTCCCCAAAGCGAAGAACCTTTACTTTTCCAGCTACAAAAGCTAACGCCTGGATATTCCATTCCGCCTACTTCAGCAGCTACATTAATTGCATTCACATAAGGATATTCAAAATAGTTTTTTGAGTAAAACTCTACAGATGCTTTTGTATACTCTGTAGATCTAGACCAGGCTTCTTGCCCATCGCTTTCTTTTGGATAAACAGATTGCGCCAATCCCGTTTTATCTTTAGATAAGTTCATCCTAGCAGCATCCCAAATAAAAGCAGGTGATGATGCAAAAGCAACATCTCTAGTGTTATCCATTTTAAAGTGCCACGTAAGCGATCCGTTATTTTTTACAAAAGAAGATTTTTTTCCAACCTCATCTGGTTCAATAATATAAACCGTTTCATCACTTTTTTGTGCTTTTTCCCATCTCTTAAGCTGTTTTTTTGTCAACACCTCTTTAGGATTTTGAAGCACTCCAGAACCTACTACCGTATGATTGTAAGGCGCTGTAATTTTATAATCGTAGTTACCGTAATCTACATAAAACTCTCCTGCTCCCAAATAAGGATCTGTATTCCAACCTACCACATCATCAAAGACCGCTACTTTAGGAAACCATTGCGCTAGCGCATAAATAGTACCTTGCTCTACGTCTAATCTTCCCATACGATCCATTCCTTCTACCGGAATTTTATAAGAGAAATCCATTTTTACCGTTGCTTTTCCTCCATTCGCTTTTACAGGCTTATCCAAAAATACCTGCATTCTTGTGTCGTTAATAAGATATTTGTTAGAGGTTGTTCCATTCGCTTTCGCGGAAAAATTAGATACCGTGTATCCTCCTTCCAAATCACCATTATAACGATTTCCTTGCATAGGCGTGGTTAAAATTCCTCGAGAATCTTCTGTAAATCTATTTTGTTCTAGGTATAACCAGATAAAGTCTAAACTCTCTGGACTATTATTGGTGTATTCAATTTCAATATTCCCAGTTATCATGTGGGTTTTATCGTCTAAACTTACCTCAATAGTATAGTTTGCACTATTTTGCCAATATTCTGACCCCGGTTTACCAGAAGCCGTTCTATACGCAGAACCTTGGCGATACATAATATCTTTAAAGTTATGTTGGTTGTTCTCTTTTGCTTCTGGTACTTGCGCCCAAGTTACAAAAGAGCATAACATCGTTAAAATGAAAAAGAAGGATTTAAAATTTCTCATACTTTTATACTCTATTTAATTAATAAAAAATTGATTGATTTTTGGGTAATGTATTTCTTCAAAGTTACTGATAACCTTATCTGCTTTTGAATAATCTTGATTTTTAGAATGCGGACTTTTAAACGCCACACAATAAATATGCGCTGCTTTTGCGGCTTGTATGCCGCTGGTAGAATCTTCTATAACCATACAGTTCTCTATAGGAAATCCCGAAGATTGCGCCGCTTTTTGGAAAATTTCTGGATGCGGTTTTGAAGCTTCTAAATCGGCTCCACTTAATTTGTCTACGAAATACTGATCTAAATTAAAACGTTCAAAAACGCTATTGATAGTCCCCATAGAAGCTGAAGATGCCAAAACTAAGGTCAATCCTGCTTCGTGGTAATTTTGAATCAACTCGCGAACGCCCACAATTAAATCTAAATCTGGGTCGCTTTTAAAAAGCTTTTTAAAAATAGATCTTTTCTTATCTACCAAGTCTTTCGGCGGATTAGGAAGTTCAAAAAACGCACACAACTGCTTACAAACATTTATAGTAGATTGTCCCGTAAAGCTTTGGTATTGTTCTTCTGAAACTTCTATTTGATAATGATCAAACATCCCAAAATAGGCTTTATGGTGAAGAGGTTCTGTATCTACAATCACCCCATCCATATCAAACAAAACAGCTTTTAGCACGATAATTTAATTTTACGCCGAATATACAAGCAATGTCTTAGTTTTAAAAATAAAAAATTTACATTTTTAAAAGCCTTTCAATATCTTTTTGCATTTTTTTGGGAGATGTTGCGGAAGTGAACCTTTTAAAAGGTTTACCATTCTTATCTACTAAAAATTTGGTAAAATTCCATTTGATTTTACTGGTTAAGAATCCGTCAAGGTGACTTTTTAGATAGTTAAAGATAGGATGAGTGTTTTTTCCATTAACATTTATTTTCTCTGTTAACGAAAAAGTAACTCCGAAATTAAGCTCACAAGCAGATTGCATTTCTTCGTTAATCACCGGTTCTTGTCCCATAAATTGATTGCAAGGAAAACCGATTACTACTAAGCCTTGATCTTTATATTTTTGGTGAAGACTTTCCAATTCTTTAAACTGGGATGCTAATCCGCATTTAGTCGCGGTATTTACTATAAGCACTACTTTATTCTTAAAATCCTTAAAATTGATTTTTTCACCACTAGAACTAGCTATTTGATAGGTATGAAACTTGCTCATGTTTTTTTTTCAAAGGTCTTTTTTTAATCCTAAAATACTGGTCAACAATTGTTAATTAAAATGCTATGAATAGCTGTAAACAGAAATAGGAAAACTAAAACATTAATTTTCTAATTTTTAAAACAAACTCATTATTTACAAAAGACCCCATAGGCTCTTGAAACCTACGGGGTCTTTAATTACTATATTTTTCTAATCTTATCAATAGGCAAAGATTCAAAATGCTTAAGTGATTACTTCATTCTAACCACCATTTTCCCTTTATTCTTTCCATCAAAAAGATCTATAAATGCTTGTGGTGTATTTTCAAAACCGTCTACAAAAGTCTCTTCAAATTTTAATTTGCCTTCTTTTAACCAACTTGCCAATTGCTTAATTCCTTCGTCAAATTGATTTTCATAATTACTCACAATAAAACCTTGCATTTTTGCACTGTTTTTTATCAATAACGGCTCTACTCTAGGTCCTGTAGGGGTTTCAGTATCGTTGTATAAAGAAATAGCTCCGCAATTAATGACCCGCGCAAATTGATTGATGTTCGCTAAAACTCCGTCAGAGACTTCACCTCCCACATTATCATAATAAACGTCGACCCCATTTGGAGCAGCTTCTTTAATCGCCTTATTCATATCTGTGGTCGTTTTGTAGTTGATGCCCACGTCATACCCAAATTGACTTTTTATCATTTCAATTTTTTCCTCGCTACCCGCAATTCCAATGGTTTTTAAACCTTTAATTTTAGCAATTTGTCCTACCGTACTTCCAACGGCACCAGCTGCGCCAGACACCACAATGGTTTCTCCTTTTTTAGGCTCGCCAATATGTATAAGTCCGAAATAAGCGGTTAAACCTGTCATTCCTAAAATCCCTAAGTAAGCCGAAAGAGGAACTTCCCCTTCTTCTACTTTTCTTAATTCTGTAGCATCACTAACTTGTCTTTTTTTCCAAGGAAGCATTCCCGTTAAATAGTCGCCTTCTTTTAAAGAATCATTTTTTGACTCTAATACTTTTACCACTAGAGCAGAACTTAAGGGTTCATTCAGTTTAAATTGTTCTACATAAGATTTTTGATCTCTCATTCTCCCTCTCAAATAAGGGTCTACGGAAATGTATTGCGTTTCTAACAAAACTTCCCCATTCTTTAATTGAGGCTCATCAATTTCATTGATTTCAAAATCTGAATTGGCAGGTTTTCCTTTAGGTCTACTTTTTAAAATGATTTCTTGATTCATAGTTTTTATTTTAAAGTTAGGCAGATTACATCTTAATGGCTGTTAAGTTCTCTTTAAACTTAAATTATTAAATGTTAAGAATTCCTCAGAAAAAATTTAACTTTTATAAATCGCTAATTTTCAATATCTTGTATAGCAAACCCCATAACTCAAAAGCCATGAAGACAAAGCTCTATTTTCCCTTATTGCGATCCTAATTTTTTTAGTAAGCTTTAGCATTTCGGCACAAGAGAAATATACTTCTTACAAAGGACTTGTGATAAACGAACAGACGCAAGAACCCATAGTTTCTGCAAAAATTGAAGTTGAAAATCAGGATTTTCTACAATCACCAATAAAGAAGGAGAATTTATTCTAAAAATTCCAGCAGATTTGACAAATGCTATCATCACCACTTCTTATTTGGGTTACGAAAGTAAATCTCTTCATTTAAGAAATTTTGATCTAGGAAGAACTTTGATTTACTTGACAGAGTCTTCAGAAAAACTTTCTCAAATTAATTTATATCAAGTAAAAGACGCTAAATCTCTAGTGAAAGAATGCTTTTCTCAACGAGAAGAAAATTACATTAATCATTCCGTAGTCATGAGCGGCTTTTATAGATAAACTATTCAGAAAGGTAGAAGAAATGTTTCCTTATCTGAAGCAGTGGTAAAAATTCATAAAGAGTCTTACTCTTCCAATAAAAGAGATAAAATTTCAATTTTAAAAGCGAGAAAAAGCACCGATTATTCTCGGCTAGACACCTTAGTTTAAAATTAAGAGGTGGCCCGTATAGTTCTCTATACTTGGATGTAATGGAATATCCTGAATTTATCTTTGAAGATGAACAGTTTTTGGATTATACCTTTTCGTTAGAAAACCCAACCAGCATCAACAATAGGTATGTGCATAGAATTGGTTTTGAGGAGAATACCAAAGGAAATGCTTGGTATAACGGCACTTTGTACATCGATGCAGCTACCTTAACTTTATTAAAAGCCGATTATAATTTGAACATTGAAAACCGAAAATTAGCTTCCAGAATGTTTGTAGTTAAAAAACCTGGAAGCGTAAAAGTATATCCAGAAAAAATTGAATACCACGTAGATTATTTTGAGAAAGATGGAAAATGGTATTATGGTCACAGCAATGCCAAGTTAGAATTTGTAGTGAATTGGAAAAAGAAATTATTTAATTCTAGATTTACGCTCACCAACGAAATGATGGTAACCAAAAGGGAAGAATTGGAAAATAAAGATTTAAAAAAAGCCAATTACATCAAACCTTCTATCGTTATGGCAGATGATGTTTCGGGCTTTAAAGATGAAAATTTCTGGGGCGCTAGCAATATCATTGAACCCGAAAAATCGATTCAAAATGCAATTGAAAAAATAAAAGCAAATCTAGATCAATAAATTACCGTTCCTTTTGTATTGCGATCATACATCACAATACTTCCGGCAACGGAGACATTTAAGCTTAACGCGGAAGAAAACTTAACTAGTTTATGAGACTTTTCAATGGCTTGTTTGGATAAGCCATGGTCTTCTGCTCCCAATAAATAAACACCTCTTCTGGGATGATCAAATTTTTCTAAAGCTTCAGCTTCATCGGTTAATTCTACTCCAATTAATAGAGCTCCCTTGGGAAGATGCTTGTAAAAATCATCAAATGTATCGTAATGAAAATAAGGCATGGCGCCAACAGCTTTGTGCGTATCTGAAGCTTGTTTGGAATAACGGTTTCCTATAGTGTAGATAAAACTCGCGCCCAAATTTTGAGCTGTTCGCCATAAAACGCCTAGATTTTCTGGCGTTTTTCCGTTTTGTATTCCTATACCAAAAAAACCTTGTTCTAAATTATCTACTTTCATTAAATTTTATACTTAACACAAAAATGCCAAAAAGTTTTAATATGCAATCGCCAAAACCTTAATCCTTTTAGAATCTGCTCCTAATTTAAAATCTACTTTTTCGTTTACTTTGGCTCCCATTAGTGCTTTTGCGATGGGCGCGGTAAAACTAATTTTTTTATTCTTTACATCGGCTTCATCTACGCCAACAATTTGAAATTTTTGTTTCGCCTTATTCAAAATAAATTCAACTTTCGCACCAAAACGCACTTCATCTTGAGGCTGTTTTTCTAAGGAGATGACTCTAGCAGAGGCAATACGCTCTTGTAAGAGCTGAAGTTTTCCATCTACCACCGCCTGCTCTCTACGCTTTGCTTGCTCATCTTTAAGATCTATTTTTGATCGTGTTTCTTCCAAGTTTTTTCGTTCTTGCAACAAAGCATCTTTACCATTTTGGGTTACATAATTGGTGACACCCATGGGCAATGCAGCTCTTGGCGGAATTAAAGGAGCTTCTTCTTGATCTTCTTCTTTCACAAAACCTCTACTCATAATCTGAAATTTTTAGGAAATTAATGAATTTTTAAAAACTTTTATCACAACAAATTGTTATAGAGCAAAAAAAGCCCTTTTTCTAAAAAGAAAAAGGACTCTACTGTGTACAAAACGGTTATTGGGGGTAGATAATAACAGTCTAATTAAATACACAACTTAATTATAAAACTAGTGCTTTAAAAGTTTTACGACTTTTAAAAGCATCCAATATAGAATATTTTAGGCAAATTTCATACCAAAAAATTTCATTTTTCTCAAAATTCAATCTATCTAGAAATAAAGTTAGAAACTCAATTCGTTCTTAACATTTATTTTTGCAGAGATTATCCAAGCCATAACTTATCTATAATGTCATAAAAAAGTTCAAGAAGATTTTTGGCGGGTTTGTTTTACCCAATAAAATTTACATACTTTACAATTAAAATTTAGTATAAAAAATTATGCATAATTCTTCATCTAATTATTGGGAAAATCGGTATCAAAAGAAGCAAACAGGCTGGGATTTAGGCGAGATTTCTTACCCTTTAAAAGCTTATATCGATCAATTAGAAGACAAATCTATAAGGATATTAATTCCCGGTGCAGGAAATTCTTACGAAGCAGAATATCTTTTCCTTAATGGATTTAAAAACGTATATGTAGCCGATTTTGCTTCCTCTCCCTTACAGAACATTAAAAACAGAGTTCCAAACTTTCCTAAGAATCAACTTTTACACATCGATTTCTTTAAGATGGAAGGTAATTTGACCTAATTCTAGAGCAAACTTTCTTTTGCGCGCTTCCTAAATCTTTTCGTAGCGCTTATGCGGAAAAAATGCAGCAATTGCACCAACCCAACGGAAAACTTGTAGGACTCTTATTTGAAGATGAACTTCCTGGCGAGAATCCGCCCTTTGGAGGAACTAAAAAAGAATACCTCAGCTATTTTGAACCTCTATTTCATATCCTCACTTTTGAAACTGCCTACAATTCAATTCCGAAAAGGAAAAACCGTGAACTATTTCTACAACTTCAACCCAAATAAATCCCACAATTAGATTTTTTGCTACATAGGAACTTCCATAAATTAGATTTGACTGTCTTCCTGCGCTGTAAAATAAAACTCTTTGGTTTCCCAAATTCCTATAGCATCTCTAGCATTTATTTTTTCACTTGCAACTTGCAAGTTTCCTTTTAAAACAAATATATAAACTCCATTATTTTTGTCTTTCAGCTTGTAAGTCAGAGAAGCTTCCCCGAGAAAAATCTCCCATAAAAAACCAAGCATCTTGATAAATCCAAACTCCAGAATCTTCTTTGTTAGGAGATAGAATTTGATACAATTCATTCTCCTTTTTTAAATCTAAGGTTGAGATTTGATGGTAGCCCGGGACTCACATTTTCTACATTAGGAATCACCCAAATTTGAAGAAACTTAACCTTTTTGTCTGAGTTTTTATTATACTCGCT
This sequence comes from Mesonia ostreae, assembly GCF_031845265.1. Taxonomy (NCBI): domain Bacteria; kingdom Pseudomonadati; phylum Bacteroidota; class Flavobacteriia; order Flavobacteriales; family Flavobacteriaceae; genus Mesonia; species Mesonia ostreae. The sequence goes on along the minus strand of NZ_JAVRBG010000002.1, from coordinate 239,599 downwards.
ATGCAATACTCCCGTACCCGCACTCATCACTTGTATATCTCCCTGTTGAATTAAGGTCGTGTTTCCCATATCATCTTGATGTTCTAAATCTCCTGAAAGCGGAATGGAAATAATCTCCATATTTTGATGCGGATGTTTTCCAAAACCTCTTCCAGCACTTACCTCATCATCATTGAGCACACGTAATTTGCCAAAGTTCATTCGCTCTGGATTAAAATAGTTTGCAAAACTAAAACTGTGGTAACTTTTTAACCAACCGTGGTTGGCTTCCCCCTCGCGTGTGAGAAAGGTGTATTATTTTTTTCATATTGCATTTTTAATAAAGCTGTTTACAATTTATGAATTTTAAAGAGAATCATTTTTTAACTTTGCAAAAAGTAAATGTAGCCTACAATAAGATATAAAAAATTATCTTGTATTTCGTCTCATTCTAACTAATACTTTTTCTTGTGAATCTATTTTCTAGTTATTTCTCATATACCATCATCTTACTATTTTTCTGCTTTTCTAACTCAGCGTTTGCCCAGCAGGATTCATTGTTGCTCAAAAACGAAAATCAAATTGTGGGAGAAGTTAAGGGAATGAAACAAGCTGTGATGCGCATGAAAACCAGCTACAGCGATTCAGATTTTAAAATTGAATGGGATAAAATTACTTCTATTCATACCCAAACTGAGTTTTTAATCACCCTTAACTCTGGCTTGCGTTACAATGCATCTTTAAAAAGTAAAAACAAAAAAAAAGTGTTTCTTTTAAGCAAAATCGATACCCTGGCAACGGTAAATCTAAACGATATCGTTTTTCTTAATGAAGTAAAATCCAATTTTTTAAGCAATCTAGATGCTGCGGTAAGCGTTGGTTTTAACTACACCAAAGCAAAAGACCTAGCTCAATTAAGCGTGAGAAGCAATTTAGGATATCGTGCCAGATACTGGGAGCTAAGCGCAAATTACAACGATGTAAGATCTAGCCAAAACAATACAGAGCCTGTAAAGAGAGTAGATGCTTCTGTAGGCTATAAATATTACTTAAAACGCAAGTGGTTTCTACTGGCAGAAACTTCTTGGCTTTCTAACACAGAGCAAAATCTTAATTTACGTACTTTAGGAAAATTGGGAGCAGGACGCTATCTTATTCAAACCAATCGTACGTATTGGCGATTGCAACTTGGGGTTTCTTACAATAACGAAAATTTTGAAGTAGAAGGTGTAGAAAAATCAAATAATAGTGCCGAAGCTTTTCTAGGCACCGAATTAAATCTTTACAATATTGGCGACCTAAGCTTGCTTACCCGAGCTGCGGCTTATCCTAGTTTAACTGAGTCTGGACGTTGGCGTTTAGATTATAATCTAGATGTTAAATACGACCTACCGCTCAATCTATTTGTTAATTTTGGACTTACTCTAAATTATGACAACCAACCCGCAGAAAACGCCAGCGAGACAGATTACATTTTTCAAACTATGGTGGGTTGGGATTTTTAAGACAAAATATGTTATCTCGTTGCCACGGATAATAAAAACTTAAAATTTCACTCTTCTTATATCAAAACTTTAGAGTGAACGCTGGTAAACCAAACTTTTCATTAGCTATTAAAAAATATCATGGACAAATTGTACGAAGAAGAAAATTTCAGCAATCAAAATTATAGTCAGGATGGCTTCCAGGTAGCAGAATACGAGCATTGCACGTTTAACAGCTGTGATTTCTCTAATGTGATCTTAAGTGGTGCAACATTTTTATCTTGCGAATTTATTCATTGTAATTTTAGCGGTGTAATAATACAAAAAACTTCTTTTCAAGAAACGTTTTTTGACGGTTGCAAAATGCTAGGCTTAGAATTTGACACCTGCGAGTCTTTTGGATTTTCGGTGAAATTTAGGTTATGCAATTTAAGTCATAGCACATTTTACAGAGTCAACTTGAAAAAAACACGATTTGATGACTGCCAATTGCATCAAGTAGACTTTACGGAAGCAGATTTACAAGCTGCTGTTTTTAAAGAATCAGATTTAAACGGAAGCAAATTTCTAAACTCTAAACTTCAAAAATGCAATTTTAAAACAGCCAGAAATTATAGTCTAGATCCTGAAGAAAATATGCTTAACGGAGCTAAATTTTCTCCTCCTGAAGTTTTAGCATTATTAGAAAAATATAACCTAAACATAGAGAATTAGCTTTTGTCATCTATTTTATCTAAGCATTTAAAGCAGTAATACTTCTTGTGAAAACTTCCGCGAAAGCGTAATTTTTATATCAAATTTAAGGAGGAAAATTTTGAAAATGAAAAACTAAATTGTACTATATGGCATAAGTTTACTAACGATTATCAAACCAACATCATACTATGAAATTAACCTATTCTTCTATAGACCAAGTTGTAGGAAAAATAAAATCTGGAGATCGTATTTTTTTCCAAGGTGCGGCAATGACTCCTATTCATTTAATTGATGCACTATGCAAGCGCTACCAAGAATTAAGAGATGTGGAGATTGTTCAAATCCACACCGAAGGCGAAGCGCTTTATACGCAAGCGCCTTATAATAAAGCTTTTAAAGTGAATAGCTGTTTTGCAGGAAGCAATGTGAGAGCAGCCATTAATAGCGGTAGCGGAGATTATATTCCTATTTTTTTAAGTGAAATTCACAACTTGTTTAGAGATGATATTCTTCCTTTAGATGTGGCAGTAATTCACGTTTCTCCACCAGATGCCCATGGTTTTTGTTCTTTAGGAACTTCTGTAGACGTAACGCTACCGGCTATTGAAAAAGCTAAGGTTGTAATTGCACAAGTAAATCCTAATGTTCCAAGAACGCATGGGGATGGCATTATACATATTTCAAAAATTGATTGTGCCGTAGAAGTAGATACTCCTATGAGAACGGCGCATCAACAAGCTCTTTCTGAAATTGAAACACAAATTGGAAAAAATGTAGCTGAATTAATTGAAGATGGCGCTACTTTACAAATGGGTATAGGGAACATTCCAAACGCCGTACTTTCTAACCTTCATAATCATAAAGGCCTAGGAATACATACCGAAATGTTTTCTGACGGAATTTTGCCATTAGTAAATAGTGGTGTGATTACTGGAGAGCATAAAGCAGTAAAAAACAGCAAAATTGTCACCTGCTTTGCGGTAGGAAGTCAAGAACTTTACGATTTTGTAGATGATAATCCTTTGGTTCATTTTAAAGAAGCTGCTTATACAAATGATACCGCGATTATACGACGAAACCCAAAAGTTACCGCCATAAATAGTGCCATAGAAATTGATCTTACAGGTCAGATTTGTGCCGATACCATTGGCGGAAGACAATATAGCGGAGTGGGAGGCCAAATGGATTTTATACGAGGAGCTTCTCTTTCTAAAGGAGGTAAACCCATCTTTGCTATGCCCTCAACCACCAATAAAGGAATCTCTAAAATCACTCCGTTTTTGAATCAAGGAGCTGGCGTTACAACTACAAGGGCTCACGTTCATTACGTGGTTACAGAATATGGAGTAGCCAATTTATACGGAAAAAATTTAAAGCAACGTGCAGCGGCTTTGATTCATATTGCGCATCCTAAATTTAGAGAAGAACTAACCCAAGAAGCTTTTCAGCGGTTTGGAGGATAAAAACAAGAATCGGATTTTGAATAATATTCTTTAAGAGTTATTCCTTTAAAAATAGATAATGTTGCGTTTAAAAGTTGAAAGGTGACATTATCTATTGAACCGGAAATTAAATGCCCTGAATAATATTGTATAAAGCCTTTTTATCTTCAATTTTTATTCGTTTTCCTTGTGTGGAAATAATATTATCTTTTCTAAGACTTGTTAGTGTTCTTATACAGGCTTCTTTAGCTGTTCCTACTAAATTAGCGATATCTTCACGGGTTAATATAACACCAATAAAACCATCTAGATCTCTTTCAAAATTAGTATCAAGATAAGATAAGGTTTCGGCCACCCGTTGTTTAACTGTCTTTTGAGCCATATTTACGATAAGAGTGTCGGCGTGTTTTAGATCGTTGGCCATATGTTTTAGTAAAGTTTTGGTAAACTCTACATTACTGCTAAGATTTTTCATTATGTGTTCTTTAGGAATAAAACACACTTCCATATCATCTAGCGCAACTGCACTTAAATTAGTTTGCTCTTCAGAAATAATAGAACGTTGCCCTATCATTTCTCCTTTACTAGCAATTTTTACAATTTGGCCCTTCCCGTTTTCACTAATCTTAGAAAGTTTAGTAACTCCAGAACGCACACAAAAAATCCCATTAAGTTTTTCTCCTTCGGAAAAAAGGGACTCCCCTTTCTTAAATTTTCTGGTTATTTTATGATCTGAAATCGCTTTAAGTTCTTCTTTTCCAAGCACTTTTAAAGAGTTCAATTGCCTTACAATACAGTTTTCGCACCTATTTCCCATACCTATTACACTAGTTTATAAAGGTATAAAAACAAGATCATTACGACAAATATTCTCACTCGTATAAGACTCTAGTTTACAGTCGCTTACACTAAAACTGATTTGTAAAAAGACTATTTATTGCTTTATAGTGTCAAATAAACTCCGTTTTGAGACAAAACCTGATAAAAGTCATCTTTTACTATATTTTATCGCAGGAAATTTGCAAAAGGTATAATGAGCAAATTTAATAGATATGGAAAATTGTTTCCATTGTGGAGATGAGTGCCCTAGCACCCCTATTTCCTATGAAGAAAAGGCGTTTTGCTGCCATGGCTGCAAAACGGTTTACCAAATTCTTCATGACAATGATCTCTCCTATTACTATGACCTAGAAAAATCTCCGGGCACAAGTCCGCTACTTTCTTCTAGCAAGTATGATTTTCTCAAAAATGAAAAAATTGAAGCTCAACTATTAGAGTTTAATGAGCAAGAAACACAAGTAGTATCTCTACTCATTCCTAGCATTCATTGTAGCTCGTGTATTTGGGTGTTAGAAAATCTTAATAAGCTTCATCCTGCCATTAAAACGGCACAGGTTAATTTTCCCAAAAAAACCGTTCGTATCACTTACAGTAGTCAAGAATATTCTCTCTACGATTTAGTGATTTTACTTGCTAAAATAGGCTACGAACCCTACATTTCATTGGACGATGCTACTAAAAAGAACTCCTCTATAGATCGCAGTTTAATTTACAAACTGGGAGTTGCAGGTTTTGCTTTTGGAAATATTATGTTTTTATCTTTTCCTGAGTATTTTGAAGTCAATGATTTTTGGTTAGAAAGATTTAAGCACCTTTTCCGTTGGTTGATGTTTGCATTTGCCGTTCCAGTGGCTTTTTATTCTGGGCGGGATTATTTTATATCGGCTTTTAAAGGTTTAAGGTCGGGAATTTTAAATATCGACGTTCCTATTGCCATTGGTATTTTAGTTCTATTTGTGCGATCTACCATAGAAATCGCGATGGATTGGGGAACGGGTTTTTTTGATAGCATGGCAGGATTGGTATTTTTCTTACTCTTAGGAAAATTCTTTCAACAGAAAACCTATGCCTTTTTATCTTTTGAAAGAGACTACAAATCCTATTTTCCTATTGCAGTAACTCGTTTGGTGAAAAATTCCGCGAAAGCGAACTTTACGGAAGAGCAAACCCAAGTATATGAACTAAAGAAAGGTGACAGAATCTTACTTAGACACGAAGAATTATTGCCGGTAGATGCAATTCTCATCAAAGGAAATGCGCTTATTGATTATAGTTTTGTGACAGGAGAAGCCGAACCAGTAAGTAAAGTAAGCGGAGATCAACTTTTTGCCGGAGGAAGGCAGCAAGGAAACTCTATAGAAGTAGAGGTGTTACATGCTGTAGAACAAAGTTACTTAACCCAATTATGGTCCAATGAGATCTTTAGCAAAACCAAACAAAGTAGGTTTGAATCCTTAACGGATAGCATCAGCAAAAGATTTACATTGAGTTTGCTAAGCATTGCTGTAGTAGGAACTATTGTTTGGCTTTTTATAGATCCTAGTAAAGCTTTAAATGTATTTACTGCGGTTCTTATTGTGGCTTGCCCGTGTGCGATTGCCTTAGCGGCGCCTTTTACATTAGGTAATTTGCTTCGTATTTTTGGGAAGAACCAACTTTACTTAAAAAATAGCGGGGTAATTGAGCAAATGGCGAGAATTGATACCATTGTATTTGATAAAACTGGAACTTTAACTACCAGTGCTAAGCAAGTTATTTCTTATGAGGGTATGGAATTGACCTCTCAGGAAGAATCCCTACTAACCAGCACCTTACGCTCTTCTAATCATCCTTTAAGCCGATCTTTATATGAAATGCTTCGCAATGAAGACATCATGACTTTAGATGATTTTGATGAAGAAGTAGGAAAAGGAATTATAGGAGTGCAGAACAATCAACGTATTAAAATAGGTTCGTATACTTTTGTTAATGAAGGAGAGTCGCCATCTAATCCTACCCACAACCAAACGGCGGTTCACGTAAGCAGCAATGAAACGTATAAAGGGTATTTTGTTTTTAAGAACGAATATAGACAAGGGATTCAGGAAGTTTTTAAGAATTTAAAAGAGGGAAGAAAAATGGTTATTCTCTCTGGCGATAACGAAGGAGAAAAAGCTCATTTAGAAGAGTTGCTTCCTAAAGAAACACAGTTATTGTTCAATCAAAAACCAGAAGATAAATTAAATTTTATTCGGCAGCTTCAGGATGAGCATAGAACGGTAATGATGGTTGGGGATGGGTTAAATGATGCGGGAGCTTTGCAGCAAAGTGATGTGGGAATTTCGCTTTCAGAAAATGTAAATATCTTTTCCCCTGCGTGCGACGGAATATTTGACGCATCCCGCTTTCAAGAATTACCAGAATTTATAGATCTTTCAAAAAAAGGAATACGCACCATAAATCAAGCATTTGTGTTTTCACTCTGCTATAATCTCATTGGATTAGGTTTCGCCTTAACCGGGCATTTGGCTCCGGTAGTTGCGGCAATTTTAATGCCTTTAAGCTCTATAAGTATTGTAGTTTTTACCACAATTAGCACGCATTTTTTAGGAAAAAAATTAGAAAAATCAATTCCCGGAAAAAGTAGAAGGAAAATGTCTTAAAAACTGATAAATGTCATCTTTTATAAAGACTTCTCCTTGTAATTTTACACCATAATTCAGGTAGGTATGAGTATTATTTATATGCTGTTAGGCATTAGTGTTGTTGTAGCGCTTATTTTCTTTGTCGCATTTATAGTGTCGGTAAGAAAAGGGCAATATGACGATACCTATACGCCTTCAGTACGCATGCTTTTTGACGACGAACTTGTTAAAAATCCAGATGCTTCTTCCCTTGATGAACAACAGAAAACCAATCACATTAATTGAACATTTAAGAAACTATGGAATTAGAAAAGTTCTATTACGATAACCAAGTCGTACGTAAATTCATCATTGCCACCATGTTTTGGGGTGTTGTAGGGATGAGTATTGGGCTATTATTAGCATTAATGTTTTTATTCCCCAATCTTACCGACGGCATTTCTTGGTTAAGTTTTGGTCGTTTACGACCTCTACATACCAACGCGGTAATTTTTGCCTTTGTAGGTAATGCCATTTTTGCTGGGGTTTATTATTCTTCACAACGACTTCTAAAGGCAAGAATGTGGAAAGATTGGTTAAGTAATCTTAACTTTTGGGGTTGGCAAGCAATTATTGTAGCAGCAGCTATTACCCTTCCTTTAGGTTATACAACTTCTAAAGAATATGCAGAGTTAGAATGGCCTATTGATATTGCCATTGCGGTAATTTGGGTGGCTTTTGGAGCTAACCTTATTGGTACTATTCTTAAACGTAGACAACGTCACTTATATGTAGCACTCTGGTTTTACCTAGGTACTTTTGTAACTGTTGCTGTATTGCATATTGTAAACAGTATGGAGATTCCAGTAAGTGCTTTAAAAAGTTATTCTGCTTATGCAGGAGTTCAAGATGCTTTGGTACAATGGTGGTACGGTCACAATGCGGTTGCCTTTTTCTTAACTACCCCATTCTTAGGATTGATGTATTATTTTGTTCCTAAAGCTGCAAATAGACCTGTATATTCATACCGTCTATCAATTGTACACTTTTGGTCCTTAATCTTTATTTACATTTGGGCTGGACCTCACCACTTATTATATTCTTCTTTACCAGAATGGGCGCAAAACTTAGGGGTAGCTTTTTCTATTATGCTTTTGGCACCATCTTGGGGAGGGATGATTAACGGTTTACTTACCCTTCGTGGAGCTTGGGATAAAGTACGTACAGATCCTGTTTTAAAATTTATGGTGGTCGCCATTACAGGTTACGGGATGGCTACTTTTGAAGGTCCTATGCTTTCGCTTAAAAATGTAAATGCCATTGCGCATTTTAGTGACTGGGTAATTGCACACGTTCACGTTGGTGCCTTAGCTTGGAATGGTTTCTTAGCTTTTGGTATGATCTATTGGTTGGTACCACGTATGTTTAAAACGAAATTATGGTCTACTGGTTTGGCCAACGCTCACTTTTGGATAGGTACTTTAGGGATTATTTTGTATGCCTTACCTTTATACGTAGCTGGTTTTGTGCAAGCTTCTATGTGGAAACAATTTAATCCTGACGGATCACTTACCTACGGAAATTTTCTAGAGACGGTTACAGAGATTATGCCTATGTATTGGATGCGTGCCATTGGAGGTAGTTTATATATATTAGGAGCTATTTTAGGAGTGTATAACTTAATAAGAACTGCCCGCGCTGGTAGCAAAGTGAGTGATGAGCTGGCCGAAGCTGCACCACTACAAAAAGTAACTAAGAAACGTACTTCAAAGGAGGCTTATCATACTTGGTTAGAAAGACGTCCTGTAAAACTTACTATTTTTGCCACAATTGCTATTTTAATTGGAGGGATGGTTCAAATTATACCTTCGTTAATGGTAGACGATTATGTACCCGTAATTTCTAGTGTAAAACCTTACACTCCATTAGAGTTAGAGGGTAGAGATATTTACATCCGCGAAGGTTGTGTATCTTGTCACTCCCAAATGGTTCGTCCTTTTAGAAGTGAGGTAGAACGTTATGGCGAATACTCTAAAGCTGGAGAATATGTGTACGACCACCCTTTCTTATGGGGCAGTAAACGTACAGGACCAGATTTAATGCGCATTGGTGGTAAATACAATGACAACTGGCACTTTAACCACTTTTATGATCCGCAAAGTACATCTGCAGGCTCTATTATGCCTTCTTATAAATGGATTATCAAAGACGAATTAGATAAGAGCCTTACCGAAAAGAAAATGCAAGCTATGATTATTTTAGGTGTACCTTATACGCAAGAAGAAGTGGATAGAGCCCAAGAATGGATGGAGGAACAAGGTAAAGAAATTGAACAAAACCTATATACAGATCCAGATTTTGCTAGAACCTATGAAGCCGATAAAACTTATGCAGAAGAAAACGGAGAAGAATTTGTAGAAATGCATAATCGAGAAGTAGTTGCTTTAATCGCATACATTCAGCGCTTAGGAACAGACATTAAGATTAAGAACGCAGATGATACTGCATTAAACATCCAACCCTAGTCATGTTAAAATTTATAAAAGGAAACCTAGAAAATATTGATGGGGTAGCAATCTACCCTATGATTTCTTTAATGATATTCTTTTTGTTTTTTGCTGGTTTATTTTGGTGGGTTTTCACTGCTAAGAAATCACATATTAAAGAAGTTAGTAATATTCCATTAGAAGACGATACCATAACCCCTAATACCAAAAAATCATGAAAACTACCGCTTCTTATATAAGACTATTCTTACTTTTTGTGGTGGCTATTTGCCTCATGGAGTGGGTTTACGACAAAGGTGATGATTGGGCGATGTTTACAGAGCCTATGTTCTGGTTAATTATTGGTGTTCTCATGCTTTTCGCCATTGCTTTCGAGATTTCTGCAGCTGCCTTAAGTAGCGTTTTGTATAGATCCCTATCGCCAGAAAAACAGTTGGTTTACGATGCTAAATTAAAAGCAAGCGAAGAGAACCGATTCAAATGGGTGACAGAGACTTATAACAAATTATTAGGTCAAAAATCTGTAGAGAGTGAGCATGAGATTGAGCTTGATCATAATTATGACGGCATAAAAGAATTAGATAACAATTTACCACCTTGGTGGGTATATAGCTTTTATGCTACCATCATATTTGCGATTGTTTATATGGTTAGGTTTGAGGTATTTAATGAATACAATCAAATTGATGAATATGAAAATGCTGTTGCTGAAGCCAAACTAGAAGTGGAAGAATGGAAAAAAACTGCGAAAGATTTGATTGATGCTAATACTGTAGAATTACTTACCAGCAGCGAAGATCTTAGTGCAGGACAAACTATTTATACCGCAAATTGTGTCGCTTGTCATAAAGCTGATGGAGGTGGTGGTATTGGTCCCAACCTGGCTGACGATCATTGGATTTTAGGAGGAGGAGTCAAAAATGTATTCCATACTATTTCTGAAGGAGGTCGTAGTGGAAAAGGGATGATTGCTTGGAAATCTGATTTAAAACCAGTAGAAATGGCACAAGTAGCGAGTTATGTTATTAGCCTTCAAGGATCAAATCCGACAGACGGAAAAGAGCCTGAAGGAGAAATCTGGGTAAATGAAAATGCTTCAGAATAAGGCATTCAAAAATAAAGCATGCCCTAAATTTTAATCTCAATAAAAGAGTAAATCACACAACCAACTTATCATGGCAGAGCAAGGCAAAGATAATTTTAGAGATACCATAGGCACCCTTAACGAAGATGGGGGACGTGCTTTTGTTTTCCCTAAAAAACCTTCTGGCAAGTGGTACGAGTATCGTAAATATGTGAGTTATGTACTGCTTATTTTTTTAATAGCAGCTCCTTTTATTAAAATTAACGGAAATCAATTTATGATGTTCAACGTGCTAGAACGTCGTTTTAACATCTTTGGTTTCCCTTTCTGGCCACAAGATCTTTATCTCTTTGTGATTATTATGATTATAGGAGTTGTTTTTATTCTTCTTTTTACCGCTGCCTTTGGTAGAATATTTTGTGGGTGGATTTGTCCGCAGACTATTTTTATGGAAATGGTTTTCAGAAGAGTTGAATACTGGATTGATGGCGACCGCGGAAAGCAAATTAGGCTGAGCAAAATGCCTTGGAATGCTGAAAAAATAAAAAAACGAGTTCTTAAATGGATCATTTTCTTCATCATTTCCTTTTTAATTGCCAACGTTTTTTTAGCTTATCTCATAGGAAGTGATCAATTGCTTCGTTACATTACAGATGGTCCTTTTACTCACGTAAGCACCTTTGTTTCTTTACTCATTTTTACGGGTGTATTTTATTTTGTCTTCGCTTGGTTTAGAGAGCAAGTATGTATTATCGCTTGTCCTTATGGTAGATTGCAGGGAGTTTTATTAGACGATAAATCTATTGTAGTGGCTTACGACCATAAACGAGGAGAAAGAGAAACTGGAAGAGCAAAGTTTAAGAAAAATGAAGATAGAGAAGCTATAGGAAAAGGAGATTGTATCGATTGTTTTCAATGTGTACACGTTTGCCCTACCGGAATAGATATTCGTAACGGAACGCAATTAGAATGTGTAAATTGTACTGCGTGTATCGATGCTTGTGACCATATGATGGAGAGTGTTGATCTTCCTAAAGGATTAATTCGTTATGCAAGTGAATCGAATATTGAGAAGAAAGAGAAATTTAAATTTACGCCTAGACTTAAAGGATATACTGCAGTTCTAGGAATTCTTATTGCCGTGCTTGTTGGTATGCTTTTCTTAAGAAATGATGTAGAAGCGCGTATTCTTAGATTACCAGGTCAGCTTTACGAGCACAAAGCAGACAATATGATTAGTAACGTGTACACCTTTAAATTGGTGAACAAAACGGTAAAAGACATAGAAGACATTCATTTTGAGTTAATGTCACATAAAGGTTCAATAAAAGTGGTATCTAAAGATGATTTAATGGTGAAAGAACAGGATTTAACCGAAGGAACCTTGTTCATAGAAATTAATGCTAGCGCTTTAAGCGATGATAAAGAAAAGCTTCGTATTGGAATTTACAGTGGAGGCGATTTAATTGAAACCACTACAACAAATTTTTTAGGTCCGCGAAGCTATAATTAGCTTTAAGCTTAAAAAGAATAGAATTAACAACATCTAATAAAGTAGTATTATGAAATGGAATTGGGGAACAGGACTCGTTATAGGGATGCTCGCATTTATATCCTTCATACTCTACTTTGTAATTACGATGAGTGTAAATAAAAAGTACAGCTACGATCTCGTAACAGAAGAGTATTACGCCAAAGCAATGACGTATCAAAACGAGATTGATGAAGAAACTAACACGTATAATTTAGAAGAAAAAATTACGGGAAAGAAGACAAAAGAGGGATGGCTTATAAGCTTTCCTGAAGAATTAGATCCCGAAAAGATTAAAGGTAAAGTGTTCCTATATAGACCGTCTAACCAGCAACTGGATTTCGACTCACCTATAGTCCTATCCGGATTAAATTTGCTCATACCTGACAAAAGTCTGGTAGACGGTCGTTGGAACATTACTTTAGCTTGGACTTACGAAAATAAAGATTTTTTATATAAAAAGGAAATTGTTTATTAATGTTACTCTCCGCACTCATATTTGGCCTATTAGGCAGTTTTCATTGCGTAGGAATGTGCGGACCTATTGCATTTCTCTTACCCTTAGATCGCCAAAGTACGTCTAAGCGAGTTTTGCAATTAATAAGTTATCACGGCGGAAGAATTTTCACCTATTCCCTCTTAGGCTTATTATTTGGAGTCATAGGAAAGAGTTTAAATCTTTTTGGATTTCAGCAACAGCTCTCTATAATTATTGGAGTGCTTATGGTGTTAATCATCCTAACTCCCAATACTTGGTTGAATCGTTTTCAACTAGCGCAGCCTATTTATAAAGCGATAGGAAAAGTAAAAAGTGCTTTGGGTAAAGAACTCAAAAAGCGAGATCCAGGTACATTTTTCACCATTGGTTTTCTAAATGGATTTTTACCTTGTGGACTAGTGTATATGGCGATTTTTGGAGCGATGGCTACCGGAGGTTCCCTTAACGGAAGTCTTTATATGGCCGTGTTTGGTTTAGGTACCGTTCCTTTAATGACTACGGCTATGTATTTGGGCAATTTTTTATCAAAAAAACTAAAGCAACGTATTATAAAGGTGATTCCTGTAGTGGTGGTTATTGTTGGTATATTATTTATCCTAAGAGGTTTAGGACTCAATATCCCTTACTTATCTCCGTCTTCGATGGTCACCGTAGAGCAAGCCTCTTCAGAATATGAATGTCACACTAATTAACCTTTAATTTTTATATTATGAACGTATCTTTATTTCTTCCGCTAGTAAATTGGGGCATGGGAACCGCAATTATCACTGTGTTTGCACTGGTTTGTATTGTGCTCACCTTAGTAGTTATCAATATGGTAAAATCTGATAAGAAGAAAAAAACAGACGATGAACCAAAAATCTAATTATTTTCCTAAGGTTGAAATTTTTCAAACCCAAGGTTTCAGATTAGAATTGGCTTAACTAAAGATCTCGACTTCCGCAGAAATTTTACTGATATTTAATGCTGATTTGATTTATAAAACCACGATAGAGAAACATAATTGTTTCTCTATCGTGGTTTTATACTTATAGGATATAAATATTAAATCGTCATAGAAAACAACTGTGTATCGGGTTGTTTACGTTGCAATCTTAAATCAAAAGGCAAACAAACATTTCTTACAAAAGGCTTTCCTATTTCTGTCACGCGAATGCTGGTAGGGGTAATCTCTATAAGCTCATCCTTTTCCATTTCTTCCAGCTTCTCTAGCACTTCGGGAATTTCATCAAAAACGGCTTCTTTATCTTCCCAAGAAGTATAGAAAGAGCACATTAACTGTAGAATATGTTTGCGTATGATAAGATCTTCTTCCGTTAAGCTATGTCCTTTAAAAACCGGGAAGTTACCATTTGCCACTAAAGCTTGGTATTCCTCTAATTTCTTTACATTTTGCGCAAAACTATACCAACTATCTCCAATAGCTGAAACTCCTAATCCAATCATCAGCTGCGTTTTACTCGCGGCATAGCCCATAAAATTACGATGTAAACTTCCATTTTCTCGCGCGTGATAAAGCGCATCTGTAGGCAAAGCAAAATGATCCATTCCTATTTCTACATATCCTGCGGCAATAAGTCTACGTTTTCCCTCCTCGTATTGTCTTCGTTTGGTTTCGGGCATAGGTAAATTTTCTTCCTTAAAACCACGCTGTCCATTTCCTTTTATCCAAGGCACATGAGCGTAGCTATAAAAAGCTATGCGATCTGGCTGTAACTCTATGGTTTTATCAATCGTACGGTGAATATCCTCCTCGGTTTGATAAGGAAGACCGTAAATAATATCATGACCTACGGAAGTATATCCGCTCTCCCGTGCATTTACAGTCGCTGCCTTTACATTCTCAAAAGGCTGTATTCTATTAATCGCTATTTGCACTGCCATATTGTAATCTTGCACCCCATAACTCACGCTGTTAAAACCAATTTTTGCCAGCGTATCCAAATGATCTTTTGTGGTGTTATTGGGATGTCCTTCAAAACTTATTTGCGCATCTTCGGCTTTTTTTGTTAAGCTAAAAATACCGTCCATCAACCGTTCTAAATGTTCTGGAGAGAAAAAAGTAGGAGTTCCCCCGCCTAAATGCAACTGCTTTACTTTTGGCTTTTCATCAAAAAGAGCTACATAAAGCTTTAACTCGCTTAAAATAGATTCAATATAAGGTATTTCGACTTGATGATTTTTTGTAATTCTTTTATTACAACCGCAAAACGTACATAAGCTTTCACAAAAAGGTAAATGAATATACAAGCTAATTCCTTCTTCTTTGTTGCTTTCGCGGAAACTTTTTTGCAAGCTAGATTTCCACTTTTCTAAGGAGAAATTTTCTACATCCCAATATGGAACGGTTGGATAACTGGTATATCGAGGTCCAGGAACATTATATTTTGAAGTGAGTTCGTGCATAATTTAGAACTTTATTTTAGAATGAATGTTAGAATTTATTCTTGTATTTATGGTATCAAAATTATTAATTAGGATAGCGACAAAAGATGATTTTTATCAGTAAAATAAGATTGCCCATGCGCTCACGTATGTCTACATATTTCTGAATAAAACCCCATTAAGTATGATAGATTTGCCGCATTTTTTCAGCAGCATTCCGTAGGGTTTAAATTGAATCTATCTCGAGTTCATAAATTTCTGCTGCGAGTACTCCTCCAAGTTCTAATCTTACCACCAAATGGTCTTCTTTAAAATATAGATCTACTATTTTAAAGTCTTTAATGTTTCCAAATACTAAAATTCCCTTTTTTACTTCTATGATATCTGCTAGTTTTTTATTGAGATCTCCTACCAACTCCTGAAGTTTTGGAAGAAATGAAAATTTAGATTTGTTCAATATTTTCTTTCTAAAAATAGAATTCATCATCATTTCTAAAGCTTGATTGGTAAACCAGGATTTTTGCTCTCCCTCTACCCTATAATCATCCACTTGCAGTTCTTGTTTTTCTGCATTAAAACTAAGTTTTAACTGACAATGGAATTTCATTATTTTATTGCTGAATAAAATCGTTTTCATTTTTATTTCTTGCTGAACATATAAATCATAGCCCTTTGTTCCCGGACTTAAATGAATAGAAAGGATTTCACCAAATTGTTTTCCGTCCTCTGAATCTTCTTCGTGAATAATATATCCTTCAATTTTTTTCTGAAATACTTTTTCTAATGCTTCTAATCTAATCTTCACTGGAATATGTACAAAAGCACCTTCCTGAAAATCTTCTTTCTCGCTTTTTGCGTTTCTCTCTTTAACTGGCTCCATAATTTTTATTCTATACTAAAACTTTAGATGAATGTAGATAAGGTAATATAAATGAATTTTTATTTGAAATCTATGTCCGTTTCTTAAAATTTTGCTTAAATATTCTGTACTTCCTGAAGACTTTTATATTTTTAGATGGATTCTTTTTTAAACCAATTTAATCACGCTGCTGCGATTATGCAGTTTACTAACCCAGGGCTATATGCTTCCAGTTTCTCTTAAAACCCATTTAGAAGAAATGTTTCTCTTTTCCGTAAAGGAGACAAAAGCTTTAAGCGGCGGAGATATAAATGAAGTTTATCTCCTAAAAACCTCCTACCAAGACTACGTCGTAAAAGTTAACAAGGTCAATGTCTTTCCTGCGATGTTCAAAAAAGAAGTAAACGGCCTAGAAACATTACGTAAAACACATTCCATCGACATTCCTGAAGTATTAGGATTTGGCGATTTTGAACACTATACCTACTTGGTTTTAGCGCATAAAGAATCAGGAAAAGAAAGCACCCAGTTTTGGGAAACATTTGGACGGCAGATGGCTGCGTTGCACCAAAACAGTCAGGAGCATTTTGGGTTTGAAGAAGACAATTATTACGGTAGTTTGTGGCAATGCAATAAACGAGAAAATACTGCTTCCGCATTTTTTATTCAGCAACGTTTAATGCCTCAATTTCAGTTGGCCGGTGAAAACGGATATGAATTTGCGCAGCTCGATACCTTCTATAAAAAAATAGAGCAATTAATTCCCCAAGAAAAGCCATCCCTAATTCACGGAGATTTATGGGCTGGAAACTATTTAATTAACGCCCAAAACCAAGCTTGTTTAATAGATCCTGCGGTTTCTTATGCGCCACGAGAAATGGACTTAGCCATGATGCATCTTTTTGGAGGTTTTGATGATCGCCTATTTCAAACCTACAACGAGGCTTTCCCTTTAAAAGAAGATTGGAAAGCCCGCGTCAAACTTTGGCAATTGTATTACATTCTAGGCCACGTCAATCTTTTTGGTGGAAACTATTACAATTCCGCGAAAGCGATTATCAAAAGTTACAGCTAACTAACTTTTCGTTTAAAGTTATCCCCTATCTTTCTTGTACTATTTTTCTTATAGAAATCATAATTACAGAAGTTTCTTTGCGCTATTTCCTAAGGTTTTCCCAAAAAATATATTTAAACAGAAATATGAAAACCAATTTCGTTTTAACCGCGTAACTGTAGTAGAAAGCAAAACAATTAAACCAAAATCGAAATTATGAACACAAGAATTTTAGCTAGTTTATTAGTAACATTTTTAATTTTCATCAGTTGTAGCAGCGACGATGATGGAGCAATAACTCCAGATGTAAGCGATAGTAAGTCTTACTCCTTAATGTCGGTTTCTAACGAGGCAATTACAGGAATGGTTACTTTTAAGAGAAATAGCAACAACACGACTACCGTAGAGGTAGATTTAGACGGTACAACTTCTGGAATGCATCCTGCGCACATACATATGAATACCGCTGCAGAAAGTGGAGACATCGCCATAAGTTTAGAGCCTATAAATGGAGCAACAGGAATGAGTTCTACCACCTTTAGTACCAAAGATGATGGTACTCCAATTAGCTACGAGCAACTTTTAGATTTTAATGGTTACGTAAATGTTCATAAAAGCGCAGATGAACTTGGAATTTTAATCGCTCAAGGAGACATTGGACAAAATGAATTAACTGGAAATTCTAAATTCTTCACATTAGATAGTAGATCCAACCCAGATATTATTGGAGATGTTAGATTCTTAGAACGAGTGAATGGGACTACCCTAATTGAGGTAATGTTAGATGGTACGTCTCCAAATGGAGAACACCCAGGACATATTCATTACAATACTGCTGCGGAAGGCGGAGATATTGCGGTGACTTTTACACCCTTAAGAGGAGAAACTGGCGTGAGTAAAACCCAAGTATCTAAATTAGATAATGGAACAGCTATTACTTATGAAGAGCTTTTAGATTTTAACGGGTACGTAAATATTCATCAAAGTGCAGATGAACTTGGAATTTTAATCGCTCAAGGAGACATCGGTCAAAATGAATTGACAGGAGATTCTATAGTGTATACATTAACTACTATTGAAAACTCTGGAGTAAGTGGTGATGCTACTTTCTACAAAAGAATGAACGGAGAAGCCCTATTAGTGATTGATATTATGGGAACCATGGCTGGAGATTCTCACCCTTCACATTTACATATGGGAGATGTGGACAATCCTGGAGATATTGTAGTAAGTCTAAATCCTGTAGAAGGAGAAACTGGAATGTCTAAAACCAATATTGCAATGCAAGATGGTGGTAGTGCATTTGGATACGATGACGTCTTATCTTATAACGGATACATTAATGTGCACAAAAGCGCGACGGAATTAGAAACATTATTAGCGCAAGGAAATATTGGTTCTAACTAATATTTGGTTTGTTTTTTAATTAAAATGGCTGTCTATAATAGGACAGCCATTTTTATTAATAGTTTTGAAAATTACCTTTTAACCACTTTTTGGGAATATACCTGAGTGTCTGTATAGAAATTAGCAATATAAACTCCTGCTTGAAGCTGAGCTATATTTACTTCGGAAGCATTTACCTCTTTCATCAACTTTCCTTGAAGATTAAAAATTCGTATTCTTTCTACATTTTCGAGCCCTTGAATAATTAGCAAATCTGAAGTTGGATTAGGATAAATTTTTATGTTATTCTGAAGGTAGCCATCGACGCTTAATTCGGTTTCTTCTATTTTTACATCATCCATACTTATATAAAAGATATTTGTACAGTCATAATGTCTAAATACCAATTTGACATCCTCTCCCGCAAACGAAGAAATATCTACATTAACGGTTTTTGGCGGATTGTAATAGTCGGCATCTAAGGTTTCTTCAAAAACTGGATCTTCTGTTCCAGTGAAGTTAGCTTCCGCAGGAATTACATACACCGCATAATGCTCTTGAAAAAGCTCCTCATCTTCGTAGGCGGCAACTTTAAAGCTTAATTCTAAACCCGTATCTGCTGGCAAAGAAATATCTGGACTGGTTAGCGTATTATCTGGCGTAAACACTTCAAAATACCAAGAAAACGACCAAACAAAACCACCTTGAAAAGATTCGACTTCCTGAGTTTCTGCATCGGCGAATTCCCATAATTCGCCATCTCCGTCTAGGTCGCTTAAAGTCCAGTTTTCCCACGTAGTTTCCTCATCAAAATTATCTTCAAAAACTATTTGCGCATAGCCTTCAAAAGTAAAGAACATCAATAAAATAAGGAGTGAATTTTTAATCATGATTATATGTTTTAAATTAGGAATTTGAT
Organism: Mesonia ostreae; assembly: GCF_031845265.1. Classification (NCBI taxonomy): domain Bacteria; kingdom Pseudomonadati; phylum Bacteroidota; class Flavobacteriia; order Flavobacteriales; family Flavobacteriaceae; genus Mesonia; species Mesonia ostreae. The sequence continues at coordinate 220,331 of NZ_JAVRBG010000002.1, read as the reverse complement.
GGTTGTATTATGCTATTTTAGGAACGTTTTTACGTATTAGGAAATTGAATTAATTTTGCCTAATTATAATTAGAAATGATTAAAATAGCTATTGTTATTGTAAGAGCTACGAATAAAAGATAAGTATAATATGACTATTTATGAGTGAAATTAATTATGTGTTTTTTACCAAAAAATGCTTTATTCTGATAAGGATGTTTAGCATAATTCCTCGATAAACTTACTATTAATTTTAGCATTCCGCAAGATATACTTAAAACATTTAAATTTTTAACATAAACAAAAATTAAAAGAGTAAAGCAGCTAGTTTTAAACTAAAATGATACCTTTAGGAGTAATCAATTTCAGAATGAAAGTGTTTACTTTGTACATCCTAATTTGTTTTAAGATAGCGTACGTGGTTCGAAATTCTCCCACGATAAAAAACTAAGAAGACTTATATGTACTCCAATAAAAACCAGCGACTTGCAGTTATACTAGTCGGGTTCCACATTCTTATCATTGCTTCTAGCAATTATTTAGTACAATTTCCAATTGCTGTATTTGGGTTTAAGGCTACTTGGGGTGCGTTTACCTTTCCGTTTATTTTTTTGGCTACAGATTTAACGGTGCGTCTTTTTGGAGCACGATTGAGCCGAAAAATTATTCTTTACGCTATGTTTCCCGCCTTGATTGTTTCTTATGCGGTTAGCGTTGGTTTTAAGGATGGTTATTGGCTGGGAGTTAATGCTTTACTTAGTTTTGATCTTTTTGTAGCTCGTATTGCTATAGCCAGTTTTTGCGCATATGTACTTGGTCAGATTTTAGACATTTTTGTATTTAATAAACTTAGACAGCATACACAGTGGTGGCATGCCCCATTGGCTTCTGCCATTTTTGGAAACTTATTGGATACGATAAGCTTTTTTACGATTGCATTTTATAAAACCTCAGATGTTTACTTGGCAGAAAATTTGGTGGAGATTGCTACTGTAGACTATATCTTTAAAATGATCATCAATGCGCTATTTTTTCTTCCGCTTTATAAAATTATTTTAGACCAAATTTTGAAAAGAGTATAGATTTGATTTTCCTCCGCAGTTTTTATCAAGATAGCCCATCTAAATATAGAAAGAATATACAAAATGTAAAATGAAGGCTTAGGTTTTCATCCCTAGTTTATACAGTTTTCTATAGATACATGATTAATTACAAAGCTGTAAAATGTATAAGGCTGGATTAGATTTTATATTGCTTAGCAACTTATAGCACATATTAATTCTTGGTTTCTTTAAAATTCTACTTCAGGATGAATTCCCCAACGCGTTTTATCGGCTAAAGCAAAATCCATTTTATATTTTTCTGGAATTTCGCCATTGGCCATCGATCCTGGTTTTATAGAAGGAAAAAGCTCCTCATAGGTAATCATATCATTAAGAGAAACACGACGATATATATGAGAACGTGTAAGATTTTTTGATTCATCCAAACCAGTAGCTCCAAGTAATTCTACAAAGTTTTTAATTGTTTTTTCGTGATAACTAGCCACTCTCACTTTTTTATCTTCTGGAACCAAACCTACCGTTAATTTAGGATCTTGCGTCGTAATACCTGTAGGACATTTATTCGTGTTACAAAGCAATGCTTGAATACATCCTAGAGACAACATCATAGCGCGTGCTTGATAACATGCATCCGCTCCCAAAGCAACGGCCCGTGCAATATGAAAAGCAGAACTAATTTTTCCTGAAGCAATAATTTTCATATGTTGACGTATACCCATTCCTCTTAGGATATTATGAACAAAATCAAGACCATCAATTAATGGAGCACCTACATAATTACTAAATTCTGGCGGTGCAGCCCCAGTTCCTCCTTCTCCCCCATCTACAGCAATATAATCTGGATATATATCTAGTTCTAACATTGCTTGACAAATGGATATAAATTCTCCTTTATAACCAATACATAGTTTAAAACCGACAGGTTTTCCGCCAGATAAGTCTCTTAACTTTTTAATGAATTGCATCATCTCCAATGGATTACCAAATGCGGAGTGAAAAGGAGGTGACATCACTTGAGTGTGTGGTTCAATATGACGAATTTTAGCAATTTCTTCACTGTTTTTTCCTGCTGGTAAAATTCCGCCATGTCCTGGTTTTGCACCTTGAGAAATTTTAAGCTCAATCATCTTTACATTTGGATGTTTAGCTTTTTCGGCAAAAAGTTCAGGATTAAAATTTCCATCATCTGTGCGACATCCAAAATAGCCGGTACCTATTTGCCAAATAATATCTCCACCAGGATTTAAATGATAATCACTTAAACCACCTTCTCCTGTATTTTGAGCAAAATTTCCAATTTTAGCACCTCCGTTTAAGGATTCTACAGCTGCAGCACTAAGAGAACCAAAACTCATAGCAGAAATATTTAATATACTAGCAGAATAAGGTTGTATGCAGTCTTTATTACCTATCATTATTCTAGGATCGTGGTCTAAGGTGTCAAAAGCCTTTGGTGCGATAGAATGACAAATCCACTCGTAACCTTCTGCATAAAGATCTAGTTGTGTTCCAAAAGGAATGGTATCCCGTACTCCTTTTGCTCTTTGGTATACCGTTGAGCGATCTACTCGATTAAAAGGCCGACCGTCAATATCTGATTCTATGAAATATTGATACATTTTAGGTCTTAATTCTTCTAGTACATAACGCAATCTACCCAATACCGGGTAATTACGCATCACGGTATGTCGCGTTTGTAAAACGTCATAATATCCTAAAATGGTAAGAATGACTACAATTCCAAAAATTACATACCAATTGGAACTTAAAAAAATGGATAATCCCAATGTGATTAGCAATGAGATAGTAGATATAATATAAAATTGAATACGCATATCAAAGTATGATTAAATGGTGTCTGTAAATTTTAAAGTGATTTTTGTTTATATATACAATTCAGTAGATTGAATAATTTTTTTTGAAAAAATCTTCCCTATATGCAAAAGCTGGATTTCTAAATTCTTTATAAAACTCATATCGGTTCAAGTTTTCCACTTAAATAATTATTCTGCTTCGTATAATTCCGCGAAAGTTACACAATTTTATCCATAGAATAAATTAGAGAGGCTAGATATCGTGAAATTGTTGCTTTTTAAGATGTAGTCATGGAGAACTTATAACATTGGGGCAAGAATTTCCTAAAATGCGGTGACAAAAGTATAACTAAAAAAGTTCAATATCTTGTCTTCTGAATTAAAGGAAGTCAACGTCATAATCATTATTCGAGGATGTTGTAACTCAATAAAAATGATCATCTTGTTCAAACGCTTGCTATCATATTAAAAAGCCTTGGGCGTAAAGCCATAAATTTCTGCCATTTTCGTATCAAATGTCTCTAATACATTAGGCACGCCTTGCCGGATCGCTACGGCAGGGACTAGGATGATAAACTTGGTAAAACCGTTTTGCTTTATAGCTCATAAATGGTTTTTAGATACACCAAGGTTTTTCCTGTCCCGGTTTCCATTTCGATGATCAATTCACGTTCGGGAGTGAGTTTGGCGGTTTCTTCGGTAATCTCATTATCTTGAATGACCACTTTAATATTTTGCTAAATCTCTACTTCAGTAAGTGAAATCCTATTGGAACGAATATCTTCATTGCTAGAATTTTAAAAGGTATTTTTAACCGTGCCAAAAACATCAACTACCGATTTAACAACTATTTGCTGATATGCTAATTCTTCTAATTTGATATACGTTAATCCTTACTTTTCTTATCGCTGTGGTATTTAATTTACTGTTCGGCTACCTTCAAAGCTTTTTCACCCAATTACTCATTTTGAATCTCATAGAGTATCTTTTCTCTCAAATACTGAACAATTAAGTCTTCTTGGTTTAAGTCAAGGATTTCTGCCATTTTAACAATATGATTTTTTTTGTCTTACGTTCTCCACGCTCAATTTTACTGAGGATAACAGTATCGATATCAAGAAGCGCAGCCACTTGCTTGAGCAATAGCCCTTTTTTCTCTCGATGCCTCCTAATATTTCCTCAACGGAACTATTCTGCTTCATTTTATCATTATGAGTTGATAAGTTTGACTTGACAGCACTTGTTAATTATAAGAAAAATTCCAAAAAGGAATTGAAGATTGTGTTAACGGGTTATTACCAAGTTTAAAATTGCTTTTTTTTTATTAGTATTGATCAGCTGATTATAGTACTACCATTTACACTACTATGCTCTATTAGAATTCCGATACATTGATTATTCCCGGTATAGTTCGAATTCGGGACGCAGTGAGTCCCGAATTGGGAAAAGTTTAATTTTTTTGAAATACAAACTTATTTTAAAATAAAGTAAACCGAAATTGATCAATTCAAAAAATAAAACGTCGTATTAAAATAGAGAAGCTTGGATTTCGATATCTGGTGTGAAAGAACTTATTATGATAACCAAATTTTTAGAGCGATAGTGAAATGCTTTAGCAGTCCCTAAATAAAGATAATTTCTTTTTTCAGGGCAAAATAATCAAAATATTTTTCTTTTACTTTTTCGACTGCTATAGCTTCATCGCCTTCTGCTGCTCACAATGTATTTCTGTAAAGTTGTACGATTTCCCAATCCTCAATCATGATAGTGTTGGAGATCCCATTTTCATCTTCAATAACTTATGAAAATTTATAAGGAAGCTTTTCAACTACTTCAATAGGTAATTCTTCCATATAAAATAGATTACCTTGATCATTCAGTGCCTTTAGTTGGTCTAGTTTTTTCTTTTCCCATACTGCTGATGCCTTTTCAGCTTAGAAATCGGTTATCCTAGTCGGTTTAAAAACTGCCAGTGATGTGCAAATTTCCTTATTGTGAGCTTCAGTTTTCAGTGCTTTTATATCAGTGTAAACGTTATCGAGAACAACCTGCTTACGTTTGTACCAATTTCCCTCTGTATCAATCCTATCTAACAATTCTATAAGCGTTTCAATGGTAGCGGGACGATAGCTGTCTGGCCTGAAATCTTTATCATCTTTTACTATGTCTAGTTCTACCCATTGATATTTCTTATACTTACGGTCTTGTTTAAGTTTACGGAAAGGGATAGAATACAATCTACTCCAAGTGTCATCTTCAAAAAATCCAGCGGTGCGGACGAGTTCGCCATAGGTAGATGATAGAGATGAATAGGTCTTAACTGTAACCAATATTTTAGTTAGAGCCATATTTAAATATGAATTAATAAGGACTTATAAAAGGAAGTATGCGACCGGTTATGCAGTCCGTTTAGCTTCCAACTGTTGGTATTTTGCTTACAAAAAAACGGTTATGACAGTGGCGGTGCGGAAGTAGGTCTAAATGCTTTTCTGAAGTATGAAAACATAGGAAGTGGGACTAAATGCAAAATGATAATTCCGATGAAGCGGACTCCATTCACGATTTCGGATTGGAAATGGAGTTCTTCGACTACGCTCAGGACAGGCTTTCAAGCATAGCGGATCGGGCAAGCGGAATGAAAAGTAGAAATCGGGGATGGTGTCCAAGACTTTTGCAGAGAAGCTCTTTGCCCGAAATGGAGCGATTCCTGTCCTTTCGGCAGGTGGGCGCAAAATGAAGCGGCAATGTGCTGAACGGCTTATGAAAACTGATTATCTTCTTTAAGTAGGATTTAAAGCGTACTTAACTTCAAAGGTAGAGATGGGAATGGAGTTTGACCGCTTCCCGAATTTTCTCGGGAATAAGCAGGCAAGTGGAATGGAAATCGGAAGCTTTGGAGTTGTGTCCAAGACTTTTTTAATGAAGCGCTTTTCCCGCAATGAAGCTTTTCGCGGAATGTAGGGGAATGGGCTGAGTGATTTATAAGCTATAAAATCTTCAGTATTTCTAATTAAAAATGTAAATTTGATTACGAGAAAACCCCGAAATAAGATTACCAAACTCAGATGAACAGCCCAAAACTAAAATCTTTTTTAATTTCTAATCTCGATATTGAGGAGGATGAAATCTCATCAATTCTCAAAAGTTGTCAGGTAAAAAATGTAAAAAAAGATGCGTTCTTATTACGGGAAAATGAGCATTGCAAGCATACATTTTTTGTTGAAATCGGCCTTTTGCGACAATATTCTATAGACGATAAAGGAAAAGAGCATACCATATCTTTTGCTCCTGAAAATTGGTTTGTAACCGACAGGGAAAGCGCCTATTTTAATCAATCTTCCGCTTATTATATTCAAGCCTTGGAAGATAGCAAAGCCGTAATGATTGATGAAAACTTCTTCCTTAAGCTTTCCGAAAAAATCCCCTCATTTATCGATTTTAACAACAAACTGCTTCACAATCATATCCGGCATTTGCAAAAACGGATCAATATGTTATTGAGTTCGAGCGCTGAAGAACGCTACCTTGAGTTTGTGGAAATGTACCCAGATATATTGTTGCGTGTTCCCCAAACCATGGTTGCTTCTTATTTAGGAATTACCCCAGAAAGTTTAAGTCGTGTTCGTAAGGAATTGGCACGAAAAAATTTTAAAAAATAGATTTTGAGTCTACAATAATCCGAATGAGTGAAATTTCGCCTGAATTAATTTTAAAAGACTCAAGGCAATTTAGAGAAATTCAAACCCTGTTTTTAACTCCCCACTTCTACCCTTTTCACCTTCCGCCTTGAAAAATAGGGAACTTTATACCTCCCGCGGAAAGGCGATTTCAACTTCAACTTCAATTTCATTCCCGTCTTCTTAACCTACATCAATGCGCAGCATTTTTTTTAAGTATAATTTTGTCTCGAATAAAAAAGAATAACAATAAAAACTATAGAAATGAACCAAACACTCAAACAAATTTTCGATCCAGGTCATCATTCTAAAAATATCAATATTGCGCTTTTGGTTCTACGGTTAGTAGCAGGTGCTCTTATGCTGACTCACGGCTTCGGCAAACTTCAATTTTTATTTGGAAGCGAGCCCATTCAGTTCCAAGACCCACTTGGTGTAGGAGAAGTAACCTCCCTTGTACTTGCGGTTTTTGCAGAATTTTTATGTTCTATTTTATTGATTGTAGGATTGGGTACCCGTTTGGTTGCCATTCCACTGCTTTTTACAATGATGGTGGCTGTTTTTTTAGTTCATATAAACGATGGAATTGGGAAGCAAGAGCTACCTCTTCTTTATGCAATAATCTTTATTACTATTGTTACAACAGGTGCAGGTAAATATTCTTTAGATTATTTATTGATGAAAAAAATTCAGGAATAGTACTACAGGAAAAATTGATTAATACTCAAAAAAATAGTTTTCTACTTAGCTTATAATAATAAAGATCATAAGATTGAATTAGGCTTTTTAAAATAAATTATTACACTTTGCTTCTTATCATACATCAATGCACAGTAATATCCTGTCGCTTAGATTTGTATCAAATTAAAATGTTTAACACATAAAAAACTAAGAGAAATGGAAACAGCAGTAAAAACAATTTGGAAATTAGACCCAACGCATTCTGAAATCGAATTCAAAGTAAAACACATGATGATTTCTACTGTGTCAGGAAGTTTCAGCGAATTTGATGGAGAAATTGAAGCGGCAGACGATTCTTTTAAAGATGCCAAATTCAAATTTAATGCGAAAATTGATTCCATCAGCACAAAAAATAATGATAGGGACACGCACTTAAAATCTGAAGACTTTTTTAGTGCTGAAAAACATCCTCATCTTACTTTTGAATCAAAATCTTTCGACGGAGAAAAGATGGTTGGCGATATGACCATTAAAGATGTAACCAAAGAAGTTACCCTTGATGTAGATTTCAACGGAATTGCAGACGACCAATACGGACAAACCAAAGCTGGTTTTGAAGCTACGGGAAAAATCAATAGAAAAGATTTCGGCTTAAACTGGAGCGCAGTAACCGAAGCAGGAAATGTTGTAGTAAGCGATAAAGTAAGATTGGTAGCCAATCTTCAGTTTATTAAGCAGTAAGAAGATGTTGAGATTCTTGTAATCAATCAATTAAAATCCTGAAATGTGCTTGTTTTACCCTACCCGCTATGGCGGAAATCAAGTTCATTTCAGGTCTTTTACCCTTTTATTGCCAAATCTTAAGAAAGCAACAACGCTTAACCTCTATAATATTTTCTGAGGAATATTAAATACAAACACGCAGAAAATGAAAACAAAAACAGTAGAATTAATAGCAAGTCCACGGGAACCGCATTTTGTAGGCGATGGTTTTCGGGTACATAATTTTATCCCATCCGGTTATCGAATGGATATGCAACGCATGAGTCCGTTTTTGATGTTGGACTATAATTCCACCTATAATTTCCCACCTTCAGATAAACCCAGGGGAGTTGGCGTGCATCCGCACAAAGGTTTTGAGACCGTAACCATAGCTTACAAAGGCAAAGTTGCACATCACGACAATAGCGGTGGCGGCGGCGTAATTGACGAAGGCGATGTACAATGGATGACCGCGGCCAAAGGGATTTTGCATAAAGAATACCACGAAAAAGAATGGAGCAAAAAAGGTGGCGACTTCCAAATGGTGCAGCTTTGGATCAACCTGCCCGCTAAAGACAAAAAGAAGGATCCTAAATATCAGGCAATTAAAAACAAGGATATCAATCGGTATGAATTGCCGGATAATGCCGGGTTTATTGAAGTGATTGCCGGCGAATATAAAGGCACAAAAGGTTCTGCCTCAACATTTACTCCGGTACATTTATTCAATGCTAAATTGAAAAAAGGCGGAAAGGCAGACTTTCAATTTCCGGCGGAATACAACACTGCACTTCTGGTTTTGGAAGGAAATATTATAGTTAATGGGAAAGAGGAAACGCCCACAGACCACTTAGCATTAATGGCGAACGACGGTGAAACTTTTGAAATAGAAGCCATCGATGATGCTTTGGTATTGATTTTAAGCGGCCAGCCAATTAACGAACCTATTGCCGCCCAAGGTCCATTCGTAATGAACACTCGGGAAGAATTGCTGCAAGCTTTTAACGATTTTAATATTGGGAAATTTGGGTATTTAGAAGATTAACACCAAGCTTTTAATTTTAACCAGAAAATTTCAAGAAACACATATAAAAACAAACAAATGAAGTATAAACTTAAAGTAATAATCGGAAGTACAAGACCTTCAAGAAAAGGACCTATCGTTGCCGATTGGTTTCTGGAAATCGCAAAAAAACATTCCGATTTTGACGTGGAATTACTGGATTTAAAGGAAATTAACCTTCCGTTTATGGATGAATTGGAACATCCCAGAGCACAAAAATATGCTAACACACATACCAAAAGATGGAGCAAAACTATTGATAACGCTGATGATTTTGTGATTGTAACCCCCGAATATAACTTTGGTTATCCGGCCACTTTAAAAAATGCCCTGGATTATCTTTCTGTAGAATGGGCCGATAAACCAATGGGGTTTGTGAGTTACGGAGGCGTATCAGCTGGTACCAGAGCAGTCCAGGAATTAAAATTACCGGTAACTACTTTGGGAATGATGCCTTTGCCACAAGCGGTAAACATTCCGTTTTTTACAAAATTCATCAATGAAAATAATGTTTTTGAAGCCAATGAGCCTTTAAACAAATCAGCTAATGTAATGCTGAATAAATTACAGGCCTGGGCAAAAGCATTAAAAGGAATGCGGAAAGAGAATAATTGATTTGTTTATAGATTATCAAGCAATACCCCAAATATTTTACAAAATCAAAAAACAGCCAAATGAAAGCAGCCGTTATAAATAAATTGGGAGACACCCCGAAATTCAGAGATTTTCCCGAGCCAGAAATTCAGGATAACGATCAATTATTGATGACTATGAAAGCGGCGGCAGTAAAAAACCTGGACAAATTAAGGGCGAGTGGCTCGCATTACGCAAGTCATAAAGAGTTACCTGCAGTCGTTGGGATGGATGGCGTTGGTATCTTAGAAAATGGCAAAAGGGTTTATGCGCAGGGAATTACCGGAATGCTAGCCGAAAAAGCCATTATCCGTAAAGATAAATACACCCCAATTCCCAATAATTTAGATTGGAATTTGGCGGCAGCTTTACCAAATGCAGTACTGGGAACCGCTATGGCCTTAAAAATAAGAGGGAAAATCAAACCCGGGCAAAATGTTTTAATTAACGGCGCAACCGGGGTTACCGGACAAATGACTAAATATTATGGCGCAAATAGCATTATAACCACAGGTAGAAATCATCAGAACCTGGAGAAAACTAAACGTCTTGGTGCAGACCAAATAGTTTCGCTAAAGGAAAATGAGCAAACCATAATTGAACAACTACAAGAAATTCACCGTAAGAACCCAATAGATTTAGTGATCGATTATTTGTGGGGCAATCCAATAGAATTAATACTAACCGCATTAAAAGGCGGTGGTTTAGACAATACAACTCATAGAACCCGTGTGATAAGCGTTGGTACAATGGCCGGGGAAACTATAAATTTAGCCTCGGGAATTTTAAAAAGTTCGGCTATAGAAATTCTGGGGTCTGGTTTTGGAAGTTTATCAGAAAAAGATCTGGAAAAGTTTAGTCAAAAAATACTTCCCGAAATGTTTCAGCTTGCTACAGAAGGAAAATTAACGATGGATTTGAAAGAGGGAAATATTGAGAATATCGAAAAATTATGGGATTCTAAAATAGGTTCAGGAAAAAGATTGGTTGTTTCAATAAATTAAATGCAGTATATTAATTAACTTTCAGCATAATAGTCAATTTAAAACATATAATTATGAAAAATAACAACTGGCCGGAATTGTCTTTCGAAAAAGGTAAGGAGACCTACGAAACCTTACATCTTTAGACGCAGATAATCGGAAAAATTAAACTGGAACTCAATCCCTGGATAAATCATTCCTGGCACACTACTTTAGGTGTTACTACACACGGTTTGACCAGCGGACCTATTTTCGCAAAGGACAAACAAGTTGAGATTAGTTTAAATTTTTTGGATCATCAATTAACTATCATTTCCAGTGAAAACGAGAAGCAAAGTTTTGATCTCAAAAACCTAAAAGTTTCAAGTTGTTACAACAAGCTTATCAGCTGCTTGAACGATATTGGTATTGACGTTAAAATAAATACGCTACCCAACGAAATGGAAGATCCACTTCATTTCCACGAAAATCATAGCGGCACCTACAACGAAGAAGCTGCCATCAACTTGCATAAAGCCTTGTTGAAAGTGAACAAAGTTTTTTATGAATATCGATCTCAATTTTCAGGCAAAAGCAGCGACGTCATGTTCTTTTGGGGCAGTTTTGATATGGTTGTTTCAAGATTTTCAGGTAAGAAAGCGCCTGAGCATCCCGGAGGATTTCCTAATCTTCCAGATTGGGTTACGCGGGAGGCCTATTCACACGAAGTAATGAATTGCGGTTTCTGGCCGGGCAGCGAGGGAACGCCTTTTGCGGCATTTTACAGTTATATTTATCCGGCACCCGATGGCTTTAAGGAAGCCGACGTAAAGCCTGAAAAAGCCTATTTTCACGAAGATCTTGGCGAATTTATCCTGAAATATAAAGATGTTCAAAAAGCCGATAATCCTGCTGAAGTATTGCTGGAATTTCTTAACAGTAGTTACGAAAACGCCGCAAAACTTGCCAATTGGGACCGGGAGGAATTTAAATTCAATTTAGAGGAGTATAAATAGGTAATTAGTCATTTCCGCAAACGTAAAAAGATATGCAAAAACCAGATTTCAGTAATTTGAGTGCCGTTTATGTGAACTGCACTTTAAAAAAGTCGCCAAAGCAAAGTCATACCGCAACTTTGATGGAGGTTTCCAAAAAAATTATGAAAGCCGAAAACGTCAAATTAGATGAAATACGCTTAGTGGATCATCCGGTTGCCAGCGGCGTATATCCTGATATGACGGAATACGGTTGGGAAGAAGATGCTTGGCCTTCCCTATTTGACAGAATTATCAATGCTGATATTCTGATAATTGGCACACCGATTTGGCTGGGCGAAAAATCTTCTGAAGCACAAAAATTGATTGAACGATTATACGCTATGAGCGGAAAAACCAACGATAAAGGACAGTATATTTTCTACGGAAAAGTAGGCGGCTGTATTGTAACCGGGAACGAAGATGGTATAAAACATTGCGGGATGGGCATCTTGTATTCCCTTCAGCACGTGGGATATTCCATTCCGCCACAAGCCGATTGCGGTTGGATCGGGGAAGTTGGTCCCGGTCCCAGTTATGGCGATAAAGAATGGAAAGGAGAGACATTAGAGGTGCCGGCAGGTTTTGATTCAGACTTTACCCAAAAAAACACCACGTTTATGACCTATAATTTGCTTCATCTTGCAGCTATGCTGAAGGCAAATAATGGATATCCCAACTATGGGAATTCACAGGAGTATTGGAATAAAAAAGCGTAAAAAACTAAAAATTATGGCAAAAATAGAACGAGAAGATAACGGAAAAAAAGGTCGGTTTATCATTTATGAAAATAATGAAGAAGCCGGAGAAATGACGTTTACCTGGGCAGGGAAAGAAAAATTTATCATTGACCATACGGGAGTAGAAGAAAAATTTGGCGGACAGGGTTTTGCAAAGCAACTGGTAATGGCCGGCGTGGAATACGCGCGGGAAAACGACTTAAAAATCATTCCGCTTTGTCCTTACGCAAAACGCAGGTTTGAAAAAGATGAAAGCATAAGGGACGTTTTAGCTTAAGATATTAAATTATGCACTAAGCAACTGCTATTACAGGACAGGAGAATTATAAAACGGAAATAAAAACCACCAATCATCAACTCATCGCCGATGAACCTTAAGAGGTTGGCGGAACGGATACTGAAACAACACCAATGGAATTGTTGGCTTCATCATTAGCGTCGTGCAGTACAATTACAATGAGGATGTATGCCAATCAAAAAAAAGCCTATAGAAGCCATCGAAGTACACGTTGAATTTGAAAATAATATCAAATCAAACGTTACACAATTTTATAAAAAGATAAAAATTAAAGGTGATTTGACCGAATAACAAACAAAACGTCTTTACAAAATGGCTTCCCGTTGTCCGGTTCATCGAATACTTGAAAGTTCTGTTGAAGTGAATAGTGAACTTATCAAAGAATAACCTAATAATTAAAAAAATCAAGGAAATTACTTTCAGGAGAAATAATCGAAATTTTACAAAATAAAAATAGATGATTAAACTATCAGAAAATTTAAAATGGCTTTACGGGAAAGATACCAAATGGGTTCAAACCATATTCAGAATTTTACTTGGTGCGGCGCTTTTATTTGCAGGTATTAGCCACTTAACTTTTAATAGAGCTGAATTTGTGGCGCAAGTGCCAAATTGGGTTCCCATTTCAACAGATTTGGTAGTCGTTCTTTCTGGAATTGTTGAAATTTTACTTGGTTTTTCGCTAATTGCCCTATACAAGTGGAAGGTTTTGGTTGGTTTGGCAACAGCCATTTTTTTCATTCTAATTTTCCCCGGAAACATCTCACAATATGTAAACGAAGTAGATGCCTTTGGTTTAAATACCGACCAGTCCTGACTCATAAGATTATTTTTCCAACCAGTATTAGTGGTATGGGCCTTGTGGTCAACCGGTGCTTATAAGGCGTTTATTAATAGAAAAAAATAAAAATTTATAACTATGTCAAACACGCAATTAATTATAGAAGAACGCGCTGCCGATATCGGGAACTTTATGGTGGGGCGCTTATTGCCTTTCCGACAAAAAAGAAATGTAGGCCCCTTTTCGTTTATCGATCATATGGGACCGGCAGAAATGAATAAGGACACGAATCTGGATGTGGCACCTCATCCGCATATTGGCTTATCTACACTTACTTATTTATTTGAAGGTTCCATTCAGCATAAAGACAGTTTGGGTTCTGATATTGAAATAAAACCCGGTGCGGTTAATTGGATGACTGCAGGAAAAGGCGTGGTTCATTCCGAAAGAACTCCGGAATATTTACGCAATAAAGAGAAATCCTTACACGGCTTGCAGATTTGGGTTGCACTCCCTAAAAACTTAGAGCAATCGGAACCCAGATTTTCGCATATTGAAGAAAAAGATATTCCGCATTGGAATGAACAGGGCCCGCAATTTAAATTGATCGCCGGAAAAGCTTTTGATAAAGAATCGCCCGTGCCGGTGCACAGCGAATTGTATTTTATAGAAATTAAGAGCGACCACAAACAGCAAATCAATATCGGTGAAGACCTTTATGGGGAAAGTGCTTTGTACATTCTGGAAGGCAGTATTAACGCCGACGGGCATAACTACGGAAACAAGCAAATTCTCGTTGCCAAGGACAGCACTTTATGTTCCTTTGAAATGGAGCCGAACACCACTATTTATATTTTTGGCGGCACCCCATTTGATGAGGAACGTTACATTCACTGGAATTTCGTCAATTCTGATAAGGAAGTGATTGAAAAGGCCAAAAAAGATTGGGAAAATCAGAATTTGGAAGCTTTCCCAAAAGTAGTTGGCGATGAAGAAGAGTATGTGCCGTTGCCAAAACCGCGTATTCGATGAAAACAGGAAGATTGGAAGCCTTTAGTGACGGTGTGCTGGCCATTATCATAACCATTATGGTATTGGGAATGAGCGCACCGGAAGGTTATACTTTTGAAGCTTTAAAACCCATACTTCCAGTTTTTCTTACTTATTTGCTCAGCTTTGTATATCTCGGAATATATTGGAATAACCATCATCATTTGCTGCAAGCCGTAAATAAGGTGAATGGAAAAATTTTATGGGCCAACCTAAATTTATTGTTTTGGCTCTCCCTTTTTCCATTTGCAACCGACTGGATGGGCAAAAACCATTTTGAAGACAACCCGACTGCCATTTATGGTGCGGTACTATTTATGGCAGCAGTAGCTTTTAAGATTATGGTGTATTGCGTAATAAGAAATGAAGGCAAAGATTCCCATATTGGCAGGGTTTACAGCTCCGATAAAAGAATGAATCTATCACTCTTTCTATATTTTGCAGGGGTGGTTATTTCCTTCTTCTTTCCTATTATCAGTCTAATTATTTATCTGGTGGTTGCCATAATGTGGGTTGTGCCAGACCCAAGAATTGAAAAAGCTATCAAGAAAGAAAACCAACAAATTTAAACACGTTTAAATTTATTAAATAGATAAAAAAATGAAAACAATATTTCACAAAGCAGACTCCAGAGGAGATGCTAATCACGGCTGGTTACATTCAAAACACAGCTTTAGTTTTGCAAATTATCACAATCCCGAACGGATGAATTTTGGAGTACTTCGCGTGCTTAACGACGATACCGTTTCAGAAAATATGGGTTTTGGGACCCATCCGCACCGAGATATGGAAATTGTTTCCATTCCGCTGGAAGGCGATTTGAAACACAAGGATAATATGGGGAACGAAACCATTATCAAAGAAGGCGATATCCAGGTAATGAGCGCGGGCACAGGCGTCATGCATTCCGAATATAACAACAATCCCGATAAGCCGGTAAAGTTCTTACAGATTTGGATCTTTCCGAATAAAATGAACGTAGAACCTCGTTACGACCAAATCACAATAGCGGATAATGCCAAGCCTAATGACTTTCAGCAAATCCTATCGCCCAACAAAGACGATGCAGGGGTTTGGATTTATCAGGACTCCTGGTTTCATCTCGCTAATTTTGACGAGGGAAATTCAAAAGAATACAAGCTGAAAAAAGAGGGCAACGGCGTTTATGTTTTTGTTATGGAAGGCAAAGCTAAAATCGGCGATCAGGTTTTGGAAAAAAGAGATGCCCTGGGAATAAGTGAAACCGATTCCTTTGAACTGGAAGCGCTTGAAAATTCTAAAATACTTTTGATGGAAGTGCCGATGAAGCTGCCAGCTTAGGTTAAAAGATTAGATTTTTTTAAAAAAAGTAGCTAAAATGGTTAATGTTAATTTAATTGGCCTGCTTTAATTAATTGCTTTCTATAACTTTAGGATTATATGGTCTATAAGTAAATAGATATTTAAGCATCTAATTAATCAAAAGAGGAGAAAACTCCCTGATTATAGGCGTATTACTCGAAGTAATATTCCCAAAATCAATTCCTTTTAAAAATAAAAAACAAAGATATGGCAAAAAAAGTAGCAGATTTATTGGTAGAAAATTTAGTAAACGCAGGAGTTAAACGATTATACGCCGTTACCGGAGATAGTTTAAACCCCATCAACGATGCGGTAAGACGGGATGGAAGACTGGAGTGGATTCACGTGCGCCATGAAGAAGCCGGTGCTTATGCCGCTTCTATGGATGCAGAATTGGATGGTATAGGTTGTTGCATGGGAAGTAGTGGTCCCGGTCACGTACATTTGGTCAACGGGCTTTACGATGCCAACCGATCTGGAAACCCTGTAATTGCTATTGCCACTACGATAGATACCAACAAGTTGGGAATGGAGAATTTTCAGGAAACCAATATTGTCAAACTTTTTGATGATTGCAGTAAATATTGTGCGATGGCCAACACCCCGGAACAGGCTGCGCACGCATTTCAATCGGCCATACAGCACGCCATTCAGGACAATGGTGTAGCGGTTGTAGGATTGCCGGGAGATGTTTCAGAAGCAGAAGTAGAACATATTACTACGGCCCATAAAAATTTCTATACTAATTCCAGGCTAATTCCGGGAAAAGCAGAGCTGGAACAGCTGGTAGAGATTATCAACTCAAAGAAAAAAGTGATGTTGTTCTGTGGTTATGGTTGCAAAGACGCTCAGGAAGAAGCTATGCAACTTTCAGAAAAATTAAATGCTCCAATGGGATACAGTTTCCGTGGTAAAATATTCTTTGATAAAACGAGCAATCCGTATGCCGTGGGCTTAAATGGTTTATTAGGAAGCAAATCTGGATTTAAGGCAATGCAGGAAGCTGATCTGGTTATTTTATTGGGTACAGATTTTCCTTATTCAAGCTTTTTACCCGAAAAAAACACCATGATTCAAATAGACCATAAACCCGAACGTATTGGTCGGCGTGGAAAAGTAGATTATGGCTTTGCTGGTAAAATAAAAGATACGTTGGAGGCTTTGCTCCCAATGCTAGATAAGAATAGTGACGATGGTTTTTTAAAGGATATGCAGAAATTACATAATGAGCAAGAGGAAAAATATAATTCTTATGTAGAAGCCAAATCCAAAGAAAATAATATTCACCCTGAATTTGTGGCCTCTGTAATCGATGAAATTGCAGCAGATGATGCCATTTTCACTGTGGATACTGGCATGTCTGCTGTTTGGGCAGCCAGATATATCAAAGGAAAACGCAATCGCTACCTCACCGGTTCCTTTAACCATGGTTCTATGGCCAACGCAATGCCAATGGCCATAGGTGCCGGGTTATCCAGACCAGACCGTCAGGTTATTGCCCTATGTGGTGATGGCGGAATTAGCATGCTATTGGGAGATTTGATGACGATTAGCCAATATAATATTCCTGCAAAAATTATTATTTTCAATAACCGCAGTTTAGGAATGGTAAAATTGGAAATGCAAGTAGCTGGATATCCTGAATGGCAAACCGATATGAAAAATCCCGATTTCACCAAAGTAGCAGAAGCTATGAATATTAAAGCTTGGAGTGTAGATAAATGCCAAAATGTTAAAAATGTTTTGCAGGAAGCCTTCACACACAATGGCCCTGCCGTCGTAAACATTTTCACAGATCCTGAGGCTTTAGCCATGCCGCCAAAAGTAGAGTTCGACCAGATAAAGGGCTTCGCCACAAGTATGGGAAAACTAATGTTAAACGGCCAAACTGCAGATGCAATTGATAATGCAAAATCTAATATAAAATATTTAAAGGAATTGTTTTAGAAACTAAATTCTATTATTTAAATCGAATTGTTTTTGACTGTTGGAATGCTGGTAAAATAGTATGTTGGTTTTAAAATTGAAAAAAGAGAGAGGTTCTGGGAAAAAATGAAACCAAATTCCTTAAGCCTTAAGCTTCTGGAAATTCAGAAATACCGTTACTGGAAGTACCAACGGAGCAAAAAGTATAAGTTAAAAATTTGAAGATAGTTTAACAAATAAGTGAAAGAGCCTTTAAAATGGTTAATGTTAATTTAATTCGCCTGCTCTTATGCGAAGCTTTCTATATATTTGATATACAGGTCAATTCAATATTAAAATAATCGAAATTAAAACATAAAAGTTATGATAAAAAGAATTTTTGCAATCGGAATGCTTACAGCAACGATATTTATTTCCTGTAAAGATAATCAGAAACAGGAAAATTTAGATTCCACTAACACAGAACAAACAA
The DNA here is from genome assembly GCF_031845265.1 of Mesonia ostreae. Classification (NCBI taxonomy): domain Bacteria; kingdom Pseudomonadati; phylum Bacteroidota; class Flavobacteriia; order Flavobacteriales; family Flavobacteriaceae; genus Mesonia; species Mesonia ostreae. The sequence continues at coordinate 202,054 of NZ_JAVRBG010000002.1, read as the reverse complement.
CTTCTAAAGATGTGGTTACCCAATCTTTGACGAATAATGACGGTGAAACCCTTGAGATGTCTTTTGATAATTCAGAAGGAACCGCAACCGTGAATTTTAAAGGAGAGACTATTGATTTGAAACAGGAAAGGGCTGCATCGGGAATTTGGTATAAAAATGACCAATATGAGTTACGCGGAAAAGGAAATGATATCTCGCTGAAAAAAGACGGCGAAGTGATTTTTGAGCATGAGGATAAAAAAGCTTCCGTAGAATTTAAAAATGAAAAAGATGACGTGTTGAATGTGACCTTCAACAACACCGCGGGAACCGCAAAAGCTTATCTAAACGGTGGAGAGCAAATTGATTTGGAACGGGAAAAAGCAGCTTCCGGAATTTGGTATAAAAACAACCAATATGAATTGCGCGGCAAAGGAAACGATATCTCGTTGAAAAAAGACGGCGAAGTGGTTTTTGAACACGAGGACGATAAGGTAAACGTAGAAGCAAAAAATGATAAAGGCGATGTTTTAACGATGACTTTTAACAACACTGCTGGAATGGTTAAGGCCTATTTAAAAGGCGGCGAACAAATTGATTTGAAACAGAAGAAAGCAGCCTCTGGAATCTGGTATGAAAATGACGAGTATGAGTTACGCGGAAAAGGAGATAGTTATATACTAATAAAAGACGGGGAAACTGTTTTTGAAAATTAGACCTGTGGAATAATCAACCATTTCGGTATTTTTATAAACTGAGTCAATTAAATAAGCAATCAAATGTCTGAACAAATCATACAAAAGAAATTAAAACTTGCCGAAGGGCTATTGTTAAGAGCAGATCTTATGAAGAAAATAGAACATCTTCAAAATAGGATAAGGCCTGTGTTGATCGTTTCTGATGATAAAGTTCCGCAAGAAAATCCAGACAAATTACTGGCTCAGCTAAGGAAAGCTATTCAAGATTTAGAAACATTAATCATAAGGATTAATAAAACGAATAATGAAACTAAGGTTGACGGCGAAGGCTCACTGATGGAAGCCTTGGCTAAAAGGGATTCATTAAAAATGCTTTCTGAAAAATTAAGAAATATAAGATACGCCGCACAAGTAAATAATAGTGGCGATACAAATCTAAAAACGACCATTGACATTAAGAAGTTGCAATCTGAAATGGATCAGACAGGAAGAGCTTTTAGAGAGTTGGATAGTAAAATTCAGGAAATTAATTGGCTTACTGAGTTAAAAGATTAAAAACAAGCCGAGAGGCGGAATGATCGGGGCGAGTACCAGCCCCTTTTTGTGGTATGTTTTCTGGGCAAAGTGAAAACCATACCAATCAGAGCTGCTAGGGCTGCGGCAAAATTGTACTGTTTAAGCCCCATTACCGCTTACAAATTACAAGCGTAAAATGTAGAAGTTACTACCAGGTACTGACTGGTCATTCCTTTAAATTTATTTCCTAAAACACCAATAATAACTAAGGGAAATGGTATTAATTAACTTAAATATAAATAAATTATGAAGAAATACAAAATTGCAGTTATCGTAGGAAGTCTTCGCAAAGAATCCTTCAACTTAAAAACAGCCAAAGAAATGATGGCCATGGCGCCAGATTCTCTTTCGACAGAACTTTTGGATATATCCGGACTCTCGTGGTTCAATGAAGATTTAGAAGAAAACCCGCCAAAAGAATGGGTGACGCTTCGTGAAAAAATTCAGGATGCAGACGGACTTCTATTTTTTACTCCAGAATATAACCGTTCGGTTCCTGGTGTTTTAAAAAATGCCATTGACGTGGGTTCTCGCCCTTACGGGGAAAATTCTTGGGACGGAAAACCTGCTGGAGTCGTGAGTGTTTCCATTGGTGCCATTAGCGGCTTTGGAGCCAATCACCACTTACGTCAATCTTTAGTTTTTGTAAATGTGCCTACTATGGCACAACCCGAAGCCTACATTGGTGGAGCGGCAGAGCTTTTTGACGATAATGGAAAACTCACTAATGAATCTACTAAAGACTTCTTAAAAACCTATATGGAAGCTTTCGAGAAATGGGTTCATACCAACGCCAAGTAATAAATTTTTCAAATTCAGTAGAATTAAATTCAATTATTTTTTAACAAATAAAATTAAGTACAATGAAAAATATTATAACCTTAGTAGCAGTACTCCTCTTATCGGTAAGTAGTTTTGCACAGATTCAATGGAAAGTAGATCCCTACCATTCCTCATTAAATTTTAGTATAGAACATTCGGGCATAAGTATGGTAAATGGAAAATTTATGGATTATACCGGAAATTTAACTACAAACGGCGATGCATTAACCGATGCCAATTTTGATTTTACCGTAAAAATTGAAAGTATCAATACTAATGTTGATAAAAGGGACAACCACTTAAAAAGTGCTGATTTTTTTGATGTAGAAAAATATCCGGAAATGACCTTTAAAAGCACTAAAATTCTAGCTACCGGCAAATCAGATAAATATTTATTGTATGGCGAATTGACAATTAAAGGCGTTACAAAAGATGTTATTTTTGATGTGCATTATGGCGGAACAATAAAAAATGATCAAGGAGAAAAGCTGGGATTGAAGGCTGAAACCACTATCAATAGGTTTGATTATAATGTAGATTATGACCCAACCGGAGCTGCCGTTGGGAAAGAAGTAAACATTGTGGCCCACTTACAATTTGCAAAACAATAAGTCTTGGATATGGAAAATTCAGCGAAAAAAGTAGTTGATAAGATGTTTTCGGCCTTTAGCACTGGAAACGTAGAAAAATTAGTAGAAACCGTTTCTAAGGATACCATTTGGGTTTATCACGGTACTCAAATTATTCCGGCAGGAATTTTTGAAAAGAAAGAAGGGGTACGAAAATTTTTTACCGATATTATAGAACGAACTGAAATCATCAACTTTGAGCCCCAACAATATATCATTGAAAATAATGTGGTAGTAGTTCTGGGTCGGGAACATCAAAAAGTAAAACGTTCCGGAAGGGAATTAAAGCAAAAATGGGTGCAGATTTATACTGTTGAAGATAACCTGATTATCAAAATGGAGGAATTTGCAACTTCCGAAGAGGTATCCTAAATGCAGAATTCTCTTTGTAAAATGTTGGAATTATAAGAAATCCAATCAGAAAGCAGATGTTTTAAAGGGAAGCGTATAACAAGTTAATTTGACAACCTGGCGAAAAGAATGATAAATATTTTCGCCAGGTAAGTCATTTAGATTTTACTATTTTTAAAAAATTTTAAAGATTTTAAAAATCAATTTAACTCGTATTTATCCAACGCCGCAATTATAAAAAAATTGAATGAGTGATTTTACCTTTGATAAAGAGGAATATTTAAAACGAATAAATTTCTCTGGAAAAGTAACTGATGACTTCACGTTTTTAAAGTCCGTGCACCATGCACAGCATAGAAGCATTCCTTTTGAAAATTTTGATATTTGTCTGGGAAGAAACATCCACCTAGATCCAAAATCAATAGTTCAGAAATTGGTTAAAAAGAATCGTGGAGGCTATTGCTTTGAATTAAACGGACTTCTCTTAATGGCACTTAGAGCTTTTAACTTTAAGATGCGCCCATTATTGGGAAGGGTTCACTTATCTGGTGAGCCAAGCGGAAGATCACATCAAATTCTTTTAGTTACTATAAATCACCAGAGATAGATTGTAGATTCAGGATTTGGAGCAGAATCCCCACCTCTTCCTATACCGCCAACTTATTACCAACCCGTTACTTATAAAAATCAAACCTATAGGCTAATAGATAGTAAATTATTTGGGTATATGCTTCAAAGCAAGCAAGGTGATAGCTGGAAAAATTTGTATAGTTTTGATTTAAATCATGTTTTCGATATAGATATTAAATTGGGAAATCACTTTACATCTACCAGCCCAGATTCATTTTTTGTCAACGCTAGAATGGCGGCATTACCCATAAAAGATGGTATGCTTACTTTGCATAACTATAAGCTAAAGAAAGTAATTAACGGAAGAGAAAAAATAATTCAACTTCAGGATGACTCTTCTTACCTCAACATTCTCGAGAAAGAATTTGGGATCCAAATTGATGTAGATTATAAAGACTTAAAATTATTGGAGTAAAAATACTTAGTAACTTTCTTAATAAGTGATTGCCAAATACTATACTACAAACCAATCCCCAAGGTCTTGATATTATAAACTTTATTTTAAGTTTATATTTGTTAACTTTAGTGTCTAAATCGCCTAATTAATCATACACAAACATGTATTTTGGACCTCCATTATTTCAATAAATTAAAGTTTGTATAAATGTTTGTACGTCAAGGTAAAGAAAGAACAGCCCGCCACAATTTGCAAATTGCGTCTATTTTATCTTTTGTTGCAGGGTTGGTTAGTGTAACTGGTTTTTTAGCAGTTGCGCAGCTCATGACAAACGTAACTGGGCATTTTGCTTTTTTAGTTGATGAAATTTACAGCCTAAACCCGTGGCATAGTCTTGTGTATTTTTTGTATATCCTTTTCTTCTTGGCTGGCTCATTTGCCTCTAATTTTGCAATAGAAAAAATCTCCCGTAGAGATTCTGACTATGTCTACATTATTCCTACTTTTATAGAAAGTCTTATTCTGTTTTTCCTCGGAGTTTTTGGAAAATACCTATTACCCACTAACCCCGATTTAATTGCTTGCACCTTACTCTTTGCCATGGGTGCACAAAATGCTTTAGTGACCAGAATTTCAAATGCTGTAGTAAGAACTACTCACCTCACAGGTCTTTTTACAGATTTGGGAATCGAGTTATCGCAATTATTCTTTTATAAAGACAAAGACTCAAGAGAAGAATTGGCCAAAATCATTAAACTGCGGCTCATTATTATTAGTTTTTTCTTTATCGGCGGAATAATTGGTGGTATTGCTTATTCAAAAATGGGACTATACACCTTAATTCTCGGTTCGGTTACTTTAATTTGGGGTATTATTTACGAAAAGATCAAATTGAAGTTAAGGCTGTTAAGGAAAAAAATAAGTCAATGATCGTTCTTATTGTTGTAATAACCAATTTTCTAATACATAGTATGCCAAACCAAAGGTACTTAACCGTGAACAGATTGGCGATAGGCTATCCCCCATTTTGCCAATTCATCAATAACCGGGGTCAGGGTTTTCCCGTGTTTGGTGATGGCATATTTCACGGTAATGGGTTTGGTGTCTTTAACTGTGCGGCTTATTAGATGATTGCTTTCTAAATCCTGAAGTTCTTTGGAAAGCATTTTACTTCCAATGCCTTCAATCTCCCTCAATAAATCCATAAACCCCAATTGGTCGCCTTCTATCAAAGTTCCCAAAATATGGAATTTCCATTTTCCCGATAAAATACTCATCGTATCGCTAATGGCTTGCATCCTCACCTGGCAAACAGGTGTATTGTTTACTACAGCCTTCTTTTTCATTGCTTTCATCTAATAAAAAACTTGAAATTATTCCCTGAAATAAGTCAGGGTAGTTTCCTTTTGGAAAGTACTTTCTAAAAGGAAATGAATGTCAAATATACACTTATTTTCCGTATCTTTACAAAGATTTGTTTCAGCAACTAATAAACTGATTATTAATTATTTATAAGTCGATTTTTACTAAAATTCACTTAAAGAAACACAATAGAAAGAATAGTAATATGAACAAGGAAACTTCAAAAAGCAATCCGCTTTTATGCGACATAGAAACCGGAATGTGCGAAACACCCGGAGATACTTCAAACACTACAAACAAAACCAAAGAGCAATCCACCAAAAAATCAGTAAAGTTACTTTATTATACCGACCCTATTTGCTCCTCTTGTTGGGGGATAGAACCGCAATTGCGTAAACTTAAACTGGAATATGGCGATGCCATTGAAATAGAATACAGAATGGGTGGAATTTTGCCAGACTGGAGTTATAACAGTGGCGGAATTGGAAAACCATCAGACGTTGCCTCACATTGGGACGAAGTGAGTGAACATTACGATATGCCCATAGATGGAGATTTGTGGTTGGAAGATCCCTTAGACTCCTCCTATCCGCCTTCCATAGCATTTAAAGCAGCGCAAATGCAAGATGAAGAAAAAGCCAATCTATTTATGCGGGAAATTCGGGAAATGGTATTTCTGAAAAAGAAAAACATCGCTAAGTGGGACCATTTGGCATCGGCTGCAAAAAAAGTGCAGCTTGATGTAGAACAATTGAAATCTGATTTTGAAGGCAAGGCAAAAGAATTGTTTGAAGAAGATTTAAAATTGGGAAGGGAACTAGGCGTGCGTGGCTTTCCTACCATATTTTTTATTGATGATGCAGGAAACCAGGAAACCGTATATGGCACCAGACCTTATGCTTTTTATGAAATGGCCATCCTAAAATTGAACCCGAATGCTTCCAAAAAGGAATACAGCAAAAATTGGCAAACGCTCTTTTCAAAATATTCTACGCTAACCGCGAAAGAGTTTTCTGAATTATCAGGCACTCCAAGAGCGGAAAGTGAAAAACAGTTGAATGAACTCTCTGAAAATGGAGAATTGGATAAATTGACCACAAAAAACGGTTCGATCTGGAAAAGGGAAGCAACCAGTGCATAAAGAAGGTATAGAAATCCTGACGTAACTGAAGCGTATCCCGGAATGCAATTATTAACTTATAAAACAAAAACTTATGGCAACGATGAATTGCGGCCTATCGTAATATCTTCCCGGAAACTATTGCATTAATCAATAGCGGACGATTGCCTGTTGAAAAATTGGTTACCAGTGTGATCTCGTTAGATGAAATTGTAGAAAAAGGTTTTGACGCTTTGGTGGAAGATCCTTCAGAAGTTAAGATATTGGTAGAAATAGATCGTTAAAGAAGTAATTTAATAGGAAAACGGCAGCATTAGGTTTTGAATAACTTAATACTGCTGTTTTTTATTCGTCAAAACCCAAATCCAGCCCATGTTCAACGCGCTTTTTTGCATAATACACCACAAAAGTAATAATCGCGGGAGTTGTTGCAAGTTGTCATTTTCATCAATTACTATATTTCGTATATTCACTCGATTAACTCAAAAAATCATGCAAAAATCAAATAATGGAGTCTATTAGAATAATAGATATTGTTGGAACGGCCGCTTTTAGTATTGCCGGGGTTTCGGCTGCAATGGAAAAAAAGCTGGATATATTCGGGATTTTTATTATAGCCTTTGTAACTGCTCTGGGAGGAGGAACCCTCCGGGATATTTTAGTTGGTAAAGTACCTATTGGATGATTATCCGATTTAAGTTCGGGACTAATCGTGCTACTCAGCACAATTGCAACGATTTTCTTTAAGTCAGTAATTAAAAATTATCATAATGCCCTATTATTTTTTGATTCCATAGGACTGGGATTTTTCACGGTAGTGGGTATTCAAACAGGAATTAGCTTTGAGCTACACCCTGTGGGCTGTATTGCGCTAGGAACAATAACTGCCTGCTTTGGCGGTGTTATTAGAGATATTTCTTTAAGTAATATCCCCCTTATCTTCGAAAAAGAAATTTATGCTACCACTAGTATTTTCGGCGGAGTTGTTTTTTTTCTTCTAATGAAAATGGGAGCGCCTAAAATGTTATTTGAAGTAGTTTGCCTGGTCTCTATCGTGATATTAAGGTTACTCTCTGTTAGATATCATTGGCAATTACCAACTATCTGGAAACCTGAGAAATCATAGTTATAATTATTTAATGAAGATAGTCAAATATGTTGCTTCTGTCAATTAAATATTTTCGTTAACTTTACAGAAATTGGGTAAATCAGTCTAATATGAAAAGTAAGTTAAGCTGTTTGGGCATTATAATGATATTCTTATTTGATACCCCCATCCAGGCCCAAAGCTTTATTGAAGCTATTTTAAAAGAGCCCATTCAAAAAGCGATTACAGAAAGTGCCGAAGTTGATATACAGCAGATGCAAGCTGACAATACACAATTTGATATGGAAATTGTGAAGGGGAAAAAATTGCCCCAAATTTCATTTTCGGGAGGCTACGGGTTTTTATATTCACAATTGAGCCCTAAGTTTCCCACCCAATATTTACCTATTAGCGGCACGCCATTTTTAGAAGATCCCCTCGTCTCCAATTTTCAAACCCAGGTTTTTCTAGGCTCGCTATCGGCAAGGCAGCTTATTTTTGCGGGTAACCAAATTAATAGTGGCATAAAGGCATTAAAAGAAAAACAAAAAGCAGAACGTTTTTTAGCTGAAGCTGGTAAAGAAGAGATTGCTAAGGAAGTCATTACTACTTTTGACCAATTGATGCTCTTGAATGAGGTGGATAAATTAATTGAAGATTCTGAAAAGCGGCTCGAAACAGAACATAAAAAGGTTTTAAAAGCTATAGAAAATGGTCTGGCCATTCCTTATGACCGCGACAAAGTAAAATTAGCAATGCTGGAACTGAAAGAGAAACAGCTTGAAGCCGAAGGAAACAGAAATGTATTGCTTGCCAAGCTTGGTTACCTTACGCGAATGAGCGAACAAGAATTACAGGCTATTTCCTATGAGTTAAAAATCTTTATGATAAGCACGGCTTCCCTGGATGCAGAGAAAAGAGTAGAGTTAAAAGCCCTGGAAGCGGGAAAAAAAGCAAAGGAATTTGCTTATAAAAAAGAAAAGGGAAGTTTTTTCCCAAAAGTTTTTGCTTTTGGAAATTTGGCGTATTTAAATGCCTTCGACACCAGTATAGACTTTAAAGATGTACCCATTGCCGACGATGTAACTTTAGAAGCAGAGCACATACGCATGGAGCCGGCAGCTGCGGTTGGCGTTGGTTTACAATGGGATTTGTTTAAGGGAGGTGAAAACAACAAGAACATAAAAAAGGCCGGGATCGAACTCGAGATAAGTAAAACCAAGCTAAAGGATACCCGTGAGAAATTTGAGCTGCTGTTATTTAAAAATCAATCTGATTTAAAAACAGCAGAGCAAAAGGTCTTAGTGGCAGGCCAACGCGTTAAAATAGCCAAAAACAATTTACAATTGGCTACAAAACAATACCGCGCAGGTTTAGTTGATTTAACAGAACGTCTGGAATCTGAAAATAATTACTACAAAGTAAATTTAAATTATTACAATCAAATTCTCAATCAAAGGGCAACGACAATAGAACTTTTGCTGGCCACCGGGGAGTTGTTGGATAAAATTTATAGCAAAAATGAAAATTAAAAATAGTTTATTCTTAGCGATTCTGGTTGTTTTTGCCGCTTGCTCCGACAAAAAAATTGAGCCAGCCTTTATGGGGAAAATTGAGCGGACGCAAATCTCAGTGGTTACCAAAGTGCCTGGTACTGTTGAAAAGATATTGGTCTCCAAAGGGGATCTTGTAAAAAAAAGTGACACTTTGGCTATTTTAGATATTCCCGAAGTCGATGCCAAAAAACAACAGGCCGAAGGTGCTTTTAAATCCGCAGAAGCGCAGTACCAAATGGCCCAAAAGGGAGCTACAAGTGCCCAATTGCGCCAATTACAAAACAAGGTAAACGGACTTAAAGAACAATTTGAATTTGCCCAAAAATCTAAGAATCGGTTAGAAAAGATGTTGCAAGACAGCCTCATACCCCAGCAACAATTTGACGAAGTTTATGCTAAATACCAGGGAGCTAGAAATCAATATGAAGCTGCCAAAACCGAATTGGAAGAAGCTCGCACCGGTGGGCGTCTAGAACAGCAAACCATGGCCCTGGGACAGCAATTGCAAGCCTCGGGAGCAATCTCTGAAGTGAACGCAGCTGAGCGGGAAAAATATATGACCGCGCCCCAGGATATGTCGGTAGAAACCATCAACCTGGAAATTGGCGAGCTTGCCCTGGCTGGTTATCCCGTGTTTAGCGGCTATGTAGATCAATCGGTCTATTTTAGATTTACCATTGCCGAAAGTAAATTGGGAGAAATTAAACCGGGTAAAAAAGTAAAAATAAAAGTGCTTTATAAAGATACTGAACTTATTGATGGTGAAGTAGTCATGGTGAAAGCATTGAGTTCATACGCCAATATCGCCACTGCTTATCCCGATTTTGACATGCAACAAGCCTTGTTTGAAGTAGAGGTGCAACCCACAAATCCCGAGGAGGTAAGAGGATTGATAACCAAAGCATCGGTTTCCCTGGAACTCGACAAATAGATTGAAGTGAAGAAATTTATACATTTAATAAATCGGGAATTCAGGCTGTTCTTTAGCAATAATGTCCTGCGATTACTGTTTATAGGCGCTCCCATTTTATACGGCGTACTTATTGGTGCTGTTTATCAAAAAGGGAAAATCACAGATTTGCCCATAATTGTAGTCGATCAAGACCAGGGCCCAATGAGTGTTAAATTCATTGATATGCTCGAGGAGACCGAGAGTATTGAGGTAGCAGCAGTTTTACCCTCCCTTAATGATGCAGAAAATAAAGCTATAGATGAGGAAGCCACTGTTATTGTTAATCTCCCAAACGGATTTACTTCCGGAATCCAACAAAACAGGTTGCCCGAGATTACCATTTTTGTAGATGCTTCCAACACCCTTACTTCCAATACTGCTTTAATGGCGGTAAATGGGGTTGCAATGACGATGAAAGCGGGTATCCAAATAGAATCCCAGATGAAAAAAGGAGTCCCCGAATATATAGCCGCACAAAATTACGAACCTTTTAAAACCACCATCATAAAACAAAGTATCCGCAGTGGAAACTATCTATATTTCATGCTTCCTGGAGTCTTGCTAACAGTTTTTCAGCAGGTTTTACTCCTGGGGCTGGCTCTAACCTTTGCTGCGGAATATGAAAACGGAACCTTTAAGGAATTGGTGCGAAAAATGCCAAATCCATTTGGGATGTTAGCCGTTAAAATTATTCCCTATATGATTATGTCTATAGGCATACTCCTACTCTATTATGGTTTTTCAAAATATTACAATATGATTATTGGTGGTGCTTTTTGGGCATTTTCATTAAGCACTTTCGTCTTTATTTTGGCCGTTTGTGGCATAGGGGTCCTGGTGAGCATTGTTTTACCCAATCAATTAAAAGCTACAGAAGTATTAATGGTCGTTGCTACGCCAAGCTTTATACTTAGCGGATTTACCTGGCCTCTAAGCCAAATGCCGGCCTGGGTACAGTTTATCGCCGAGTTAATTCCGCTAACCCACTATTTAAAAACCTTTCGATTACTGTACCTCAACCACGCCGAAATTTCACATATTTATGGGCCGGTGATCGCCATGGCTATTATAGCCGTAGTTTGTTTATCGCTATCAGCAGTTATTTTATATTTCAAAATTAGAAAGACAAAAATAGTTCTGGAAGAAAATACTTTGTAAGCCAGATTTAAGCTTTGCAAAATAAAAATCACTTATAGAAATATGGCTTTAAAAAATTATTGATTTTACAAAAATCACCGGGTTATTTTTTAAACTACTAATTTTAAATTTCACTTCTCTAATATTCCCTCTGCTACTCTACTACCAGTTACTCAAAGTTAGATTCATACTTAAATCCCATCCAGAATACAACAAAAGCCTTTTAAAACAGTAGGTTTTATGATATATATCAGCTTAAAATCACAATTAGAACTGTATATTGTAGATATCGTATAAAACTGGTTAACACCAACTTATCTGATAAAATAGGATTAACTTAAAATAAATGTATAATGAAGAAGAAGTTTTTTAATGCGAAAACTTATCGCAATGATGCAGCAACTGAACTTATAGTTGAAGATGGGAAAATTACAGAAATAGGAACAAATCTATCCCAATGTGAGAAAGAAATTGATCTCGGCGGAAAGCTCATTATGCCTCCCTACGTAGATCCGCATTTGCATTTAGATTATGTATCACTGTTGTCCGGTAAAACCTAAATTTAGCCAAAAACCATTTCCGAGTCCTTATAAATAGGCTTTTATTTTCCAATTTCAAAAGTAAGCCCCCCTTGGATTCAGCCGCTGGAGAAGTTTAATTTTTCTTGAGATTCTTCTTGTACGCTGCTATTTTTGGTGAACTCTACGGCATATGCATTTACGTTGTTGAAGAAGTCCGTGAATTTTGCATAAGTGAACAAATGTTTTTGCAATAAACTTATTAGACTGGAAAACCCCCATCGTTTTGTGAGTTGTTTTTTCATAAAGGTTATTAGTAAAAGTGCAATAAGGGTGCACCACAACTGAATTTGTATGGCATTTTTATTTTCTCCGTAGAAATATTGTAAAGGGAAATTCTGTTTTATTTTTTTAAAAAGGAGTTCCACTTGCCAGCGTTTTTTGTAGAGCAAAGCTATCTGGCTGGCTTCTTCCTCAAAGAGGTTGGTCAGAAAATAGAATGCTTTGTTCATTTGGGGATCGTAATAAGAGACCAGGCGCAATTCAGCTTCCTTTTCATTTCCCTTATTGTCTTTATATGGCAGGGCGATTTTAGCATCTCTCAGTACTTCATCGGGCGTGTCCCCCAGTAAGTCCTTTTCCCCTATAAACCGTTCTTTGGCATTGTCCTTCAAGCGGGTAACAAAGAAAATATCTCGTTCACACCACCTATCAAACAAGGCGTAGTTGTTATAGGCCTTGTCAAAAACCGCTATTTCATTTTTGTGGACGACATCCTGGTTTTGTATAAACAGGGAATCGTGCTCCCTGGCATCGCTGTAATAAACTTTTACCGGAATACCTGCTTGCAAATCTAATTTTTGATGACTTTTTACCCCGACCTTTCGTTTTCCGTTGGAAGGGTTGCGCCCCACACACTCAAAAATAGGCTGAAAAAGACGGATCGTGGTAGAATCTATTGCATAGGCCTTTTTATCAATTATGATTTGTTTTTGACTGTCCGATAAACCCGGACGGTACTTTGCTACCAAACCATCGTAAACCTTTTCAAAAACACTATGGTCACGTCTTTTGTTGGCATCTGAAATAGTACTTCGCCTTGGGGTATAATCAAATTTACAGTGCGTTATCTTATCGCCATAACTTACTATACCAGAGGATAGTTCACGCAACGAGTTGCAACCCGATGTTACCCCATAAACCATAGTGATAAGATGCTGAAAAGTGCTGAATTTCTTGCAATAATGGTCTGTTCCACATTCTTGTGCCAATCTATCAATTTGTTCCTTATCCAATAAATTTATCATCTGACTGAAAATCGGCTGTCCGAAAAAAGTATTACTTTTGCCCATAGTTGAAATTTATTTTAGTAGGTAAATTCAACTATACAAAAAAAGCCCCAGAAATTGGGGCTTTTTTTATCGGACACTAGTGATAAAAAATCAATCCTATCAAAATTCTTTTTATTGATTTATATGGTTAAATCCTCCCAACATCAAATTAACTGAAGCATTCAAACCTCGAGGAATAGACCTATGGCCACGATTAGAATGTATTTGAAGATATTCAAGAAAGTAATAAGCAGATAGTAATTATCATCAATCTAACTTTACCGAAACTGCAAGTTTAAGCATGGTTTCGCTCATGGAGCTAAGCCATTGCAGCTGCTCCCATATTAAATGCGCCTCTTGTAAATCCTGTAAAGCATCTTTATCCTAGATTGTCAAATTATCTATTTCAGATATGTTGAACGCTGGTAGATTCTCCCCTAAAAAAATTTCGCTTGATAAAGATTGCTTCAGGTCGCATTTCCGGTTTTTTAAACAGGCGAGTACTTTTTCAAGGTTATTTTCAATTCCTTGCGTTGCAAGCTTAAACCTATCTGAAGCTGCGGTGGTAGTATTGTGTTGAATATAGGTACTTAATGAAGCCAACGCGGCAAGAAACTGGTGGTTTAACACGACCAATTCATAAATTTTTTCTGAATCTTTTTGTTTTGATTTTGGCTCCTGTGCCATCCGCTGAAAAGCCGAACTTAGATTAGATGTTTCTAAAAATGCTTGTTTACGTGCAATGCTGTAAGAGGTAGGTATTTTTCCTTTCTGCCGATAATAATCGGCAATTTTATGAAGAAAATCTTTATTCGCTTTTACGCTTTTTTCAATACTTTCGTTTATTTCTTCATATTCCCAGGTTGGCCATAGCCAGCGCATGGCTGCATAAGAAAGAATAGCCCCCACAAAGGTGTCTAACAACCGAAAACTTATTAAATCTAAAACATCTTCCTTTAGAATAGCATAAATAAAAACAACACTTAAGGTAATAAAAGTCGCCGAAGCTTTATAATTTCTTTGCACCAGTGAGAGTGCAATCACCAAAAAAACAACCCCCAGGCTGCCATAAACATAGGGGTTCTGAATAAGAAAAACCATTCCAAAGGCAACAACACCACCAATTAGCGTTCCTATCATACGATCTTTTGCCCTACTTCGTGTAAGTCCGTAACTGGGTCGCAAAATTACGATGATAATTAATAAGATAGAATACGGATTCTGAAAAGCAAAGATAGAACCTAAGGCATAACCTATTATCACGGTTACCGCCAACCGAATGGAATGTCTAAAAATACTGGATCTAAAGCTAAAATTCCTAAGCAGCAAGCGCGGGTCATAATCTTGAACTGCTATAAAGCGTTTGGCTTTTGTTCCATCAATAAAATCAATTTCAGTACTCTTAGATGCTCCTAAAAGCCACTTGATTCTTTTAATTTTTTCAAACTGTTTTTCCTGATAGGCCAGCAAATTTTGAAGAATAAGATATTCTTCGTAAAACTTTGTATTTCGCAATAAGGTTACATCCCGTCTTATATCATCAAAACATTGGCGCACAGCATCGCTTTTGGGTAATTTTTCTATATTATTTCCCGCTTCAGAAATCATTCTCAACTGCAAAGCCATTTCAAAAATAACGCTCTGAAACCTTTTAATATATTGCGGATGCTCGTTAAAGAGTAAATCCATGCGATGGTAATTTCCCGGGTTGGCAATTGCCGTTTCCAGTATCTCAACCAATTGCACAAATACTAATAATCTTTTATCCCGATAATTAGACCAACCGGTAGCTTTTCTGGATAAAATTAAAATTTCCCGAAGAGTTTCATGATTTTTGGTGAGCTCGCTTTGAAGCTTTAATAATTTAGATTGAAGCTCTTTCTGATTTTCTTTCGGATCAACTAATTTTCCGCGTATTTCTAAAAATTCCGCGGTAAGCGAATAAGTTTCAGATAAAAATTCCTCGGTTTCAGCTTTAGGATTTAAGCGATGCCAAATTTTAGACAGCAATAAATACCAAAGTCCACCAAGGCCTAATAAGAGCGCATATTGATAAATTTCCAGTTCTTCGGAAACCTGAGCAGAACTAAGTACCAAAGCCATGAGCCCCGAGAAACTAATTAGCGAAGCCCTAAAACCATATACCGAAATAAAAGCGATGCAAAAGGTAAACAGGCCTAAAAGAGGGAGCAGCAAGGATAGTTCTAAATTTAAATAGCCCTTAACAAGACTAACCAACATAACCAGGCTGGCAGAAATAAGAATACCTATTTTTTTGTGCCGAAAACTACCAATAACATCGCTGGGCGAACTCCAAAAGGCACCAAAACTCAACGCCAGCCCCACCTCATAATACCCCAGCTGCATGCCAATTACCGAAGGTAAGGTAACCGCAACACCAACACGCAAAGCTCTCGAAAAACTAAGGCTTTTTAAAAACTCTTGCAGTTCTTTAAAACTTTCAGAAACATAAGAAATTATTTTGCTCAAGGCAGAATACTTTAATTGTAAATATAATGTTTTAGAGGAACTATTTACCTTTTTTCTAAGTTCAGCTTTAAGACCTTAGGTAAAAAATTAGGAGAAGGTTTATTAAATAAGCATTACCTTCTCCTAACACCTAAAAAGTTTAGGAATATCAAAAATATATGTAACTAAAACTCTCGTTCTACACTACTTCCAAGTCTATTCTAACTCTACATCGTTTATATCAATATTTAAAGCTTCAGCAACACCTTTTCCATAGTCTGGATCGGCTTTATAACAATTTTTAATATGTCTTTCCTGAATAAACTTTTCGGCACCGCCTACTTCAGCAGCGGTATTTTTAAATAAAAGGTTCTTTTGCTCCTCATTCATTATTCGGAAAAGATTGCCGGGTTGTGTATAATAATCGTCGTCATCTTCTCTAAAATCATAATGATCGGCAGCGCCTTCTAACGGCAAAGGCGGCTCGGTAAACTCTTTTTGTTCTTCCCATTGATCATAGCTATTTGGGTAATAATGGAGCGTACTTCCTTCGTTGCCATCTACGCGCATCCTCCCATCTCGCGACGGATTGTGGAAAGGACATTTGGGTTTATTTACCGGAATTTGATAATGATTCACACCCAATCTATAGCGCTGGGCATCGCCGTAGGAAAACAACCTGGCTTGCAACATCCTATCGGGTGAAAATCCTACACCAGGAACCACATTGGCCGGGTTGAACGCGGCCTGCTCTACATCTGCATAATAATTTTCCGGATTTTTGTTTAACTCCAATACGCCAACCTCGTGCAACGGATAATCGCCGTGCGGCCAAACTTTGGTCAGATCAAATGGATTAAACGGACATTCTTTTGCCTGCTCCTCGGTCATTACCTGAATTTTCAATTTCCACCGCGGGAAATTACCTTCTTCAATAGTATCGAATAAATCCCTTTGGTGACTTTCCCGGTCTCCGGCAATTATAGCACCGGCTTCTTCATTACTCAGGTTTTCTATTCCCTGTTCGGTTTTAAAATGAAATTTCACCCAAACCCTTTTATTGTCGGCATCGATTAAGCTAAAAGTGTGGCTTCCGTAACCGTTCATATTCCGATATGATTTAGGAATTCCCCGCTCGCTCATGGTAATGGTAACCTGGTGCAGGGCTTCGGGCAACAGTGTCCAAAAATCCCAGTTATGGTTGGCATTTCTCAAATTGGTTTTTGGGTCTCTTTTTACCGCCTTGTTAAGATCGGGAAAACGGTAAGGATCGCGTAAAAAGAAAACAGGCGTATTATTTCCTGTTAAATCCCAATTACCTTCTTCGGTATAAAACTTAATGGCAAAACCTCTGATGTCGCGCTCGGCATCTGCTGCGCCACGCTCTCCCGCCACGGTAGAAAACCGTATAAACACATCGGTTTCTTTTCCTATTTCCGAAAATATTTTGGCTTTGGTAAATTGAGAAATATCGTGGGTAACTTTAAACGTTCCAAATGCACCAGAGCCTTTAGCGTGCATTCTTCTTTCCGGGATTACTTCTCTATCAAAATGCGCCAATTTTTCCAGAAATCAAAAGTCTTCCATAAGCATGGGACCTCTTTTTCCTGCTGTCTTAACATTTTCATTTTCGGCTATCGGTCTGCCCGATACCGAAAATAAATTTTTCTTATCGTCTTTTTCTTTCATTGCTGGTTACGTTCTTATTTACTAATTTAGTTCAAATACGAAGAATACATCCAAACCAATTTTTCCTGCTCCCGAATGTAGTCGCTCATTAATGCATTGGTTCCTTCGTCATCTGCATCGGCAGATAAATCTAGAATTTCGCGTTGTAAGGTGATAATTATTTGTAACGATTCAAGTGTGTCTTTCATATCCTTAACACCATCGGCAACCTCAATACTCTCTTCAACTTTAGCATCTTTTAGGTACTTAGAGAATTGATGGTCTGGGGTATGTCCTAAGGTTTGAATACGCTCTGCCACTTCATCAATTTTCACAAATAAATCTTCGTAAAGTTCCTGAAATTTGTCGTGCAGCTCAAAGAATTTATCTCCTTTTATGTTCCAGTGATACCCCCTGATATTTTGGTAAAATATGGAATAATCTGCCAGAAGTTCATTAAGTTTTTCTGAAAGTTTTTTAGACTTTTCTTTGTCCAGTCCGATAGCATTTAGTTTAGCCATTTTCTTGTGTTTTTAAATTTATTAATGTTTGTATTATTTATTATTAGCGGTTGTTGAAGTACTGTTTTTACTTTTAAATTGCCCTAATTAGTTTGCTTCTTTAAAGTTACAAATATTTAATGAATTAGCAGATGATCGTTTGCTGATTTGAAATTAGAACTTAGTAACAGACCTCGTATTCTTTAAAATGCATTTTTTCAGAATACCACGAGTGCTCTTTTATAGAAGGATAGATTTTGCAAAATTATAGTAATAGCCAATTAACAATAGAAGTATTTGCGTACTTATTCAAGATCGGCCGTTTAAATTAACAACACCTTTAAGATTTAATTGGAATAGGCTCCTACCTAAGAAACGCTGGAAACTTATCTAGAATAGATATTTTAAGTAGAAATTTATTTTTATGAGCAAAAATAAAAGATGATTGCAATTGATGGCAAATCATATCAAACTGAAATTTGGAAAAAATAAAAGCGGAAATAAAAACTGTGATTGAGGGTAGATTATATCCAATTAAAAATAAAAGATTCACATTTTTGACCTCTCAGAACTGTGCTCTATAAGCTGTTATATTCCTAGCTGCCATCAGCTAAGCTACCCCACATGTATTGTACATTTGACAAAAAGAACATATAACAAAGATTAAATTATCCGTTCCTGATTACACATGTTTAGTGTTTAGCAGTTGATAGCCGTTCGGGATAAAGGGAGCGACAAAGTCTAAAAAATAATTGTAATAGGTATCAATTGACACCAAATAAAATAAAACAAAATGACTATTTGAAAAGCGCAATATTCTGTACTATATGAAATAAAAAAAGGCCTCACATTTCTGTGAAGCCTTGTCTTCTCTAGTAGCGGGAACTGGACTCGAACCAGTGACCTTCGGGTTATGAGCCTTGACAATAATATGGTAAAACTTAACAAATAAACCTAAAATCAATGGCTAACAGAGGTTATCGTGATATATAACTTTGTTTAAAACCATCTAAAATCAAATTATTCTGTACCTATTCTGTACCCCTTTTTAAAATGTTTGATTATCTTTATACCGTTCTAAAACATTGTAAGTATGGCAGCTATAAAAATTGTTAGACGTAAAAATAAACAAAGAAAAGATGGTAGTGCTCCATTAGCTTTGCGAATCAGTAAAGATTATAAAACAAATTATTGCTTCTTAGGTCAATATGTGTTGGAGAAAGATTGGGATGATGTGCAGGGAAAAGTAAAAAGGACCCACCCAAATTCACGAAAACTGAACAATTTTTTAATGAAAAAATTGACAGAGGTAAATGACATTTCTTTTGAAATCAATGACGGTATTTCAAGCAAGGAAATGAAAAAGAAAGTGAAAGGCTCTGGAGCTGGAAAGTCTTTTTTCAATCTTGCAGCAAAAAGAGTACAAAGCAAATACGACCGAGGTACATTCTCGGTTGCTAAATCTGAATTATCAATTCTCTATAATTTAGAAGAATTTTTAAATTTAAAAACTTCTTTGACCAAAGTTCAGAATATCAAAGCCATAAAAGAACGAAGAAAAGAACGTATAAGTCGTGGTAGAAAAAATGAGTATTCATTTATGGATTCTGTCGCATACTTTAAAAAGAATAAAACACTGAATTTTCAAGATATTGATGAAGCTTTTGTCGAAAAATATAAAACTTTTTGCACAGCATACTTGAACCAAAAAACACGAACCATTACTAATCAGTTGATTTTTATAAGAACGCTGTTTAACATTGCTATGAAAGAAGGTATCGTTCCCTCAAAATATTATCCATTTTCGGGGGATAAGGTAAAAATAAGAATAGGTTCTAGTAATAAAATTGGTTTAACTATACAAGAAATAGAGCGTATCGAAGCTTTAAAACTTGAAAAGCATTCTAGTGTTTGGCATACTCATAATATATGGCTTGTTGCCTTTTATTTTGCAGGAATTCGTATTTCCGATATAGTTCAACTTAAATGGACTGACTTTAAGGACGAACGATTATTTTATATTATGAACAAAAATGAAAAGCCACTCAGTCTTAAGATTCCAGAAAAAGCTGATGATATTCTTAAATTTTACAAAAAAAGCCAGTCAGAAAATAATGGCTATGTGTTCCCGTTCTTGAAGGAAGCGAATTCTAATGATAAAGAGGATGTTTTTATTAAGACCAGAAACGCTACGAAGTTATTCAATAAGTATCTCAAAAGAATAGCTAAGCAATGTGATATTGATAAAAATTTATCCAATCATATTGCTCGCCATAGCTTCGGAAATATTGCCGGAGACAGAATACATCCATTGATGCTTCAAAAGCTCTATCGCCATAGCGATTTAAAAACCACGTTGAATTATCAGGCAAACTTTATTAATAGGGATGCTGATGAAGCTTTGGATAGTGTGATTAATTTTTAATCGACTATTAGGGGAATATTTCTCTAAATATCATCTACTCATTCCTTGCCGTATAAAACTATAGAGTTAACTTATTATTTAGAAAGGCATACTTTTTGATATTTTTCAGTAAAATAGCTGTTTATAGAATGTCACCTCCATAAGTTTTTTTCAATCAATTAGCCAACGTCGGCCCTATATATACAGTTGCTAACTCTGTAAAATAGGTATGATATGAAACTACATCTACTCGCAAAAAATTTAGAACAGCAATTACAAGAAATTAAAGAAAATTCAAAATCCATAGTGCAGCGAGCAAACTGTTCGATTAATCTTTGCACCAAACTTTTGAGCAAATTCAAAAAAGAAATTGTCGAAAATGGTTTCGATTCTACTGACGATGAAATCTATTTTTTCAAGTATACGAAACAAATCCCTTTAAAGCAGCTTATCTATTTTACTGAAATACGTTCTTTTGAGATTCAGTTTCCTAAAGCTGATAAAGATTCTCAGCGTGAATACATCAGAAAAAAAATACAAAAGTTAAACCGTTTTTTTATTTGCAACTTGGATTTTACGCAGTATGTTGATTCTGAGCATACTCATTTTGATAAAGAATATTATACACGGGAATTTATGGACTCTTATCATATATCCACTTCTAAATATTATTTTCAAGATCCCGATTTCTTCACTCCGAGAGATATGCTTTTGGGAAAGCTGAAGGCCTTCACTTGTTTAATAGCTTACTTAGACATTCGTCTATACAACCTAGAGCATCATTTTAAATTGAATGGCAAACTTATGGCCGAAAATGAAAAATTGACTTGGCCTTTTACCAATACCGATTGGGTAGAACTCGTCTATGCCTTACATTCTGCCGGTATTGCTAAACAAAACAAATTGAGCATTCGTAAAGTCTCCAATATAATGCAAGAAATTTTCGATTTCACACCTAAGGAAATTTATAAAACCTACCAGGAAATCAAAAACAGAAAGAATAGCCGGACTTTATTTCTTGACCAATTGGCGCTATCCTTACTTTCAGAAATGGATAAAAGCGAAGAATAGGGTCTAAATTTCCTTTTTTCTTGCTTCTTCAAATGTTAAAAAACGACCGTACTACGGTCGACCTACGGTAATCTCATTTTCACACCGTTTTTCATTTTATTTGCTACTTTTTGATGATGCAAATCGAAAAAACATATGTCAAAAACACCCAAAACACATCAAATTTCAAAATGTTAAATTTTGACCGTACTACGGTCGATATGGGGAAGAAAATCCAATAATACCTCTCAAATTTGTAGAACGAAAATCAAATCAAGCAAGGGGCTATCAATTTAGTTGACAGCGATGCGATAGTCCTTTTCTATAAAACCGTTCTATTATGCCAGCAAATATTATCACCACGGACGATCTTCGGGAATTCAAGATGGAATTGCTTGATGACCTTAAGGAGCTGCTCTCCAATCAAAATTCTGGAAAACTAAAAAAGTATCTGAAATCATCGGAAGTGATGGATATGCTTCAAATGAGCATAGGCACTCTACAGAACCTACGCGTAAATGGTACTTTGCCATATACCAAAATTGGCGGAATCATCTACTATGATGCTGAGGACATCCAAAATGTAATGACCCAAAACAGGATCCATAACAAGATTGAATAGTGATGTATGAACTATATAAAACATCTCAACGCCGTGTTTCAACAGTTCTCGAAGGATTCTCGGCTGAACCCGACCCACATCAGCTTGTATGTAGCCTTGTTTCAATACTGGAATATCCACCGCTTTCCAGAAGTTTTTTATATAAATCGTGAGGAAGTGATGGCAATGGCAAAAATAGGTTCAAAAGCGACTTATCATCGTTGTTTGAAGGGTTTGGACAATTGGAAATACATTCATTATATGCCGTCCCATAATCCATACAAAGGCAGCCAAATTAAGATGCTCAAATTCGGTACAACTAGTGGTACAAGTACTGAAACAACTACTGGTACAAGTACTGAACAAGTAGCGGAACAAGCATTAGTACCTAATATAAACATTAATAAACATAATAAAAACAACAATAAACCTAAGCTACCCAAAAATGAAAATGAAGTTTTAGATTTTTTCAAAAAACAAAAATGGCCTGCTGTTGAAGGAAAAAAATTTTTCAACCATTACACTTCGATTGGTTGGAAAGTTGGCGGAAAAATAAAAATCGTTGAATGGCATTCTACAGCGAAAAATTGGATGCTAAAGGCTGAAGAAATAAAAAAACAGAAAACGGTTAACGAACTGTCTCAAAAACGGGACAACCTGAAAACTATTAAAAACAAGGACTATGGACAACCCCTCTAAAATAACCGAAGGTGGTGTGGAATATTCGCTCGGTAAGTTTGACGGCAAATGCGTTATTTATGATTTCCCAAAAATCCTAATTTATCTAAATGCGAAGGGTAAACTTCTTTTCGGACCAGAGTTTAAAATCTACGATGAGGACAAAGATATTTTACTAAAGCTCTGTTCCTACTTTATTAAGGATAAGGAAAACTGTAAAAAATATGAAATAGATATCGATAAAGGCATCCTGCTTTCTGGCCCCGTTGGATGTGGTAAAACCAGTTTAATGAAGTTACTAAAACATTTAGTCCCTCTGCAACGACCTTATCTCATCACGCCTTGTCGAAACATCGTGTTTGGTTTTAACCATTTAGGCTACAAAATAATCGAAGATTATGGAGATAGTAGTTCCATCTGTTTTGATGATTTGGGTGTTGAACCGATGGGTCGGCATTACGGTAAAGATTGCAACGTAATGGGCGAAGTCTTGCTTTCACGATATGAACTTTTTTTGGAAACTAAATTAAAGATCAAAACCCACGCTACCACAAACCTGAACGCGGAAGAACTAGAGGAACGCTATGGTGACCGTGTACGCAGTAGAATGAGAGAACTCTTTAATCTCATTGCCTTTGATAAAAACACAAATGATAAACGTAAATAAATCGGATTATGAAAATAGCAACCTTCAACATTCAAAACTTGTTTCACCGGGACAGAAGTTTTTCAGAAAATTCCTTTGGCAACTGTGTTAGCGATTGGATAAATGAATTGGACTCCTTAATGCGAGGGAATGATCGCTCTGGGAACAACGCAGAGCGTATTCAGGAACTCGTCTTTTTATTGGGCTTTGATAAGACCTACGACGTACCCTATGCCGTTATGCGTAAACGTGCAGGTTTTTTATTCTTAAAAGGAATGAACTATTCCAAAGAAATGAAAGCTGGGGATTTGACCGATTGGAACGGGTGGATAGCCTTGCGAACTAAACCTATAGACAGTATGGCTGTCAAAAACAAAGCTAAGGTCGTAGCCGAAATAAACCCAGATATTCTGCTAATACAGGAAATTGAAGATAGAGCTTCATTGGAAGAGTTCAATGCACAACTTCTGCCTGAATTTGAATGTCAATCTTTTCAAGAATTGACGGTAATTCAAGGGAGTGACAAACGAGGCCAGGAAATGGGTGTGATGCTCAAAAATGGATACCGGATTAAGTCAGTGAGAAGTCATCGTTTTAATATTGATGACACTCAAAATGCAAAAAACGAATTTTTTCAATACGAAATAGAAACACCATCAAATCAAACCATTTGGCTTTTGGCAGCCCATTTACAGGAGGAAACTAAGAATAAAAACGAATCTGATACCTTCCGAAAAAAACAAGCGCACCAAATTAAAAAGATATATCAGCAACTTCGGGCAGAAGCTCACGAAAATATTATTATTGCCGGAACGCTCAATGCAGTTTCCTTTTGCGATTCCCTTTCCCCTTTACTACGTGATACAGATTTAAAAGATGTCACCAAGCATCCATCTTTCAATGTTGATTATGATGAGGGCAAAGATGCGAGCTATTTTAGATTGGGTGCTTATCGAATGGGGGTCAACATTAAGCAGAAAGATTACTTGTTACTTTCGCCAAATCTTTTCGATATGGTAAAAGATTGTGGTCTTAACCGTAAAGCGGTGTGGTCTGACAAGCAGCCTGTGTGGCCGACCTATTCCTCAATGCAGAATAAAAAACAGGCAGCTAGTGAGCATCCTGCGATTTGGTGTAAAGTTGGAGTTTAGGACAGACGATAAAAAATGTCATTCCTTTTTATTTCGATGTTTCAATTTCCATTATTTCCTTTCCCTGGTCGCGCAAATAATGAGCTATTATTTTCTCGTAAACTTTATATCCATCATCCACATTTGTAAAGATTAGTAATCCTTTTTTTGTTTTCGGAAATATAAAAACAATGGTTTGAACTCCTTTATCAGCTCCGCCGTGTGATAATGCGTAATCTCCATTTTTAAAATCGTAAATCTCAAATCCGAGTCCGAAATGTTTTCCATTTTTGGTTTCAACTTGATGAGTGGTCATATCTTCAAAAACTTTTTCTGATAGCCCGACACCGTTCATTACACTGACCAAAAACTTTCCATAGTCTTCAACGGTTGTCAATAAATCGTCGGCTCCGTTCGCTGTTTTGTTTTTAACTGTTTTGTATGGTTTTCCTTTGCTATCATATCCAATAGCCACCCGTTTTCCGTCAATCTTATCATTCCATATATATTGTGTATCAGTCATTGTTAAAGGCTCAAGGATTAATTCTTTGGCTAATTGGTTCAAAGATTTATTGAATTTATTTTCTAATGCCTTTCTCAAATATTCAAAACCTTCGCCCGAATATTGATATTGGCTTCCTGGCTCAAATTGAAAGTTCAACTTATTTGCTTTATTTGAATACCTCCAATTTGGAAATCCAGTTTGATGACTTAAAATATGTCTTGTTGTAAGTTTTTTGCTTCTTGGGTCATCTGCAACGTCTGGATCAGTCCAATATTTAAATATTGGTTCGTCCAAATCCCATTTGCCTGAACTTACTATTTTCAAAGCCACCATCGCAGTAACCGGTTTCGCTAAAGAAGCTACATTGAAAATTGTATTATAAGGTGCGGTTTTTCCTTTAGTAAGGTCGCCATATACTTTTATTTGTTGAAGTTCGCCTTCCTTGATAACTCCAAGACCTAAAGTTGGGATATTGTTTGATTTTAACCATTTTTCAATTTCTTTGTCGTTATCAAAAATGAAAGCCTCTTCATAAATATCAAAATCCGTTTCGTGTCCGTAACTCAAGCTTTTAGTAAGTTTCCATTCTCCATTTTCCAATAGCCAAACATTTGTGAATTTTGCCGAACTCGCAAACCTTTCCTTTTTTCCTGCGATTGTTTCATAAAATCTATGTGTGCCCACTTGAATTGCTCCATAAATAGTATCATTCTTGTGAAGTGGATATATTTCGGTACTGCTTTTCAACAGTTCCCTTCGAGATTGATATGTGTCTGGTCTACTGCATAAACCGTTTCGTAAATTGTATAAAAATTCTTTTTTACCGGAAATGCCATCCTTATCGTGGATAAACACAAGGTCTTTGCTCAATAAGTTTTCAAATTGACTAATGTCGCAAGTGTTGAATCCAACATTAAAAAGTAAACTGTCTTTAGATAGTATTGTTTTATAAAGTTCTGAATTTTTGTCAAGTTGTGCTATACTACTTGCACTAAAAAAGATTGAGATAACAAGAAACAGGACGATTTTTTTGCTAAAAATAAATTTCATTTTGCTGTAAATAATATTTTATGCAAAGATTCGAAACTCATTTTATTTCTTCTGAAAAACTGCCCGACAATAACACGACTAAAACCCGACAAGTTTTATATCATATTGAAATTCAGCCTGTAATAAAGTCTTTTCCTCTTATCTATTTCTATTGCATTCCGAAGGATTATAAATACATTGGATAAAATAATAAGTATTAAAAGGATTAAGGTAAACCTGTTTCCTAGTTTCAAAAAAATGCCTAGTATAAATACAATAGGAGCTACAATTGTCCAAAGTATTTGTACTGAAATAAGCTGTTTAGTTAAAACGTTTTTTTGCTTCATTGTGCGAATCAAAATAAAAGGAATGATGATATTCAACGGCGGAATAAGAATAAATGGAATCGAAGAAAGATTTATTAATTTTAGATAAGTATAGTTAATCAAAACCACTTCTCTAGGATTTTCTTTATCAGCTAGAATTTCAGGTTTTTGTTGTTCAGATTCTTTGTGAAGCAATTCATTTTCTTCTATTTCTAATGCTTTTGCCAAAGCCCGGAGTGTATAACCTTTGGGTTCTTTTCCTGTTTCAATTCGTTGTATTGTTCTTGCTGAAATACCAGATTTTTTTGATAACTCTTCTTGAGTTATATTTTTTTGTTCTCTTAATTTTTTTAATCTGGACATTATTTTGTATTAAATTACTCCTACTCCTTAAAAGATCACCAATATATTATTTTAACATAATAAAATCGTGATATGCGCACTAAAATATTCTATAGCGTAACAATCAATGATTGCCCCTCCTTCTAAAATTACTTTTCAAACTTATAGTTATAGTGTTGATTATTTTCCAAATTAATTTAAATATCTCTGTGGTTAATTTTCTCATAGTATTAGGTATTTGGTAAGCGTGATATAAATTATTCTTGAGACTTTTCTTAGGTTTTCGTGTTCATTTAAATACAAAGATTCATCTCTATTGGAAAGAAAACCCATTTCAATAAGTAATGCCGGGTATCTATTGGAAGCTTCTCTCAACACCTGAAAATCAGCAAATTTTACGCCTCGTGTTCTAAAACCAAGATTCAGCTGCATTCCTTTTTGAAGCTCGTAAGCGAGTAGAATAGATTCTTTGGTCTGTTTATTTTTTCTATTAAAAACATAGACTTCAAAGCCTTTGGCATTAGGGTTTTCTGAATGGTTACAATGCAAGGAAATGAACAAATCCGCCTTTAGTTTTCGCGCCAGTTTGGTTCTATCGCCTAAAGAAATTAAGGTATCAGTATATCTGGTTAGGTAAATTCCGAACCTATTTTTAAATAGGCTTTCGTTGAGTCTTTCAATTTCCTTAGCAACTTTCAGTACCACATTCTTTTCTTGAATACCATTATTTCCCACAGCCCCTGAGTCAGTCCCACCGTGTCCTGGGTCAATTACTATTACCACAGGCTTGTTCTCGAATTTTTGACTAAAACATTCTGTTGGCATTAGCCAAAAAACGAACCCTAATAAAGCCACCAAACGAAGCATATTATTTTCTTTTACTACACAATGTTTAAAGAAAAGTTTCAAACCTTAAGAATCTTCCAAAGTTTAACAGGAACTCACGTTAAAGTTTGGAGAATTTCTTTCCTCAGCATCTTTTCATAATAGATTTCGTAAAAGTTTATTCATAAACCGCCTTCGCAATCAAAATGGCAAGGGCATTAAAACAAACAGTTATGAAAAAATCATTGCTTCTATTATTAGCACTCTCATTGGTGTCGGCTCCCGCTTTCGCCCAACTTGGGGGTATCGAAGATTCAGTTAACGATATTGGAGATACCATTCGAGCCATCTTTCCTATTTTGCTTGGGGTGATCTTCCTTGTAGGTTTCCTTTTCAACGCTGGACATTTCTTTGGAGAAAATGCAGATCTTAAGAAAGGAATTACTCGTGTTCTTGTCTTTGTTTTGATTGCAGGAGCTGTCGTGGGGATTTTCACTTACCTAATCTCTATCGTAGTGTAAGCCTCTAAAAGGCATTTTTAAAAATATATGCTATGAAAAAATTTGAGGTCTATAAAAACATCAGGAAACGGGCGGTCATTTTTGGGCTGGCCATCTCCCTATTTGCACTGATGATGGTTTCGATTCTTGCATCACTATTGATTATCATCTTCTCCTTCAGCTTTGCAATAATTATAGGTGTGTTGATATGGAACGCTGCCCTTTACGTCGCCTTGACACGGATAAATAATAATCCGCAGCTTTTCCAAATAGCAAAAGCCTTCCCCAGAATAATTAGTAACAAAAAAAATTCCGGTTTCAATTATGAACAAGATTAACCTTTCGGCATATCGACCCATCGCAGATATTCAAGACAATATCATTTTTGCCAATAATGGCAATGTGGTTTTGTGCTACGAAGGGGATTTACCTGAAATCTACTCCTTATCCGAAAAAGATTTTGAAGATATGCACGGAGCTTGGTTTCAGGCTTTAAAGTCCTTACCTGTTGGTACGGTGATTCACAAACAAGATGTTTACTTAAAGAAATCCTACACTTCCGAGCAATTGGCCAATAAAACTTTTCTGGAAAAAGCAACCCACGATCATTTTAAAGGTCGAGAATATATGGAACATCGATGCTTCTTGTTCTTTATTCTAACCAAAAACAAAGCACTCAACAATCCGAAATACGTGAATCCATTCCGAAAGGTTAATAAAGGTATTGTGCAGAAACTGGACGATACCGTGACCAGCTTTATCGGTTCGGTTAGTGATTCGGTTTCCTTTGTCAATAACAGCCGAAAGATGGAATTTCTACCGCTTGATGCGGAAGGAATTGAGCAACTGACCAATGGATACTTCAATGGTTTTAATGAAGGTTTTGATACGGATATTCTTTTAGAACCTGTCCATCGAGGAAGTAAAAAGAATATAAATATCGGCGAAAACTATTTTGACACTTTATCTGTCAACAGCGAACTGTGCTTCGGAGAAAACGTACAGAGCAGTAAGACCAATGAGCGGTTTACTTCAGATGATTTCGTATTTCATCAAGGGTTTATTGATGGTATAGGGCTTACGCTAAATGAAAATCACATTGTCAACCAAATCGTATATCTGGACGATAAGCAAAAGTGGCGCAAGCTGCTCGATAAGAAAATCGAGGAATTGAACAAGAGTTCCAATTTCGGTTCACAGAATAAAGTGGTACTCGGAAAAATCCAACACATCCTTGACCAAATCAATGCCGATGACAATGCCAGAATCATTCGCGGTCATTTGAACATCGTGTATTGGTCTAAGGATGCCAAAGCTCTAGATAAAATCACTTCAAAAATCAAGACTGAGTTCAAGGAATTGGATATCATTCCCTACTATCCGAGAGGCGAAGAACGGAAAAACTACATTCTAAACAGCTACTGCTGTTTTTCCTCTAACTTCTCGAATAACGATTTATATGTAACCGATTTAAAACACGCGCTTTGCCTGTTCATCAATAATACCAATTACAAATCTGATGCTACCGGAATCATTTTTAACGACCGTGAACATAACATTCCTGTTTTAAAGGATGTTTGGGATGAACAGAAGAAACGAATTAAAGCGCGGAACTTTGCTATTTTTGCTCCTACTGGCGAAGGCAAATCCTTTTTGGCCAATAACATTTTGCGTCAATACTTTGAAAGTGGCGTTCGCCTGGTCATAATCGATTTGGGTGGTTCTTACACCAAATTCGCCAAACTCTATCCAGAGAAGTACACCGTACTTCGCTACGAAAGCGGAAAGAATTTGGGTATTAATCCATTTTATATTAGCGACACGAACGACCTTACACCGGAACGCTTGGAAGATTTATCCGTGTTCCTGTTTGAACTCTTTGCTTCAGATTTAAAAGTGACCAAAGCACAATCGGTTTCTATCAAAAAGATCTTGCGACATTATTACGAAAGCATTTCTGAAAATCACTCATTGGATGGATTTTACAGCTTTATAGAAAAGAATCAAGAAAATCTACTTGATACTCTTAAAATCCATCCCGACTACTTCAATATCACGAGTTTCTTGCACGTAATGTCCGAATATGTCGGCGATGGTCTATATAGCTTTCTATTTGAGGTAAGCGAAGATCAGACCTATAAAATCGAAGACAAACGATTGATTGTTTTTGAACTTGATGAAGTGAAGGACAATAAGGAAATCCTGTCCGTAATGTTGAAACTGATAAAGTCGGCAATTCAAAGAACGATTTGGAAGAACCGAGCGGAAAAAGGCATCATCCTCTTCGACGAGTTTGCCAAACAACTGAAGTTTGAAAACGTATTGGAAAGTGTCGAATTTTATTATCAGGCGATAAGAAAGCAGAACGGTGCGATTGGGATTATCCTGCAATCCATCAATCAGCTTCCAAATAATTCAACTTCCGCAAGTATTTTGGAAAACACGCAAGTTATCTATAGTCTCAATAATGAAAAAGGTTATGCAGAATTGGTCAAGCGGCTCAATCTCTCAACGCACGATTTAAACCAATTAAAATCTATCAAGAACAATCTTTCCGGGCCACGAAAGTACACTGAAATGTTCATCAAAATTGGTAAGGAAAGCAACATTTTTCGGCTCGAAGTGCCTAAAAAGGTTTATGCGGCTTACCTCACAGACGGTAAGGAAAATGAAGAAATAATGAAGCTCTACGAGCATCATCAGGATATGGAAAAAGCAATCATTGAATTCACTTTTAAAACTTAATACTATGAAATCAAAAATTTTAATACTCGCTATGGCGCTCTTGTTCAGCTTTAATAGCAAAGCCCAGGGAATGCCCACTTATGACAACACCAACTTTATCAGCTTGGTAAAACAACTGGTAGAATCAGGAAAACAAACAGCTCAAATGATTAAGTCTGTGAAATTTTTAAAAGATGCAAAAGAAAGCATCGAGAAAGTATCGAGCGTAGTACGGCAGCTCAGAGCGGTGCAAGAAATTGGAGAAAATAATCAACGTCTGATCAGTGTGATGCAGAATGATTTACAAGATATTCTAAACTCACCCTATATAAAACCAGATGAAGTCTCAAGAGTGACGGAATCCTTTAACGCAGTGGTAGAAAATTCCTTGGAAACTATGGACTTTATCGATGAAATTCTTTCCAGTGATTACCTCAAAATGAGCGATGCGGAACGAGCGGAAATTTTAAAAGAAAAAGAAATGCAATCTAAAGAAATGGTATCGGACATTACGTTAAAAACGAAGCGCTATCGAGATATAATTTCTTTCAGAAAAATGCAGGACAAAGTCAATAACCGTGAAACAGATTATTAAAAGATGACTGCCAATATCATTTTAGGAATAGGTTTGGAATACGTTGATACTGTTTTTCAAACCATACAAGCCAGCGATTTTTCGCAATACACAATTGCGGGAATGAAAACGCTTGCTGTGCTTTTTTTCTTGGTAAATATTCTTAAAAAATATAATGAGGGCGTCGCTGATAAGGACGGTTATACTTGGGGCCTAAGTCCTACGGAACTGGTTAAAAACTTTGCCATCGTGCTATTGGTCATTTTTTCTACTCAGATATTGGGCTTTTTTGATGGTATTTTAGTCGCCATTGAGGGGCAATATCGAAGTACCGCTCCTGCGCTTCTTCCACTCCAAATGCAGGATATTCCTATTGAAGAGGATGTATCGGCGTTGGAAGCTGCCAGAAAAGCGATGTCCCTGCTTTACGAAGCTTTGGTCACGCCCCTTTATGGTTTTAAAATTTTCGCCTTCTTAATAAGCCTTTTTCTGTGGATATTGGACTTGTTCATCTATCCATTGTTTCTCGCTGAACGCTTTTTCTTGTTGGGTATAATGCAGGCCTTTTTCCCGTTGGTCTTAAGTCTTGCCGTTTTTGAAAAATTCCGTTCAATGGCATACAATTTTTTCAAATTGTATGCAGCGGTCTATATGCTCGTGCCAGCATTCTTCCTTGTCAACGTTTTTGTGAATGCGATTTACACCGAACTCAACACCAACTTTTGGCAAAACCTCTTCGGGACCGATTTTGGAAGTGGCTTTTTCGCACCGGTAGTAGAACTTGGATCCATAGGCTTTATCGTTTTCCTGAAATTCAGACTTTATAAGCGCGCAACCTCTTTTACCCTAAAATTATTTACTGCTTAATACAAAATCTATGAAAACACCCTATAAAAATATTTATGCCATTTTAAAGCTCAATAGGTTTATCGTATTGGCAGTAATAATTTGCGCGTTGCTGTCTAGCACTTTTGCCGTATGGATGGCCTTCACCACGAATAAAAAAGCGTTGAACAGCGCTTTCGCTATAAATACAGATGGCAGTATTATTCCCTTAAAACTCGTCACTCAAAAGGAAAATTTTAAGGTCGAGGCTTTGTCACATTTAGAACTGTTTCATAATTATTTCTATAATATCGATGCCAGCAATTATGAAAAGAACTTGAAAAAGGCGCTATGGCTCGGGAATAGTTCCGTAGATAATCTCTATCGCCAAAAGAAAGCCGATGGGGTTTATAATCGGTTGTTGCAATATTCCCTGGTTCAAAAAGTATTGAGCATCGATTCCCAAATCGAGAAAAAAAACGACACCTACAGTTTTAGGACAATTACCATTTTTGAAATCAACCGTGGGTCTATCGTTGACACCTACGAACTGGTTTCAACCGGAAAGTTGATTACCGTTGACCGAAACTTCCCGAATAACCCGCACGGACTTTTAATAACCAATTATTTTGAAAACACCTTAAAGAAAATTTCAAATGAAAATCAATAATCCGAGTGTGAAAAATCACGCGAGTATTTAAAAATTAATAATTATGAAAATAGAAAAGAACAAAATAGTATTTGGGTCGGTGCTCGCTGTGATATTCATTTTCCTGATCTCCTATTCCGTGATGGTTATGGGCGATGACGAAAGTGAAAACGAAAACCTTAAACAGACCGCTGTTCCTGAATTGGAACAAGATCAAAAAGAATACGATTCCAAACTGGATGCCATCAACGATTTAAAAGAAGTGCGTGAAACCAATGCGCCTAGTATTTACGATGAAAAATTGATTGACTCATTGGGCATATATGACCCCGATTTACCTGAAAAGGAAAAAGAACGTATCGTGGACAGCATTTATGCCTCTGGCCAGATCAAATATTCTGATAGGACCTACCAAAATTTAGGAGACAAAAAAGCTGCTTCTGTTAGTACGCCTGAAGTGGATTCTTCAGAAATAGAACAGAAACTAAAAATCGATGCCAAAGAAATGGGATTGGAACACCAACTGTTCTTTGCTTCAGACCCGAAAAAGAGTTCCATTTCAATTTCTGGAACTACTGATGCGATGATTTATGCAGTGGTTGATGGTGACCAGGTGGTAAAGGTTAATTCACGTTTAAAAATGCGTCTTTCTAAAGCCGCAACCATTAACAACAAGAGGATTCCGAAGAACACTCCCATTTTTGGCTTTATTAGCTTTCAACCCAATCGTGCCCTGATTGAAATCGAAAATATCCAACATCATCCAACCAACTTGAAAGCTTTCGACTTACAAGATGGTAGCGAAGGGATTTATGTGGAAAACAATTTCCGGGCAGAAGCCACCAACGAAGTCTTGGATGACATCATCGGCGATATCAATATCCCAACCGTACCGCAAGTAAGCGGAATAACGAAAGTGCTTAAACGCAATAACCGAAACATAAAAGTCACCGTTCTCAACAATTACAAACTCATTTTAAAACCTAAATTATGAGCTCATAATCCCGAACAGAATTCAGGGTAAATGAGACATTTAAAACTCAATCTTATGAAAAAGTATATCTCTATTTCGATATTTTTATGTGGTATCGCTTTCGCCAAAGCACAAACACCAATTATACTTGATACCATTTACGCCAACGACCAAAAGAACGTTGCGCTGTTCTTTCCAGAACCCATTCGTCAAGGAATTACAGGAGCTGAAAACTTTGTGTTCACCTATAATCGAGAAAAGCAGCAATACTTTGGTCTCTTGCAGGCAACCCCTGGGAAAGAAAGTAATCTTTTGGTAATCAATCAAAATGGTTCGATTTTTTCGTATATTGTTAGGTACAGTAAGCAACTTTCGACGCTGAATTATTTTATCCCAAAATCCAGTAGCATCGGCAACGAGAAGCCAATTGTAGCGGATTCTATTAAAGTCGATACACCCAAAGCAGCGATAGATAATCAGGCATATTATTATCAAAAATTCTGCTCATACCTAATCGACCGAAAGCAACGGATCGGCAGGATTAAAAAACGTAATGAGGGCATTGTTTTGAGCATTGAAAACATTGTTTTTGATAAAGAAGAGCTGTACTTCGTTATTCAAATTGAGAACAAGTCCAGTTTGGATTACGATTTGAATTTCTTGAACTTTTCAGTCGAAACCCGACAAAAAGGAAAGAAAAAATCATTGCAGACTCTGCTGAAAGAACCTGTTTTTAAACATAATGTTCCTTTAAAAATCAAAGAAAACGAAACCGCGAGGATGGTTTATGTGCTGCCAAAATTTTCAATAGGCAATGACCGCAGGGCTATCTTGGAACTGAATGAGAAAAATGGCGAGCGTGATATACAACTGAAAGTCTCGCATAGATATATCAATAATCCTAATTAAGAACGTTATGAAAAAAACAGTTATTTACTCCATAGTCTTGCTATTTATGGCCTGTGCAGGGAAACAAACAGCAACTCCCACCGAAACTGCAAAAACAGTTATTGAAAGCTTTTATCAAGGCGATAAGGACACACTGAAGAAATACACGACCGATGAAAGTTATGCCAATTTTATGAGCATACAAGACTTATATTCAGAGAGTGGAAATTCAAACTTTAAAGTTCTAAAAGAAACCTCTGACGGTAAAACAGCTTGGGTAAAATTCACCACTTCCTACACCGATGAACCAGAAACCTTTAAACTTATTATGGACAATGGGCATTGGAAGGTCACGGAACGGGATAAGGGGGAGAAAGCGCCATATTAATTTTTAAAATCTACATTACAACGGATACTGATAAAACATTTTTTCAGCAGAATTAATTTTCTAAAAGCCCTTCTGGGCTTTTTTATATTATGAACATCTTCTTAAAAAGCCCTCACTAATTAAACCGTTAAGTGGTTCACAATAAGCACTAAGCCCAGCGAGCCAATTCAGAAT
This sequence comes from Mesonia ostreae, assembly GCF_031845265.1. Lineage (NCBI taxonomy): Bacteria > Pseudomonadati > Bacteroidota > Flavobacteriia > Flavobacteriales > Flavobacteriaceae > Mesonia > Mesonia ostreae. The sequence continues at coordinate 167,041 of NZ_JAVRBG010000002.1, read as the reverse complement.
GTTTAACGCTGAAACATTTACAATGTTTTCCTAAACTAATCCAACAATTTTTTTATATTTACAATGAAGTTAAACTTTAATTTTTATTAAACTAAATATGCTTAAGGAACTTCTTAAATCAAAAGGTGTCAAGCAAAAATGGCTTGCTAACAAAATAGGTGTTAGCGAGGTTTCTGTTAGTAATTGGGTAAAAGGTAAAAGTGAGCCAAGCCTAAAAAACTACCAGAAAATTAGTGAACTACTTGACATCCCATTAAAAGAATTGACGAATTAATGGTGGTAGAAAAAAAATATAATTTTTCATTTACGGCTGCTTCTCTGCGTACAAGAGAATTAGTGATCGTTGCAAAGCATCAATTAGAAAATCCAGTTGAAGATATTGAAGCTGTTCTAGGAAACGGAAAAAAAACTACAGGTAAACGCTATTTGAATGAAATGTCTAAATGGCTTGAAGTGCTTACAGACACTCAAAAAAGTTATCTACTGGATAAAAGCTTTAAAGTTCAAAACGAAATAGCATTTCTTGCTGTCTCCAAATATTTTGAATTCATACGTGATTTTATTGTAGAAGTAATCCGAAATAAATATCTCGTATATGATTATGAATTAACCGAAGGCGATTATATTTCTTTCTTTCGTCGTAAGGCAGAATATCATCCAGAAATGGACACGCTTACAGAAATCACTCAAAAGAAAGTAAAGCAAGTCACCTTTAAAATATTAGAGCAAGCTGGCCTTATAAATAACATAAAAGCAAAAATGATACAACCTCAAATTATTGAGCCCGAAACTAGAAAAGCAATCCTAAACGATAATATAGAACTGTTCAAAATCTTCTTATTAAGTGATTTTGATATTGAAAATTTGAAAGCTTAGATATGGAGAGTTTAACACATAAATTTGACCATCTATTTAAAGTCATCTCTTCGTCTAATTTTCTAAAAAAAGAATCTCTAGGTGGTGAAATTCCATTTTTTATTTCATCTTATAAAGCTGAAGAAGAAGTTGCTTGCAGGGAAGAAATACGCTTACTGAAAAAAAAATTAGAAAATAAAGGTGTGCCCATTTTAGAGTTGAATCTTTATGAGCTTGCTTGCGAGATTTTAGAATCTAAAGGTGGTATGGAACGAATGTTCAAAGTTGAAAAAGCAAAATCGAAAGATAAGTTTTTAAGCGCATTGCAATCTTCACTAAATATGCATCAAGTATTGATGCCATTAATAAAACAAAAGATAGAATCAAATAATGCAAAGGTTTACTTCCTGACTGGAATAGGTCTGGTATTCCCCTTTATACGTTCCCATAACGTACTTAATAATCTCCAAAATATCGCGAAAGAGGCACCTACAGTTGCTTTTTTTCCAGGAGATTATAATGGGCACACCTTAAACCTTTTTGGGTTGTTGAAGGATGACAATTACTACCGTGCATTTAATATGGATAAAATAGAGGCTAAAATATGATCAAACAATACTTCGACAGACCTATAGACCGTGCTATTGAAACGGTTATTAAGGCAGATGACCGCGATAATATTTCAACAGAAGTTACAGAATACGTTATTACTAACGAAATAGGAAAAAAAGTTAGAGACTTTTTTCAAGCCTATAATGATTATGCCGGCGCAAATGGCGTTTGGATTTCTGGTTTTTTCGGAAGTGGTAAATCTCACTTATTAAAAATACTGTCTTATGTGCTCGAAAACAAAGAATACGAAGGCTGGAAGTCTGGGGAGCTGTTTGCAGAAAAAGTAGAAAATGATGCAATGCTTAAAGGCGATATCCTAAACGCAACACGCATCCCTTCAGAATCTATATTGTTTAATATAGACCAGCAAGCCCAAATTACGAGTAAGGAAGATGCCAACGCTATCTTATCTGTATTCTATAAAGTGTTTTATGACCATTTAGGCTATTACGGTTTTCAACCCCACGTTGCAGAATTTGAAATGTGGCTAGATGGCAAAGGCAAGTACGACGCTTTCAAAACTGAATATGAAAAAGTAAATGGCAAAGATTGGGAAGTAGATCGGTTAGAGTATTTCGTTTTAGAAGTAAAAGATATTCTAGCTACCGTTTTTAATGAAAGTCCAGAAAAATATGAGAATATTCTTGATGAGCTTGAGGATAAAAATAAACAATCTATTGAAGATTTCTGTAATCGTGTAAAAATCTACATCGATTCTAAGCCTAAAGGATTTCGATTAAACTTCTTTGTAGATGAAGTAGGTCAATATATTAGCGATAACACCAAGTTGATGCTCAATTTACAGACCATAGCCGAAACCTTAACGACAAAAACAAAAGGCAACTCTTGGATTTTAGTGACATCGCAAGAAGATATGGAAACTGTTGTAGGCGATATGAATAAAAGTCAGCAAAATGACTTTTCTCGTATTCAGGCACGTTTCAAAATAAAAGTACCGTTGACGTCTGCAAATGTCGATGAAGTCATAGAAAAACGTTTACTTGACAAAAATGATAACGCCCAAGAAGAGCTAACCAAAGCATACAAAAAGAATGGCCCACATTTAAAATCGCTACTTTCTTTTTCTGAGGCTGGGGTTCAGTTCAAGGGTTATCAAGACAATGCCGATTATGCTAATAAATTTCCTTTTGTACCGTATCAATTCGATTTGTTTCAGCAGTGTAGAATTGCCTTATCAAATCATAACGCCTTTCAAGGAAAACACGCTTCGGTAGGAGAACGTTCTATGCTTGGTGTGTTTCAACAAGTTATTAAAGAAATCCAAGAGCGTGATAATAATGCCTTAGTAAGTTTCGATTTAATGTTCGAAGGTATTCGTAATGAACTACGTGGCGAAATTCAGCAATCTATAATTCTAGCTGAAAAACAACTGGACGATCGCTTTGCCATTAAAGTGCTTAAAGCCCTGTTTCTAGTAAAATACTTCGGAAATTTTAAAACTACAAAACGCAATATTTCAGTGCTATTGATAGATGATATCAATGTAGATCTTAAAGCACACGAAACAAAAATTGATACTGCGTTAACCCTATTGGAAAATCAAAGTTATGTGCAACGTAATGGAGACATTTTTGAGTTCTTAACCGATGATGAAAAGGATGTTGAAGAAGAAATTAAGAACACAGATATTGATGAACAAGCCATCACGCAACTTCTAAAAGAAATTCTGTTTGATGAAATCATACGAGATAATAAAATTAAATATTTAGATAATAAACAAGACTACGATTTTACCAGTAAAATAGACGGTAGTTTCTTTGGTCGTGAAAAAGAGCTGGAAATTGAAATTATAACCGACAATTATCAAGATTATGATAACGAAGCTTTCTTACAGTCTCAAACAATGGGAAGTACAGGGATGAAGTTGGTTTTGGCATCTAATGCAACTTTTATGCACGATGTTAGAATGTATATTAAAACAGCAAAATACGAAATGCAAAATAGAGGTTCTGGAACTAGACCTCAAGTAGCCCGTATTCTTCAAGAAAAGTCAATGCAAAATGTGACACGTAAGAAGAATTTAATCTTTATGGCAAATAAAGGCTTAGGGGAATCTAAAGTGTACCTAAATGGTGGTAAGCTAGAAATGACAGCTTCTAGCGATGGTAAAACTAAAGTTATCAATGCTTTCCAAAAACTAGTAGCGGTAGTCTATCCTAATTTACGAATGTTAAAAGCGGTTTCTTTTTCTGAAGATACCATAAAGAATACTATTCGTACTTCACCAGACGCTTTGTTTACAGATGATGACAGCACAATGTCTGAGGCAGAGGGCGAAATTTTTGGTGAGATTTTAAAACGCAAAAAGCGAAGTGATCGTACAACGCTTAACGACCTTAAAAACACGTTTACTAAAAAACCCTATGGTTGGTATCCTAACGCTATTTGGACAATAACGGCAAAACTTTATAAACGTGGTAAAATCGAAGCCAAGCAAGATTCTAATTTATTAGAGAATGAAGCTTTTTTAAACGCTTTACTCAATAGCTCAAATCATACCAATACCATCCTCGATCCGCAAGCAACTTTTGATGCAAATGCTGTTAAAAAATTAAAAGAAGCCTTTAAGGATGCTTTCGATGAAAGCTGCCCGTTACGTGAGGCAAAAGATGTGGCTGTTGCTTTTAAAGATAAAATAGTACAGATGCGTATAGATGTAGATCAACTTCTAGCACGCAAACAGTCTTATCCATTTTTAAAAAGTCTAGAACCATTTTCAGAGAAATTAGGCCGATGGTCTAAAAAAGAATATAGCTATTTTATTACCAATTTAGCTGAATTTGAAGATGCTTTATTGGATAACAAAGAAGATTTGCTCTCGCCAATTCAACGCTTTATGAATGGGGAACAGCGTACTATATATGACGATGTTAAAACCTTATTAGAAGGCAATACAGCAAACTTTGATTATATACAAAGTGATGAATTAGACACCTTAAAAACCTTAGTAGCAAGTGACGCACCCTATAAAGGTAATGGCGTTCAATTGGCCAAAGCAGCAAAAGATGCGCTTTCAATTAAGGTTTTAGAGCTTATTGAAGAAGAAAAGAAAGCTTTTGTAAAAAAGGCAGATGATTACATAGATGATATTAAGAAACGACCTGCACTTAAAAAATTAGATACAGAGCAGCAAGCCAATGTAATAAGTACATTAATTCGCAAAAAAAGTGCAATAGAAAATGAACGTTTTATAGCTAACATTCGCCAATCTAAGCAAGAATTATCTCAACTTCATACAGATGCACTAAACCTTATGGCTAATATGGCGGCGCCTAAAGAAGAAGGTAAAGCAGCAGAACCCGTTACAAAATACATAAGACGCTCGCAAATTCACGTAGATTATGAAAAGAATGAACTGGTGACAGAAGCCGATGTAAACGAATATGTAGAAGCACTTAGGGAAGCCTTTTTAAAGCGTATTAATGATAATACTAAGATTAACTTATAGTAAATGACCAAAAAGGAACTCATAGCAAAGCTAAACGATCTGGAATGGGAAGATTTTGAGGTAAAAGAAGCCAAAGCATCTGTACCAAAATCTTGTTGGGAAACGGTGAGTGCTTTTTCTAATACGTCTGGTGGTTGGCTTGTTTTTGGAATTAAAGAAATTGGAAAATCCTTCGAAATTCAAGGGGTAAATAATCCGGAAAAAATAGGACAAGATTTTTTAAACACCTTAAGAGGTGAAAAATTCAATGTGTTTATAGACACCAAGCAAGAGCGCTACACTATTGATGATAAAACAGTTTTAGCATTTTACATTCCTGTTTCAGCTCAAAAACCTGTGTATTACAATACGCAAGCTAATACATTTATTCGCAGATCAAGTAGCGATCAAAAAGCACGTAAAAATGAAATAGATGCTTTTTATAGAGACCAAACCTTTGGAACAAAAACATCTGAATTAGCGTCAAACACCTCTAAAAAAGACATAGATACCACATCACTAAAGCAATATCGCGATTATATGGCACGCTTTAATCCAGATGTGAGCTATAACCGTTTTGATGAAGATGTATTTCTTTCGAAGCTTCGTATTGTTGATAACAATCAGTTAACGTATGCTGGTTTGTTGTTTTTAGGAAAACGGGATACCATTGAAAAACATTTTCCAGATTTTAGAATCGATTTGCTGGAGATTGAAGGCAAATCTATTTCCGAAGCCACTTCAACGTATAGTTTTCGTTTAGGGGAATTTGAAAACCTTTGGGATTATTATTTTGAATGCTTTAAACGCTTAAAGCCCGAAGTAGATGTAGCATTTCAGTTAACAGATCAAGGTTTTGGTCAAGAACTTTCCCCTGGTTTAAAAGCCATACGCGAAGCTTTGGTAAATATGCTAATGCACGCCGATTATTTTGCACCTAGCCATTCGCGCATCCGTATTTTCACAAACCATATAGAATTTTATAATCCTGGTGGACTACCCAAACCCATTGAAGAATTAAAGGCAAAAGATTTATCCTTACCACGAAATCCATTGATTACCAAATTATTTAGAATGGTGCGCCTTGCAGAAAACGCCGGCTATGGGTTTGACCGTATAGAAGCCAACTGGAAAACCTATAACAATACAACACCTGAATACGATATTAGTTTTGACGCCACTATCCTAAAATTATACACATACGCGCAAGAAGAAAACAAAGAAATTTCGGACAATAATAAAAATAACTTCGGAGTAACTGTAGAAAAGCTTCGGAGAGAACTCGCAAATCAAAAATTGAACAAATCACTGATTAATAGCATTTTAAATACTGGTTTTGATGGTTTTTTAGAATATCTGGAAGCTGAATTTCCAAAAACTTCGGAAAAGCTTCGGAGTAACTTCGGAGAAACTTCGGAGAAGCTTCGGAGAGGAAGTGCCAAAAATAGTATTCAATTATTGATGTTAATGGAAAGCGATGGCAGTACCTCGGCAGAAAAGGCCAGTGCTATTTTAGCGGTGTCCTCCCGAACCGTAGAAACCTATATTGCTAAATTAAAAGAACTAAATATTATAAAACGAGAAGGATCAGATAAACTGGGTCAATGGATATTAATAAATGATGATTTATAAAAAAAAGGCACTGCATTGTCACTGTAAATAAAAAATAGAATTGTAACAAATGAACACCAACCAACTAAAACGCTTTGCCCAAGAAGCCCGTATAAAACTCATAGACCAAATAGGTGCTAAACTAGAAAAGGTATTAACCAGCGATAGTGTTGCCTTGCGTGAAAAAGCAGGTCATTTAAAAAAGCTCCAGGAAGCTATTAATAAAACGTCTAAAACAGCCGTAATAGACACTGTAGCTTATACGTGGTTTAACCGTTTTGTGGCCTTGCGTTTTATGGATGTAAATGGGTACGAACCTCTAGGCATTTCTATAGTAAGCCCAATAAAGGATGGTACATTACCCGCTATTTTACAAGAAGCCAAACAAGGTAACATACCAGAAGAGTTGCCTGTACAACAACAACGTATTTACGATGTGTTAGACGGTAGAATACCGAGTACAGATGCACAGAATGAAGCCTATGCAGACTTATTAGTGGGTGCTTGTAATCATTTAAATAACGTATTCCCTTTTCTATTTGAAAAGATAGATGACTATGCAGAGCTGTTACTGCCGGATGATTTAATTTCTAGCTTTTCTATTATAGAAGATATTAGAGTTGGAATGCAAGCTGGAGACTGTGAAGAAGTTGAAATTTTAGGTTGGTTGTATCAGTTTTATATTTCAGCTTTAAATGAGAAGTTAATTAGCTCAAAAAAGAAATACACTAAAAATGAATTAGCACCAGCCTCACAATTGTTTACACCTAAATGGATTGTGCAGTATATGGTCGATAACACTTTGGGGCAAATTTGGTCAGAAATTCGTCCAGATTCTAAGGTAATTGATACGTTAGAATTTTACATTAAGCCAACCTATACCGATAAATTAAGTAAACGAGAATCTAAAAGTATTGAGGACATCAAATTCTTTGAACCCTGTGTGGGTTCAGGACATATTTTGTCGTATGCCTTTGATGTATTTTATAAAATCTATGAAGAAGAAGGTTACAATCCTTCTGAAATACCAGCATTAATCATTACCAAAAATTTATTTGGAGTAGATATAGATCGTAGAGCTTCACAAATAGCTTCTTTTGTTTTATTAATGAAAGGGCGTCAAAAACAGCGTCGTTTTTTACGTACAGTAGCTAAAGACCATATAGAACCTAATATATCATTTTACCAAGATTTTGAATTTGATAATAAATTCAAAAATGCAACTGCATTAGGATCTCTAATAGAAATTACACCTAAAGAAGTTGCTAACTTTAAAATAGAAGAAAACTCATTATTTGCAGAGCGTCAACGAGAAGTATTTAAATTGTACAAACTATTGGGACAACGATATGATGTAGTTGTTACTAATCCACCGTATATAAGTTCAAAACGTATGGAAGGTAGTTTAAAACAATATGTCGAAGTAAATTACCCGGAAACTAAATCAGATCTTTTTGCAACATTCATATTAAGGTGCTTGGGCTTATGCAATGATAATGGCTTAACAGGATATATGACGCCTTTTGTTTGGATGTTTATTTCTAGTTACGAAAAACTAAGAGGCGAAATTATTGCTAAACATTTTATTAATAACCTCATACAATTAGAATATTCAGGCTTTGATGGGGCAACGGTGCCTATATGTACATTTACATTAAGAAAACAAAACTTAGATAATGCTAAAGGAAGTTATATACGTTTAAGCGATTTTAAAGGCTCTCAAAACCAAGCACCAAAAACACTAGAAGCTATTGAAAAACCAAATTGTGATTGGTTTTTTGATGCTAATCAGAACGATTTCAAAAAAATTCCAGGTAGCCCTATTGGTTACTGGTTAAGTGAAAATATGATTCGCCCTTTTGAGTTGGATGATAGTATTTCAGAATATGGCTTATTGAGAGAAGGTATTCATACTGGTAAAAATGCTTTAGTAATACGTTTTTTCTTTGAAATAAATAGGAATGATTTGCTTATAAATTGCAGTTCAAATGAAGAAATTGATATAAATAATAAAACATTTGTTAGATATAATAAAGGAGGAAGTTATAGAAAATGGTATGGAAATAATGAACACGTAATAGCGTGGAATAAAGTGTATCGTGAAAAATTATCAAAATTGAAAGGACACGTAAGACCAAGCAAACATTTATATTATAAGAAAGGTAATGAGTGGACTTTAATCAGTTCCTCTATGTTAGGAGCCCGATTTTACAATGATGGAGTATTAAATGATGTTGCCTCACATTATATTGTTTGTGAAAATGAAATCGACAGACTGATATCTTTGGGTTTGCTCAATAGTAAAGTTTCAATTCAATGGTTAAAAGTTTTAAACCCAACATTAAATTTCAGTAGCGGAGTAATCAAAAAAATTCCATTTAGAAAGAACCTGAAAACATTGGTAAATAAAGATTTTATAGTGGATTGTGTCCAAATTTCAGAGATGGAATGGAATTCGAGAGAAACCTCTTTGGATTTCCAACAAAATGAAGTTATACGCATAAATGGTCAGGACCTTGAAGAAGCCTACGACAGTTATCGTCAATATTGGCAAAACAAGTTCTTTGAGTTGCATAAAAACGAAGAAGAACTCAATCGTCGGTTTATCGACATCTATGGGTTGCAAGACGAGCTAACCCCAGAGGTGCCGTTAAAAGATATTACTATTCTTAAAGACGAAACCAGTATAGAAAACAACCAATTGGTGTTTGATGCCAAAGAAGTGATGCAGCAATTTATAAGTTATGCGGTAGGCTGTATGTTTGGGCGATACAGTTTGGACAAACCAGGTTTAATACTGGCTAATCAAGGAGAAACATTGCAGGACTACCTGCAAAAAATCCAAAATTCGAATAACAAATTCCAAACGCTAGATGACTTAACCTATATTCCTGATGATGATAATATTATCCCAATACTGGATAACGAGTGGTTTGAAGATGATATCGTCAACCGTTTCTACGACTTTTTAAAAGCCACCTTTGGCAAGCCACATTTTGATAAAAACTTGGCCTTTGTAGAAGACTGCATTGGCGATATACGCAAGCACTTCTTAAAAACATTTTATACAGACCACGTAAAGCGTTATAAAAAACGCCCTATTTATTGGTTGTTCTCTTCGCCTTCTGGTGCTTTTAATGCCTTAATTTATATGCACCGCTACACACCAGATACGCTAAACACAATGCTCAATGGGTATTTAAAAGAATACCAAGAAAAACTAAAAGCACAAGACACCCAATTAGAGCACGTTAAAAACGTAGGTACAGACCGCGAAAAAGTAACCGCAGAAAAAGAACAAGCACGCATTAATAAAGTGCTTATAGAACTGCAAGAATACGACCGCGAATTGTTTAAAATAGCCACCGAGCGTATCGCCATAGATTTAGATGACGGTGTGTTGGTTAACTATAACAAGTTTGGCAACGTGATTAAAGAAGTAAAAGGCTTAAACGATAAAAAGGCAAAGATTAAAGTGAGGAAGTTTGATTGGATAGATGTAACAGAAATACAGTAGGGATATGGCACTTGAAGTTCTATTTAATAAAACCGAGAATTTACACGAGAATGTCCAATTCAATCGTGTTGTAAAACGATTGATTCCATTTTTTGAAGAACAAGGATGGGATGGATTATTAATAGGTAATCCCGAAAATGAAGACTATCCTAGATTTAGAGCAGACGCTATTTTATTCTACACAAATGGTATTGTAATTATAGATTTCAAGGATTATTCCGGGGAAATATTGATGCCAATAAATGATGTGGATTTCGGTAAAAAGTCTTGGTTTATCAATGTTGCTGATGGCGATAAAGTAAAGATAGAGGCTGGTAATAATCACACTAATCCATACAGACAACTGAACACCTATCGCGGTGTAATGAAATCTATGATAGAGGATGATTCATTGATGCGTTATGTAATAAACAAGGGGCGTATTTGTGCTCTTAATATTTTTTCTGGTCCCATTACTCAAAATCGTAAAACTTCAAGGAAAGTTCCTTATTATCAACTTGTTCAAGAAATTGACTTGCATACCTTTCTTGATGCGTTCTCTAGTGAAAACAAATACGAGGTAACGATTGCAAATAGATTTAAGGCACTATTTCCTTCAGATGAATGGAAAGGGGATTTAACCATACAATTAGATAATCCTATTAAATCAGTAGAACAGACTTATAACTATATTGATCAAAATATACAGCCTATATTAAAAGAGTTTTTTACAACTGAAGGTTCAGGAATATTGGTACTTGAATCAATGAGTTCTGAACTAAGAAGCCAATGGTTGCAAAATGTAAACACTTTTGCTTTAGACCAAGAAGTTCCCGAAACAGATTTATGGTGTCACTCTTCAAGAATTGCCCATAAATTACAACGTAGTACGGGATTTGACATCACCAGTTTATATACAGTTATTTATGGAGGGAAGACTAAAACAGAAACGACCTCAGCTGATGAGGAAAGTGAAAGTGAGGATGAAGAAACTGTATCTCAAGAACAGATTGGTTTGAAAAGCGATAGAGATATTGATGATGCGGCAGTTATTATTATTCCAGAGTCACATCTTGTTTCTAGAAGTTTGCATCAATCGGACTTGCTTCGGTTTGGTTCGGGTAGATTATTAGAAGATTTATTTCAATTTTTAAAACTGAAATCTAATAACAGGAAGATAGTTTTTATAGGAGATCCATATATGCTGTCTTATGGCAAAAATGAAGATTCGGCATTAAATATTGAGACATTAAATGAATTATTCCCTGATGGAGATATTTTACATTTTAGACACGAACACAAGATTAAAGAAAACGATAATAAGTTATTAAAACTTAGAAGGTCTATTGCTGGCTCAATTGATCACTCAATTTTTAACTATTTAAAATTTAACTACGATCAGTCTGTTATTTTAACCAAGCACGAACAAGCGACAGCGCATTTACAAGAATGGTTTAGTGAGAAAATAGAAAATGAGCCACAAAATGCTGTATTGCTTTATTCAAAAAAAGAAGCAAGAACCACCAATAATTGGATAAAAAATAATGTGCTAAATAATGGAAAACATCTAGCTAAGGGCGACTTACTTTTGTTAAATAACAATATCAATATTCCTGATCAAACAGGTTTTGGGACACCCACTAAAATTGCTAATGGCAGTTATTTTTTAGTGCAAGAAGTTTTACACCTGGAAAATGAGGATGTCACAACTAAAAAAGATGGGCTTATTGCTAGATTAAGGTATCGACATCTTGAAGTTAAATTACTCGCAAATAATGCTATCCCAAATTTTAAATTAATTTTTCTAGAAAACTATTTTGATGGTGTAGAAGATTTGACACGGGAAGAGTTAAAAGCTGTAAAAATTTTCACATCCCAAAAACTTGCAAAACTTAAAAAGCAGCACCCGTTTGAAGAGAGTTCAGATTATCAAAACCTTGTATCTGACAAAGAATTTATTGAGTTTCAATTAAAAATTGAAAATTGGCAAAAAGCCAAACAGAATAATGAAAAAGTTTTAAAAAAGGATTTAAAAGAATTTGAAGTTGGTCGTAACAAGATTGAAAGATCTTATAAAAGGAATTATACTTCTCAATTATTGTTTCAATTGCGCAAAACAGATCCATACATCAATGCAGCTTTAATTAATTATGGCTGGGCAATTACGGTACATAAGTCAGTTGGCTCTAAATTTGAAAATGTGCTTTTTAAAGCACTACAGTCAGAAGATTCGGGTATTACAAACGAAAGTTATTATAGATGGTTGTACACAGGATTAACTGCATCTTGGAAAACAGCTCACATATTAAATCCACAAACTATAGACCCTTTTATCAATTGTCATTTTACAGATGAAGTAGAAATTACTGATAATGTTAGCCTTGATATCAACAGTCAAATGCTAAGTTATGACAATGAAGTTACCTTAGATGAATTATCGGGGTACTTTCCTGATGGCTTAAAGCACAATACAGCAGTCTTTATTGGGAAATTACATAAGGAACTCAATGATTTTAAGATAGAATCTGTTAGAAAATATTCGGATTATTTAAGTAAAGTCGTACTAATCTCTAAGAATGAAAATAACGTGATAGTTGCGATTAACAATCGTGGAAATGAAGAAATTTCATCGGTACGAATTGAAGGAAATGATACTGAAGATGGATTGGTTAAAAAAGCCATAGATCAAATTTACGAACAAGAGTCTCAAAATTCTTTTCCAACGGATTATCGAGGTGATATTTATAACGACTGGAAGGAACAATTATCTTTTGAAGAAATTACATTACACCTTTTAGAATGCCACAGGAATGAAGATAGACTTGCAGTAGTGGATGCAGATGATGTGGTGAAATTTAATTTAAGATATACAACTGGAGAAAGAAACAGTGGTTTTTTCACTTCACTACAAATAAAAGAGAAATCGAATCAAGCATTAGTTGAAGACATTAAAGCATTATTGGATGAAAACTAAAAGAGAATTTCAAGATGAAGCAAAACAGTTGCTAGAAAACGACCCAAGTAAATCTTTGGACGTTTGTCTTGAAATGTATACTAACTATCCAAGTGAGTTTAATAATTATGATGCAGTAACCCTACTGCAAGCTGCCAGAGCTTCTAAAAGAATAAATATTAATAACCTTCCTGAAATTATAGAAAATTTTAAGGACTATGAAATTGTTTCAAGCTTATGCGGATGGTATGTATTTGACAATTTTATAAAACACAAACAACCACAGGTGATTTTAAATAGCGAGAACTTAATAAATAGCTATATAAACATCATAAAACAAAAGGATATAAGCGTTGATGATAACTATCCTTGTCCATTTACCATCATACTTTTTAATTTAATTGAGGCACATTCCAACAACCTCTTCAATGCCAATAGAATCTATGAATATTGCAAGAAAATAAATCCAGAGTACCTTTCTAAAAAAACATCTGAATATACAGATCAAGAAGGAAAGACGAAAGAAAACCCTTCTGACTTAGAATCCTTTTACCAATACTACACTAAGGCTTGTGATAAATTAAACAAAAGTAATGAAGCCATAGAAGCCTGTGAGAAAGGGCTAAAGGCAGTTGATAATTATCACTACGATAATGATTTATGGTTCCAAATGAGAATTGCTAGAGCCACTAGAAATTTAAAAGATTACGAGACTAGTGAAAAAAAGTATTTAGAGATTATCAATTCTCGAGCTGGAAGCACTAAATATTTTTTATTTAAAGAATACTCTGAATTACTTTATGAACAAAAACGTTACCAAGAGAGTTGGATTCAGTCTTTGCGAGCTGGAATCCAATTATATGATGTGAAATTTAGTGCAGGCATACTACTTCATCAATCGAGATTGCTTGCCAGATTAAATCGGATAGATGAAGCAAAGAAATTTGCTGAGATTATATTTTTAGGTGTTCAAGAAAATTTATGGAATAATTCTACGAATTATCAAAAGCTTATTAACTACTTCGAAATTAAAGAAGTAAAAGGAAAAGCAGACAAGTCCTTTAAAGAATTGTACAAGACATTTAAGGATGAGCTTTATATGGAGTATGAAATCAATCAAGGTGAGATAGTATTTATACATCCACGAGGTAAAGTAGGGAAAATTAGATATTCAAAAAATGAAAGTATTAATTTTTCGAAAAGTTCTTTTAATAATAGAGTTCGAAATCTGGATGAATTTGCTGGTGCGAAAGTGTCCTTTGTAATTGATTACGATTACAAAAGTGAACCGATTGCAGAAAATATCAAAATAGAAAGTTTAAAAGTCCCGGAAGTATTAGTTGGGGAAACTTTTGAGGGAAAAATTCAGAATATTGTTGATTTTGGATTATTTATAGATATGGAAAATGGTAAAACTGGATTAGCGCATCAATCAACCCTACCAAAGAATTTCCGAGAAATTTACGAAGTAGGTATTACTGTGAAAGTACGTATTGAAAAAGAAACCGACAAAGGTTATAGTTTAAAGGTAATTGAATAATATTTATAGCCAAGGACTTATAGTGAAAAATTCGACTAATTAGACAACTCAAAAAATAATTATAGTTAAAATAGAAGATATAATTAATATTAAACACATTTGTTAAGACCACAAAAATAGAATGGACTTTATGAGAAATTGACTAAAGCATTTGAATTTTCAAAGCTTTTGGAGTGTCTACATTTGCTGTAACGAATTTAAATAGTCCGCAAACCATAAGAAAAAAACTATGAGTAATATTATAATATACCCAATTGAAGAACAAAACAAAATCACTAAAAACCCTATTAATATCGGGATAGATTTAGGGACAACTTATACACTTATGGCCACTGTTGATGCTGCAAATGTCAATTTTAATAAAACCAATCAAATCCCTGTTCAATTTGTAAGATTTCCACAATTCAGCCCTTTTGAATTTGACCAAACCATTGAAGATGAAAAAATTGCCTCTATTGTAGCGTTTTATAAGGGCAAACCCTATGTTGGAAATAATTTATATCACTTAAAAGGGCATCCAGAGTTTCAATACAAAAAAAATATTTTTTACCATTGGAAAGTAGAAATGGGTGTAGATCATCATCCATTATATCCAAACGCTATAAATGAAAAGTTAGATATGCCATATAAAATAGCAGGTGGCATAATGAATTATATGCGAAAAACCTACAGTCAAGGAAATGATTATGAGCTAGCAAACACCATTATTACCGTTCCTGCATCTTTTCAAGCCAACCAACGTAAAGATACTTTAAAAGCTGCTAAAATGGCTAAAATTAGCACGAACGACACAATGTTAATTGATGAGCCTAATGCTGCATTTTTAGGGTATTTTAATCGGCTGGTTGATAGCGAAAAAGAACGTTGGTCAAAAGAAGTAAAAAACAAAAACGTATTAGTAATCGATTTTGGTGGTGGTACTTTAGATTTATCATTACTTAATGTAGACTTTAGACGTGATACAGGTATTACAATAAGTAACAGAGCTATTTCTAGATATAATGACTTAGGAGGTCAAGATATAGATTTATTAATAGCAGAAGAACACCTCTTGCCTAAAGTTATAAAAACAATTCCAAATTTTGATAGTTTAGATATTTCCGACGTAAAAAACACCATTTTACCACAACTTATCGTAATGGCAGAAGATTTAAAAATCACGGTTTGTAACGCAATGAGTTTAAAAGTTGGTAGCGGAGATATTTCAAATTTAAATCTCAGTGAAATAATTGCAACGAGATTAGATAATATTTTAGTGTTAAATAATAATAGTTACGATTTAGGGGAATTAAAGCTAACAGCAGAAAAGTTCAAAGAATTATTTGTCAAATTTTTTAGAGGCAAACAATACAAATTCAAATATTTCGATAAGGCCATCACAACAATCAGCACTTCAATTTCTGAAATTATTGAAAAATCAAATGAAACTCTTGATGCAGTAGATTTTGTATTATTGGTTGGCGGTAGCTCTTTCAATCCCTTATTAGGAGCTTTAACACAAGAGAAACTTATAAATGCTCAATTATTAGTATCACCAGAACCAGATAAATTAGTTGCAGAAGGAGCTGGTGTGTATTCCTTTTTTGTCAACCAATACGGTATTTCATTAATAAGTCCAATTACCAGTGATAATTTAGGTGTGCGCTTAAAAGGAAACCGTTTTTATCCAATAATTGAGCGTGGTCAGTCATTACCTCAAATAGTGAATATACCGGATTTTAAATTACAAACTAATCTGCTTTCAGAGGTAATAGTACCAGTTTGTATTAATGGAGCTGATTTTTCTATTGGAGAAATTCGTTGTTCTTTAAATAAATTTTATGATATAGATACAATTATTAAAATAGAGGCTGAAATAACCCAAGATAAAGTATTTAAAATGCAGGTTATTGCAGATGATGAAATTATTGGAAATGCAAAATTTGAGAATCCGTATGCCATAGGGAAATTAACAGAAGAACAACTAGAAGTATTTGAAGCGCAATCAAATCTAAACAAAGCACAACAAGCTAGAAATACTTCAGAAGAAAAACGATTTTTAAAAACGCTCATTGACAAGCACTTTAAAGCCAATAATTATTTAGGAGCACTTGAAAATGCAGAAGTCTACATCAAACGCTTTGACGATCAAGATAGCTGGATTTGGAATATGAAATACATCCTTAATTCGCGTCTAGGTCGTTTAGGAGCTGCTAAAAAAGCATTAGAGCGTGCTATTGAGATAAATCCAACTGAACCCGCTTGGAGACATAATTATGCGGTGTTATTGGAAAAAACAGATGCTAAAGCTGCTTTAGAATATTTAGAAATGCAAGCTGAAGATATAAAAGAAGAAACCACTATTAGATGTAAAATAGCATTACTTAAAAATGAAGTCAATAAGGATACTACAGAATTACAAAAGATAGTTAAAGATTATAAGAATAATCCAGCTGGTTTTTCGCAATTTGATAAACGAGTATTGTTAAATGATATTTTTGGTCAAGTAGATGAACCTTATGCCTATATAGACCCTAAAACTAAAAGAAGAAAAGAAGATGAAGGAAAGTATTTAGATATGAATAACCTGCCATTTTAAATAAGCTTAAACAATCAGATAATATGTTTTTAATACCGTACAACCGTTTATCGGAAGAACAAAAGGGAATTGTAAGACGAATTTCACGTGAACAACAAAATTTATTTGTAGAAGGCCCACCGGGTTCTGGTAAAACTCTGATTAGTTTATATACACTTAGAGATATGGTACAAGAGGGCACAATTAGACCTTTACTTTTAATGTACAATCATAGCCTATATGGATATTTAAGAACAGCAATGCGAGAACTAGAAATCTCTGACAACATTACTATTGCAACAAAGGATAAATTTTTTTGGGATTTAGCATATCAAAATAATATAGATAGAAATCAGGGCGGCTCTTATGAAGAAAAATATGATCGTTTGTTGTCTTTACTGCTACAATGTAATTTAAGTAAGACTTATGATGTTACAGTAGTAGATGAAGTTCAAGACTTAAATCCCAAAGAATGGGTGTTAATAAAGAAAATATCGAAGAGAATTACTTCTCTTGGTGATTTTAATCAAGGAATTTATGAAACAAAACTTACTAAACTAGAAATTGTTGGTCAAGGGTTAATGGAGCGGCTAAACAAAATATTTAGATTTCATCAAAATATAGCAAAATTGGCAGCACTATTTTCTAGATCCAATGATGATATAGAAGCGAAGGTTTCAACTACTTCTCAAACCATTCCTCAAATAATTCAAGTTGAAAGAAATCAAGAGTTTCATAAAATAAACGAAATTTTAGTTTCTTTAAGAAATATGAGACAACGTATTGGAGTAATTTGTCCAGACAGGGATTTACTTAATGAATTGTCTGATTATTTAAGAAATCAAAATATTGATTTTAATTACTACAAAAAAAATAGAGACTTAAGGGATCACGATTTTACATCTACAACACCTTTATTAATTTCTAGTTATAGTTCTAAAGGTCTGGAGTTTGAACACGTTATTCTATTTGGGTTTAATAATAGTAGTAGTATGGTTCAAAAATTAAAAAAAGAAAATAGGTTAAAAGATGTGTTATATGTAAGTATTACACGAACTAATGCCAATCTTTATATTATTAAGTCTTCAGATACGATTTCAGAAATTACAAATATCAATCTGTTTAGCAACAACATCCCAAATAAAGTAGAAGACGACTGGTTTTAAAATTTAGCAAATGGAACAAAAAATTTATATCTCACTAAAGGAATCAGAGAACCTTGTTTTTAATAAACTTATAATCATTCCTAAATCTAGGTTTCAAATAAGTCGCGCTCAAAAAGATTGGAGTATAGCATTATTTGTGATCGAAGAAAACTTAATAGAACACAATGAAAGATTATTTATAACATCAGGCTCAGTTATTAAATATGAAATACCAGAAAAAGAAGAAAATTTATTTATAAATCATTTTAGAGTCCCCAAAGGTCTGTTGGTCATTGCTAAACGTGAGGTCAGAGATAGTCAAAATATTGAAGATAAAATTAATTTTCCAGATGAGGCTGGTTTTAGTCCCGAAATCAATCTTTTCAAAGGTTTTCGAAGAGGTTTAGTGCAAAACTATTCTTTAATTATTAATGATAATCTTTCAAAAGAATTTTCAGAGGAAGTATTCGCTGTTATTAATAATCTTGAAGCATTATCTGAATTCAAGGTTAATTTTATAAAAGAAATAATCTCACAGGGGTTTTATCCTATTAAAGAAAGAAACGATGGTAATTTTTACACCGAAGCTGTGAAGCGATTCAATTGGTTAGGTGCTTTTATTTTTAAAGAGTTTCCTCGTATAAAAGAAGTAAGTGAAGAGGATTTAAAAAATGCTAAGCAATGGCTTCTAAACTTAAAAGACAAAGAAGACAGTAAGACAATACTAAAAAGTATTGCAAATGTGCCAGATATCTTTTTTGAGGAATTTGAATTTATTATTGGTTATTATGTTGCAGCTTCATTTTTTGAAGAAACGAATACTGGTGAAAATTATTTTTTAGAAATTAAAAATTATCTTAAAAAACTGAAACTCGAAAAAAACTACAAAGCTTTATTTTGGTCAATCTTTTTTAAAGCTATTTTTAAAGAGGAAGTGGACTTCCTTTATCTAATCCCTTCTATCCAAAATCAGCAACGACGAATTGAATGTAAATTAATAGAATTGTTATTTGATGGATTATCAGTCTCCTGCAAAAATGCGGAAAATATATCGATATCAAAAAGACAAGCTGTCGCCGAATATCTTCAACTACAAAATGGTGGAGCTTTAATAGAGCCTATATTTATAACTAAGAATGATAAAAAAAATCTTTTAGAAAATAATTTTAGTAATAAACGATTATTAAATATTGGTATAGAAATCAAAAACGACTCTTCGTTTAAACACTTATTTCATAATAGTTGCCTATCTGGGAATTCAAACTTTACCTTAAACTTAACAGTAAAACCTTCAGAGGCAACATTTTACATAAATGATACTAGCGAAGTCAAAGATTGGTTAAAAGGTTTGAAAATTAAAACAAAACCTTTAAGTAAAATAATTGATAATAATAAAAAAGCATTAGTAGGTTTTTTAATACCAGAATCTTATGAACGTAGTTTATTTAAATTTTACGAATGGATATTAAATAATGCAGTGAAGTCTATCTTATTTAAAACTATTGTTTTTGTGTTGTTAGTTGATGAAGAAGTTGAATATATACAATCACCTGAATTTCAAAATAAGAAAATTGAAATGGAAAGATTTTGCAAAGCTAAATTTGGAGATAATACAACTGTCCTAGTGAAAAATGAAAGTGTAAGTTCTGATGGTGAAATAAAGAGAAATTTAAAACATCTTTTAGAACACTATAATATTAAGGATATTGAGCTGATAAATGAAAATATCGATGATAGAATACATAATTGGGTTTTAAGTGTGAACAATGAATATCTTGTCGAATCCGAAATAAATGATTTTTATACAGTTTTAAACAAATGAGCATTAAAATACAAGAAGCGTTAGAAAAAAAGTTCCAAGATCACGATGTGATTTTTTGGTATGATGAGCGCAATGAATTAAAAGAAAGCTTTGATGTCCTAGATTTGAAAGGTGTTGAAAAGTGCCATCTACAAGACAATGAGTTTGAAATAAAGTATAAGATAATAACGAACACACCTAAAACTAAATTTCTAGTCTATAGCAATGCCCCTAAACCCAAACCCAATGAAAATTGGTTACTGGATTTAGAATTGGCATATCACATTTTCCATACCGATCAAGAAGCAATTATTCTTCAAGAATTAGGGTTAGAATTTAGTTTTAAAGAATTAGTTGGGGAACATATTCAATTTTTCAAGTCAAAAGATCGCGTTGATAAATTAAAGGAGTTATTAGGCAAAGGGGACTCTCATAGAGACATTCGCTACAAAATGGTAGCGGTAACCCTTAATACCGATTACGTTAACCTAAACACGTTTATTCACGCACACGGAACTGCCTTTGCCAATGGAAATGAGAAATTACAAAGAGATTTAGAACGTTACGAACTATCAAACTTTTACTGGACTCAAATTCTAAATAAATTTAAGTACACAAGTAAAACGCCATCCATCTATGATTTTCTTGTAGAAGCGTTTACAGATAATTTCAATGAAACTGAAACCCCTAAACTATCTAAAGAAACAAGACTATTACTCGCGCTTTGGAAAGATACCATTACCTACCGTGAAGGGTTTGATAAAATTTCTTTGCAAATAGCCAGTGACCTTCAAATTGAAAGTGTTCTCAACAACTTACCATTAGAAAAAGCAGTGAATGATGAACTGTTTAAACTCACGGATAAGAAAATAATACACGATCTCGTTCAGCGTTTAATTACAAATGAAATCTCAAATGACAGCTTACAGCATATTGTAAAGCAACGAGAACATACATTTTGGTACAACCCACATTTTGTTGCATTCTATGAAAGTGTGTCGTTTGCATCACAACTACAATTTCAAATTCAAAAACTTAAAGTAGCATTTAAGTCTGCTGAAAACGGTTTAGAGCAATACACCACGTCACTTTATAAAATTGATTATCTCTATAGAAAGTTTATACTAAACTACCGAAGATCTAATCAAGATAACATACTTTCCGGATTGGCTCAAAAAGTAGAAAAGCTATATACCAATGATTGGTTACTGAAGTATAATGACAAATGGCAAGCTGTTATTGATAATTTAGAAACCTGGCCAATAGCCAGAAACTATAGTCAACGACAATTTTTTAAAAAACATATTCAAGCTTTTGTAGAAAAAAAGCAACGTGTATTCGTCATTATTTCTGATGCATTACGATATGAGTGCGGTGTTGAATTGCATAAAAGATTAACACAAGAGAATAGATATGATAGTGAGATTGAAGGCGCTTTAGCGTCTTTGCCATCTTATACCCAATTAGGGATGGCGTCTTTATTACCTCATAAAGAACTATCCATAAAAGAAGGAACAGACCAAATTTTAGTAGATGGAATGCCTTCTATGGGTATTCCATCTCGATCTAAAATTTTAGCTAAAAATTCTGGTGCTCGTGCAACTGCAATATTAGCTGAAGATTTTATGAAGTTTAGTGCCAATACAACAGGCAGGGATTTTGTAAAAAATTATGATGTGATTTACATCTATCATAACGATATAGATGATACTGGTGATGATACTACAACGCAAGACAAAGCATTTGAAGCAGTTGAAAGAGAGTTAAATTATCTGATTGATCTATTAAAGAAGATCTCTAATATGAATGGTAATAATATGATTATTACTTCAGATCACGGTTTTTTATATCAATATCAAACATTAGAGGAAAGCGATTTTACTGAAGCTGAAATAAAAGGCGAAGTAGATAAATTGAATAGAAGATTCGTTCTTGGAACTGATTTAAAAGGTAATGAGGCAGTAAAATCCTTTACCCACAACCAGCTTGGCTTTACCAGTAACGGAAATGGACTCATTCCAAAATCCATTAACAGATTACGTGTAAGTGGATCTGGTTCAAAGTTTGTTCACGGAGGAGCTTCTTTACAAGAAATTGTATTGCCAGTAATAAAAGTGAATAAAAAGCGTCAGGACACCACAGCTCAGGTAGAAATAGATATTATTAAATCTACTGATAAGATTACTACTAACCTACTCGCTGTTTCCTTCATTCAAACAGAGCAGGTAGATGACAGTATGTTGGAACGTAAAATTAAAGCCTCTATTCAAGCAGAAGATGGCACGTTGTTAAGTGATCAATTTATCTACACTTTCGATATTAAAGAAGAGAATCAACGACAGCGAGAAGTTAAAAATAGATTCCAATTAACTGCTCAAGCAAGCGGTAAATATAAGAATCAACGTGTAAAATTGGTGCTAGAAGAACCTATGGATCGCGCTAACAAATGGAGAACATACAAAGAGTATTACTATACCCTTAATATTTCTTTTACTAACGACTTTGATGAATTTTAGAACCTATGAACGCACTAAATGTAAAAATAAACGAACACTTTGCAGGTAAGGTAGTTCGTAAGGATTTAACCAAATTAGTAAAAGGCAATGCTATAGTTCCTACGTATGTTTTAGAATATCTATTAGGACAATACTGCGCTACAGATGACGAAGCAACTATTAATGAAGGCGTAGAAACGGTTAAAAATATCATTGCCAAACATTTTGTGCATCGAGACGAGTCTCAAATAATTAAATCTACAATTCGAGAAAAAGGTTCTCATAGAATTATAGATAAAGTAGCAGTTCAGCTAAATGACAGACAAGATAGATATGAAGCTTCCTTTGCTAATCTAGGTTTAAACCGCGTTCCAATTTCAGATGCCCTCATTAAAGAACATCAAAAACTGCTATCTAGTGGTGTTTGGTGTATTTTAACTTTGGGGTATGTTCCTTCCGAGGAAAGAAATCATATCCCTTGGATGGTTGAAAGTTTAAAACCAATTCAAGTTTCCAATGTAGATATTGAAGAATATAAAGGTGCTCGGAAACATTTTGACAAGGAAGAATGGATGGATATTTTATTACAATCTATAGGTCTTAATCCAGAAGAATTTACATTTCGTTCAAAACTGTTGCAATTAACTAGACTTGTTCCGTTTGTTGAGAATAACTATAACCTCATAGAATTAGGACCAAAAGGAACAGGAAAATCACATATTTATTCTGAAATGTCGCCACACGGTATCTTAATTTCTGGTGGTGAAGTATCAAAAGCAAAGCTATTTGTAAACAATAGTTCAGGTAATATCGGATTAGTTGGGTATTGGGATGTTGTTGCTTATGATGAATTTGCAGGTAAAACAAAGCGTGTAGACCGTGGTTTAGTGGATATAATGAAAAATTATATGGCTAATAAATCCTTTTCAAGAGGAACTCAAGTCTATGGTGCTTCTGCTTCAATGGTATTTGTTGGAAACACAGACCATTCCGTAAACTATATGATGAAACATAGCGATCTTTTTGAGGCCTTGCCTAAAGATTATTATGACACGGCTTTCCTTGACCGTATGCACGGATATCTTCCAGGGTGGGAAGTTCAAAAATTACGAAATGAAATGTTTACTTCGCAATACGGTTTTATTGTTGATTACCTTGCTGAAATATTAAAGAACCTACGAAAAGAAGATAGAACCCACGATTATACAAAACACTTTGAACTATCAAGTTCAATTACGACTAGAGACAAAACGTCCATTGCTAAAACATTTGCGGGATTAATAAAAATAATCTACCCAGATAATGATTTCACAGAAGCTGATGCTAAAGAAATTTTAGATTTCGCTATTGAAAATAGAAAACGTGTAAAAGACCAACTTCGCAAAATGGATGAAACCTTTGAAGAAGTTGATTTTAGTTACGTCAGTAAATCCACAGGAGAACATTTTCCTATCCTGACACTTGAAGAGGTTGAAAATGAAATAAGACCTACAACAAAACAAACGGAAGTTACTGAGAACAAACCACTTCAGAAATCTGAAACCGCTAAGTTATCACTAGAACCTGGACAAAAAATAATTAGAGATAATCAGTCCGGTATTTCCTATGATAATTTGTTTGGAGCTTATTTATTAAATGCTACTGATTTTAAAATCACAGATCCCTATATTAGGTTACCATATCAGTTGCGGAACTTTATGGAACTTGCAAAACTCATTAGCGAAAAGAAAGATCCAGACACAGAAGTTAAACTTCACTTAGTAACAAGTAATAATGAAGAGTTTATTGAAAATGCGAAAGATGCTTTTGAGCAAATGCGCTATTCTTTGGAATCAATGGGTATCCTATTTTCCTATGAGTTTGACGATTTTATTCACGACAGATCTATTGAAATGAATAACGGATGGAAAGTGATTTTAGGGAGAGGACTAGATATTTGGCAAAAAACTGGCGGTTGGTATGATATCAATGAATACATCCAAGAACGACGGGTTTGTAAAGCTTGTGAAGTGACTTTTGTGACAGTTGGCTCTTAGACTTCTTTCAATATGAAGAAAATACGTTTTAGCTAATATGAAGAAGGAAACTTTAAAAACCGTAAAAAACTTTGCTAAATTTATAGGCTAAAACAACCATTCACTTATAATATGTATGTATCGCAACTTGAAATTTCAAATTATAGAAACTTTATCAATTTTACTGTTAAACTAAAACCGGTAACGCAAATTATTGGTGAAAATAATATCGGGAAATCCAATCTTTTAGACTCTTTAGGCTTAATATTCAGCCAAGAAGTGTCTTTTTTCAAAAGGCGTATGTTAGAGGTCTCAGACTTTAATTACGAGACTATTCTGAAGCTTAAAAAAGAAATTCTTGATACTTCTATAGAGCCAAAGGATATTTCCTATCCAAAAATTACAATAAAAGCAACTCTTAAGGATTGGGATCTAAAACAAGAAGCTGTTATAACTGACTGGATGAGTAATTCTGAATTTACAGAAGCTACTCTTACCTATACGTTTGCACCAATATCATCTTTTGATACATTTGAAGAAATAACCCAGCAAAGACAGTTTCTTAAGGACTACGAAAATGAATTAGGGTCTGAGGAATTTACTAAAATACCCGAAAGCGAAATTCTGAATCTGATAAATTTTCCCATTACAAAGTACCACTATCGTATACACGGTGGAAATCAAAATGAGAGCGTAGCGAATACCTATCACTTAAACCAACTTAAATTTGAACTATTGGATGCACTCAGAGATGCCAAATCAGAACTTTCCGCAAGTAGGAATAATGGATTACTTTTTAGAGTGCTTAATGCAAATGAAGAAACCGAATATCAAGACTTAAAAAAACAGTTAGTAGGTCTTCAGCGAGCAATTGAAGGTAATGTAGCTATTTCAGGAATAAAGACTCGGATTTCAGAGCAACTTGATAAAATATCATTGAGTACCGAAACATCCAATAATGTTGTAGACCTTATATTCTCTCTACCAAATGTATCGGACTTATTGAGGAAACTGAGCCTAATTTATAACGATAACCCCATAAAAATCGAACGTAATGGAACTGGGCGAAACAACCTTCTTTTTATTTCGTTAATGCTCTCTTTCATAGAAGATCCTGAGCGAATGCAGTCCACTTTCTTCAGAATTGTCGGACTTGAAGAACCAGAAGCGCATCTTCACGCAAATCTTCAGAATCATTTAGCCTCAAATTTTGAAGGGCTTATAAAAAAAGAGGACGGTACTTACAGAAAGGATATACAGCTCATTCTAACTTCACATTCTAACCATATTACCACCAAAATAGATTTTGAAAATACTGTGGTGATTCATTATAAAAACGGCATTGTACAACCTCATTATATATTGGAAGGTTTTGGAACAACTGCCGAAGAAAAAAGACAAGTAAACTATCTCAAAAAATATCTTGATA
The DNA here is from genome assembly GCF_031845265.1 of Mesonia ostreae. NCBI lineage: Bacteria > Pseudomonadati > Bacteroidota > Flavobacteriia > Flavobacteriales > Flavobacteriaceae > Mesonia > Mesonia ostreae. Next base: position 141,084 of record NZ_JAVRBG010000002.1, on the reverse strand, counting down.
GTGAGAATGTCAATTTGTTTTATTCAAGACGATTGGCATTGGTAGAAGGGATTTCTGAAAAACTTCTATTCCCTATATTCTATAAAATCCAAACTGGCGAAACTATTGACCAATCTGCAACTGCTGTGGTTAATGTTAATGGACTTGCCTTCAAAAATTTTATACAAATAATCTTAAACGGCTTTCATACAAGGTGCTTAGTTTTAACTGATAGCGATATTGGAACACAAACAGAGCATAGGGCTCAAGAACTTAAAGACAAATATGATGCTGTAGATGAAGTTGGTGTTCAAATTTCTGAATTATCTACGTTTGAAAAAGATTTAATTGACTGCAATAAATCTGGAAATGGTAAAAAAATCTTGTGTAAAGTTGTTCAACTGGTACGGCCTAACTCTGGAAAAAAATATGTAGAAGAATTAGGCACAAGTGATATTGATGTCGAAGGATATTTTGCTTTAATTGAAGGCTATAAAAGCGAATTTGCTTTGCAACTCTCACTATCGCTGGCAGAAGACCATAGCGGTTTTACAATACCAAAATACATTGAAGATGGTATTAAATTTTTAGACCCTTTGATGTAATAGATATGGGAAATGTAACTAAGCCAAAACTTGTTATCGCTGGTCCTGGGGCTGGAAAAACCCACGGAATGGTAGACGAAATAATTCACGCCCTAAAATCCTTGGAACGTCATCGTTATATGATAGTTGTTACCTATACCAATTCGGCAACAAAAAACATAAAAAAACGGCTCGGCAAGAGATTAGCCATACCACCTAATTTATTTATTGGCACCATTCATTCCTTTTTGAATAGATTTATAGTGATTCCGTATTCGAGTTTACATAACGAAGATGTCAATGGTGAAAAATTGTTTATTCAATGTGGAACTGATGATGTTTTAAAAAGGATGTTTGATAATAGTGGTGAAACACCAGACTATAAAGCTAAAAATTATATTAAAAGTAGATTAACTACGTCCTTACACAAAAGTGGATACATTACCTATGACCAGACCCTCAATTTAGCTAAAAAAGCCATCACGAACCAGAGAATAAAAGAAATGTTGGCTAACAGAATACAATATTTGTACGTGGACGAATTTCAAGATACTGGAAATAAAATGTTCTCAATAATAGAATCTCTTAGAAAGGAAAAAAAGACAATAATATATTGTGTTGGCGACCCAGAACAATATATTCAAAGCTTTGACTCTTCGATTAGGAACTTCCAAAATATCCCGATTCTCAAAGCTTCAAGAATGAACCAATATGAGACCCTATTAAATAAAATTAATAGACGCTCAGTAAATACGATTGTAACATTCTTGAATAATTTTAGCAAACGTGTTTACGAGGACAATACTTTTGAACAACAATGTCATAATGAGATACTTGGTACACCTGTAAAATTTATAAGTGCGACCCAAAATATTACGGCAATGCTTCCAGAATTCTTTGCTCGATGTGAAAACGAAAACATTTCGCATAAAGAGCGAGGTGTAATAGCCAAAAAGAATGATGTCGTAAATAAGGCCATCGCCGCTTTGAATGGAAATGTTCTTGCCCCAGATAAATCTGCTAAGGTTTCAGCAGTTTCAGAAATCAAAGACACATTACTATCCTCTTTGGGAACTAACCAAAATGCCTTTTGTGAAGAACAAGGTTTAACGCCATTTGATTTAAGGATAATGGCGGTTCAAATAATAAGAGCCATTCGTGTGGAAGTTATAACAAACGAAAACACTTTTGCTGCTTTCGTTAAAGATGAGTTTGACCTTACTATTGAAAACGACATACCTTTTAAATTAGATAATCTAAGGCAAATTATCGTTTCTAACACCGATGCAGAAGCTATAATGGTATCAAACATTCATAGATTTAAAGGACTTGAATTAGATGCTGTACTCGCTGTTGCTAAAAATGAAGCAGAACTAAATCTTTGGTTAGAAACTGATACTGCAACCAGGGATGCACATTCGGACAAAGGTACAAGTGACTATCCAAGATTGGGCTATGTAGCCTTCAGTAGAGCAAGAAAAATATTGTGTATTGCTTGCTTAGAACCAATCTCAGACAATACGAAAGAAAAACTTAATCATTTAGGGGTAGAAATAGATGCCCCAACTCTGAAGTTTCCCAGTTTAATTTAATGCTACTCATAGTGCTTATTTAATTTTGAAATATCGACTTCGCCTCATCATAAACCCGCTCAAAATTAGCCGCTAAATCCGCTTGAAAAAATTGCTTGGATTCTTCAGGAAGTTGCCTTGCAATTTCCTGTAATTTGAACTGTACCTTCTTATCCTTCCCATCAGCATAAGTAATAAACTCTCCCTGCTTTAAACGAAAAAACACATCTGCTCGTATTTTGGGTATTTCCTTTTCCCCAGTGGTTATTCGAGTATCGAAATCTAAATTATGACCACGACTCACGCTTTTGGTCGGGTCTTTAACGATCTCAAAAAAGCGTTCGTAATATTTTGCGGTGTCTGGGTCGTTGACTTTTCCGAAAAACTGATAGGAAAGGTTACTTAAAATTGCTTTGCTTGCCTTATCGCCATACATCATATCGTTCTGTATCTTGTCCTGCATCACGTAAATCGTAGCAATGTCATAACTTCGCAAGGTTGCCGGAATACGATGCATATTCAATAAACGAATCGTCGGCGCTTCTTCCATCAAGAGGAAAGACGGTTTGGAATTTCGCACACTCATTTGTTTGGTAATCGTATGAATGATGGTGGCAATAACTGGAGAATAAGAAGTTTCAAACTTAGGGTTGTTTACTATTGAGATCACAGCAGGATTTTCAGGATTATTAATATTCAGTGGAACTTCATCTGCGGACAAAGCCATAAAAATCCGTTGGGTACTAATTCGCTTTAGCGCATTGGCCAAGGTGCTTTTTACACCAGCGGTTTGTCGTTCGGAATCCTTTCCACTTATAAAGGCATCTGCCATTGCACGAGAGGTTGTGTTTGATTCCAAAAATGCAATGAGGCTCTCTGTGTCCAAGAATTGGTAAACAGCGATTAGGTGCGGTAAAGTGCAGTATTGAGGATAGGATGTTTTCAGTTTCCAGATCAATCCGCCAATCAATCCTTCTGCTGCATCGTTAAAAAATTTGGTCGTGCCTGTGGTTCCAGATTCCCGCTGTTCCAAAAGATTCTCAATCAAAACCCGGGAAACTTCATTTACACTTTCCTCGTCCTCCAAATATCGCGGTGCTATGGGATTTACCCGATGTATAATCTTATCGAATGAAATAATTTTAAAAGGTATTCCCGAATTTTGGAATAACGGATAGGCAATTTCAGTCAACTCAAAATCCTTATAATCGTGAATGACTCCGCAGAAGTTATACTTTTGAAAATGCCTTAAAAATCCATAAACCACACTTTCTGTCTTTCCACTTCCAGCAGAACCAATAATGGAAGCTCCACGTTTGATGTTCTTTAATTTAAAGCCTCCTTTATTGGTTGGAAAATTGACCTGATATTTACTGTCACCATTATCCGGTTCTTCCGTTTTATGCAAAAAAACATACAATCCTGTATTAATTAGCATCAGCGGACACACTAAATACAGTAAGGTAAAATTCAAATCAGTTTCCATCGAAACATAATAAACCAGTATTGCAAGTATTAAAATATTCAGAACAAAACCAAAACGCGTAACGCGATACAATCCATAAAATAGCGTACTGAACAAGCCAATAATCGAGAATAAAACTATAAGATTTTCTATTTGCATCGTTCTAAAATTAAATTCCAATGGAACTCGATTTAATGGCCACGTCCACACCACTTCGCAATCGGTTAAATACTTTTAACGCCAACTGAACTTGATTCGTTGGGATGCTTGGCATTATTGGCAGTCCAGCTTTGCCCATCAACTTGAAAGCGATTGCTTTTTCATTAGTGGGTAGTTTCATCAAGGAGGCAAAATAGATTTTTGGATTTTTGATAAAATCCTTTCGAGCTTTATAGGTTTCAGCAAAATTTCGCTGATAGCCAAAAGTGGTATCAAAAGTCTTTTCCGCGCGTTCAAAAAACTGGTCCCGATTAAAGCCCCTGCCAACTTTTTTACCGTGCATCTCAACATTGGATGCTTTATATTTACTTCCTGGCGATAAGCTGAACGAATTGGAAGCATCTTTTCTACTTACAATTATATGGATGTGGCTTTGGTTGCCATCCTTCTGCATTCCCTGAACAATCCGCTTCCCGTTTTGTTGATGTGGCGCTTGACTTTCCAACTTGGCTATTTCTCTTTCCCGTTTCTTTATGCTTCCCTCCATAGAGCCGATCTCAATATTTCGGACTTCATTTTTTAGCTGAAGTATTTTCGTGGCATAAGGTTGGTTTTCCCGTATTTGCCTATCCGTGCCTTTAAAAGTTCTTTGGTGCTCAATTTTTGCGTAGTACTTAATATCGTCAACGCTAATTGGGCGACCATTGATTTCCCGATTGAAGCATTTCACATAGTCCTTCATCAATTCACGAGTATATCTTTTTAAATCGTTACTGCTATTCTCTAATCTTCGCAATTCATACTCGGAAGGACTGACCGTGATAGAATAAAATTTCGGCTCAATCTTTTTAAGCTTGGCAGCGTTTCCATCAATTTCCTTAACAACTTCCTCGGCCGAAATATCATCACCATATTGATTGAAAAAATGCTCCATACCTTCTTGTTCTATGCCTTGATTTTCCTTCTCCAAATAACCCACAAAACTTGCCGAACTTTGCCCATAGGTCTTTCCTAATTTCTGTGGTGTAATTGTAATATACATTTGATTGGTTTTATAAATTAGATGGGTTGCGCTCCCGATATTTTGGTTGGCTATCATCCGTTTTTTTCTTTTCCAAGATGAGCGGTTTATTTTTGGGTTCGGCTTCTTCAAATAAGGATTGCATCATTGCAACGGTTGGTTTGGTTTGGCTTTTTTCAATATCCTTCAAGATGGCGATAACGCCATTTATTCGTTTTTTGATTAAAATTTCCAAGGTCTGTATATGTGGACCCATCGACTCGTTTGGAGAGATGCCGTTATCCTCAAAAAATTCTATCATTACCAATAAGGTCATCGACTGGGATTTGGAAATTTTTCCACAATACCGCCTAAATCTTTGAGCTACAGATGCTTTGATTTTCAAGCCTTCAAACCGCTCTTTTTCATATCCTTTATCCATTTTTTCATAAAAAATTTACTGATTTTGTTGGGCTGAAAGGCTTTTTTCATAAAAAATGCACCTCACAATTCCATAATCACAAAATCGAATATTATTAAAACATTGAAAATGAATGGATTGAAAAAGAAAAAGAATACTCAACATCGCGAAGCGTGTTATCCTCTTGCTATTCCTTTTCGCCCCGATTTCTCGGGGCAAAAATCCATACCATTCCTGAAAAAGTAATGGCATTTACTTTTATGAAAAACCGAACTGAATTTTTTATGAAAAAATAATTTGATGTATAGAACTATCTGTATTAAAACATCGAAACCCTTGCGAATAATTGAAACCAAAAACAGAAATAACAATAAAAGACCCTTGAAAATTCAAAGGTCTTTATAGTTCTATTTGGCAAAATTCAGATATTAAATACGTACGTATAACTGTACAAATTTCGCATTGCCTCTTCTTCAATCATATTTTCAAAGTTGGTACAATGCCTTTTTGCATACTTACGATTTATGTTCAACATCTTTTTTGGAACTTTCCAAAAGACGCTCCTGTGCTTCCTCGTTCAAGTCTGAATAATTAAGATAAATCATAACGCTAGGTTTTAAAATTTCTTAATATTCGCTTGGTAACATCAGCGTATTATCCACAAAAAATAACCGCAGTTCGTCCAATGGAAAATCCGTTATTTTATATCCGTGCTTTTCCAAAATAGTACCATCGCCATCGCTGTACGTTATTTCGGCTTCGTTGCCAGAATGATCCTGCTTTTTTGCAGGAAGTCTTTTAAAGTCAATGGTTATAAAATAACTTTTATCCATTAGGCTTTTGGCAATTATTGATGCATCTGTTATCAACCAATAGCAATCTGCTGCATTGGCTAAATATTTCAGTCCGTTCGTGTATCGGGTTCTAATCAATGGTATTTGATAAATCGTTTCAGACCCATTGAAATGTTGTAATCCTTCTAAGATTTCGTTAACTTGTGCTTTCATTTTGATTTCTATTTATGGAGTTAATAATGAAAAAAGAGGGCGCTACTTTAGACGGAAACGCCCTCTTTATTTTTTAAAAATTACTCGGCATTATTGCCGTCCTTAGTTCCCAACAATAATATTTCGTTGGCTTCAACTTCGGTAACGTATCTTTTGATACCGTCCTTATCCTCATAACTTCGGGATTTTAGTTTTCCGCTCACTCCGATTTCCTTGCCCTTTCCGGCATATTTCTCGATAATTTCGGCAGTTTTGCCCCAAGCTACTACGGTATGCCATTCGGTATTTTGTGTTTTCTCGCCATTGGTGTTTTTGTAAAACTCGTTTGTAGCAAGTGAAAGACGGGCTACCTTTTTACCGCTTTCAAGGTTAGTAATGGTTGGCTCTTGACCAACATTTCCAATTAACTGTACGTGATTTTTTAAAGTGCTCATAATAAAAGAATTAAAGATTAATTAAAATACTACCTGAACCATTCAGACAGTTTGCGTTTATATTTTTTTGAAATGATTTACTTATTATATCCAGAGCGTTTTCCCTTTTTTGTTTTTTTAACTTTAGTCCCGCTTCCTTTTTATTGTTTTCGTAAGATTTCATAAGTTTTGTTTTAGATTTACTTCCCATAGTGCCGTCGCTGTTACCTTTTTTTGTTGCTGATACAGTTGAAATATTTGGAATTAATAAGGACTTATAAAAGGGAGTGTGCGACCGGTTATGCAGTCCGTTTAACTTCTGAATGTTGGTATTTTGCTTACAAAAAAATGGTTATGACAGTGGCGGTGCGGAAGTAGGTCTAAATGCTTTTTTGAGGTATGAAAACATAGGAAGTGGGACTAAATAATTAAATGGAATTCTGATTTGGCGGACGCTATTCTCAATTTTGGCTCGGGAATGAAGTGTCCCGTTCCAGCGCAGCGGATCGGGTTAACGGAATGAAAAGCTGAAATTGGGGATTGTGTCCCAGACGTTTGAAGAGAAGCTCTTTTCCCGAAATGTAGCTTTTCGCGAAATGTAGGGAATGGGCTGAACGGCTAATGAAAACAAATTATCTTGTCGAAGTAGGATTTAAAGCGGACTTGACTCCAAAGGTGGAGATAGGAATGGAGTTTGACCGCTTCCCGGCTTTTCTCGGGAACAAGCGGGCAAGTGGAATAGAAATCGGAAGCTTTGGGGTTGTGTCCAAGACTTTTTTAATGAAGTGCTTTTCTCGGAATGGAGCTTTTTGCGAAATGTAGGGGAATGGGCTGAGTGTAATATGAAAACCAATTATCTTTTTGAAGTAGGATTTAAAGCGGAATTGACTTTAAAGTTGGAGATGGGAATGGAGTTTGACCGCTTCCCGATTTTTCTCGGGAATCAGCGGACAAGTGGAATGGAAATTGGAAGCTTTGGAGTTGTGTCCAAGACTTTTTTAATGAAGCGCTTTTCCCGGAATGTAGCTTTTGGCGGAATGCAGGGAGAATGGGCTGAATTAGATAACGATATTCATTATTTAATTTCGACCACAATTTATCTCTATGTTAAAATTTAATTGCATTTGGTATTAAATGAGACTAAATGATATGGAATAAAATTACTGTTTTAAAAAAGCTTTATTCTGTACCTATTCTGTACCCATTGCAAAAAAGAAAGGCTCCACATTTCTGTGAAGCCTTGTCTTTACTAGTAGCGGGAACTGGACTCGAACCAGTGACCTTCGGGTTATGAGCCCGACGAGCTACCTACTGCTCTATCCCGCGATTTGTGTTGCAAATATACATCCTTTTATACATTATACAACATAAGAAGCCAGAAATTATTAATATTTTTTACATTTAAACCCAAAAAGTCTGCATATCAGAATCTTATAAACGAAATAATAGGGTATAAAAAAATATGATAACCTATCGCGCCTGCAACCATATTAGTATAGAAGATTTAGTATTTTCTTAAAACAATATATAATTAATCAATGTAAAAAATAAAATCAGTAAGTTAACCAATCCTTATGAAGTATGGATTATTATGTTAAAATCCGCATAAATATCAATTTTAATAGTCTACTTTAAGGAAATCACATTAAATTTAAAAAATTAAAAGCAAGTTATTTTAATTAAAAAATTACAAATTACATTGATAATGTGGTTATTAAGTTGATAAACGGAGTTCATTTGAAGTAATATCTATCCATAAAAAAGTGAAAACTAAATAGAGTAGATTTATTAGAGTGATTTGTTTAACCCTAGAATAACAATGTAATTAGCAGAAGTGATTTTTGCGAAGATTTTTATAATTAGAATACGTTCATTAGCATTGTATTGAAGAACTTACTTGCTGTATAAAATTCAATAGTTTATCAACAAATAGAAATTTTAAACACTAACCTAAAAACTAAAAATTATGGTACGCTGGATTGTTATTTTTTTAATTATCGCCTTAGTTGCAGCAGTATTTGGATTCGGAGGAATCGCTGACGGAGCTGCAGATATTGCACAAATTATCTTTTATATCTTTATTGTCTTACTAGTTCTTTCTTTACTGGCTAGAATCTTTAGAAGATAAGGGAAACTTTACACTGATAAAAAAAGGCGCAAATTTTCATTTGCGCCTTTTTTTATTGATCTAGAATTTCTGTCCGAAATTCTACTAAATTTTCCCCTTCAAATTTTACAGTAATTTCTATAGGATTACAACACACTTCACAATCCTCAATATAAGTTTGATTGACAGATCTATCTAATAGCATAGAAATTTCTTCCCAACAATGCGGACATTGAAAAAAGTGCTCTAACATAGGTAGTAGTTTTTTTATTAACTGAATTGATCTAAATCTTCTTGAACCACTTCCCACTTCTCCATAAATTTTTCTAATTCGGCTTTTTTAGCTTCATATTTTTTGAAAAATTCTGGTTGAGCTGCTAATTCCTCATAATTGCTTGCCAATTCTGCATCTATTTTCTTGATCTCTTTTTCTAGCTTATGAATACTCGCCTCTGTATTGCTTAATTTATTCTGAAGTGATTTTAACTTCTTTTGATCTTTATATGATTTTTTAGAAGATTTTTCTGGCGCAGCACTTTCTTGCTTTTTTACCACGGTTCGTTTCTCTACTTCCCGCATATTCTCAACATTTCTCTCTGCCAAATAATCATCTATATCACCTAAATATTCTTTGATGTGATGATTTTTAAACTCATATACATTATTGGTAAGACCCTGCAGGAAGTCTCTATCGTGAGAAACCAAAATTAAGGTTCCTTCAAACTTCCGTAAAGCTTCTTTTAAAACATTTTTTGATTGAATATCTAAGTGGTTAGTTGGCTCATCCATCACCAACACATTAAACGGCTGCAAAAGCATTTTCGCCAGGGCCAACCGGTTTCTTTCTCCCCCAGATAAAACTTTCACATATTTTTCTACCTCGTCTCCTCTAAAAAGAAAAGATCCCAAAATATCTCTTACTTTACTTCTATTGGTTTCGTTAGCCTCGTCAATCATCGTATCTAAAACGGTTTTATTTCCGTCAAGGTATTCTGCTTGATTTTGAGCAAAATAGGCAATCTTCACGTTATGTCCCAATTTCATTTCCCCCTTATGCTCTATTTCTCCAACAATAATCTTTGCTAAGGTAGATTTTCCTTGCCCGTTTTGCCCTACAAAAGCAGTTTTGGTATTTCTTTCTACCAGTAGATCAATATTTTGCAAAACGTGCTTATCACCATAATTTTTGGTAATTTTATTTGCTTCAATCACCACTTTTCCAGGAGTCACAGAAATTGGAAAATTTAAGGACATTACGCTATTATCATCTTCATCCACTTCTACCCTGTCAATCTTATCTAATTTTTTAATTAAAGACTGCGCCATCGACGCTTTAGAGGCTTTAGCTCTAAATTTTTCAATCAACTTCTCTGTATGTTCTATTTCTTTTTGCTGATTTTTTTGCGTTGCCAATTGCTGCTCTCTGCGCTCCTTTCTTAACACCAAGTATTTAGAATAAGGTTTGTTATAGTCATAAATGCTACCCAAGGAAATCTCTATAGTTCTATTGGTCACATTGTCCAAAAACATTTTATCGTGCGAAACAATAACCACGCAACCCGAATAATTTTTCAAGAAGTCTTCCAACCAAATGATACTTTCAATATCTAGGTGGTTCGTAGGTTCATCTAAAAGTAAAATATCATTATTTTGAAGTAACAATTTTGCTAACTCAATTCGCATACGCCATCCGCCAGAAAAGGTGTCGGTTTGTTTATCAAAATCTTCCCGTTTAAAACCTAAACCTTGTAAAATTCTTTCCGTTTCGCCTTGGTAATTATAGCCTCCTAATATTTCATATTGGTGTTGCACATCGTTCACATCGATCATAAGTTGATGGTATGTATCACTCTCATAATCGGTTCTTTCGGCTAAAGCATGATTAATTTTATCGAGTTGAGCTTCTAAGGTTTTAATTTCCTTAAAAGCTTGATAGGCTTCTTCCAAAACCGTTTTACCTTCATCAAAATCAATATCCTGTCTTAAAAATCCAATTCTAATATCTTTTTCATAGGCAATTTGTCCTGTATCGGGTTCAAAATCTTTTGCCAGTACTTTTAACAAAGTAGACTTTCCAGCTCCGTTTTTCCCTACTAATCCCACACGATCTCCAGCGCCTAAGCGAAAAGTGATTTCCTGAAAAAGATATTCTCCTTGAAAGGAGATGGATAAATTATGAATGTTTAACATTAATGTAACTTATGTAACTTGATTATCCTGCAAATATCCTTAATTTTGTGATGCAATACCAATGCTTATGGATTTATTTAAGGGATCAAAGATTTACAGTATTTTCACTGGTTATTGTCCAGTTTGCCACGGGGAAAGTATGTACAAAGAGAGCAACCCATACAAATTAGGAAAAGTTATTGAAATGCACGAACGTTGTTCTAAGTGCAACACCAAATATAAAATGGAGCCTTCATTCTTTTTTGGCGCCATGTATGTTAGTTACGGCGTGGGAGTAGCGGTTTCTGTCGCCGCATTTATTATTGCGCACTATTTTTTGGGCGCAGATTTATTGGCTTCTTTTTTTAGTATTGTAGCGGCCTTGGTTCTACTCATGCCTATTATAATGAGGCTCTCTAGAAATATTTGGATTAATATGTTTTTTAGTTATAAGGAAGAAGCTGCTTCAAAATCATCATAAAAACGAGCTACATTAATTTCTTTAGGGATTTCTTTATCAGAAAAAATCGCGGATACCAATTGCTGAGAAAGTGTGGGAGCAAATAATATTCCTCTACTTCCAAAACCATTGCAAACGTGAAGATTAGAATGTTTGGGATGTTTCCCCAAAATTGGTTTTCTGTCGGGAACGGTGGGTCGTATTCCTGATTCTTGATCTATTACTTCAAAATCACAGGTTATCATTTGCTTTAGTTTTTGCTTCAATTGAGTTTTAGCATCCTTACTTATAGAATCGTCCAAGAAATCGCGACTGTAGGTGGCACCAAATTTATAGATGTCTTTTCCCTTCGGAATTATAAAAAAACTACCTTTTACCATTTCCTGAAGTTGTAAATCTTTCGCCTTAAAGGTAATGTATTCGCCCTTATTTCCCTGAATAGGGAGAAACCCAAAATATGGATTAACCTTTACGGAAGCTCCCTCGCAAAAAATAATGTGGTTGGCAGAATAATCTTGGTATTGTACCTTATTCTTTGTTAATTCTAAATCGGCATAATTGAATACCTCTTCTAAAAACTGATTTTTTTCTTTAAGGTAAGATTTATAGATAGTTAAAAGTTTAGAAGTGTCTAATAGCGCCGTATGTTTGGTCACCCCCATTTTGTGGGGAGCCGTAAGAAATGGATTTCTATTCGACTGTAACTCTTCGCTTAGAAAATAATCCAACACTGGTTTTCCTAATGCTGAAAACCAATCATTTTGTTCCTTTGCGGATTTAAAAACTCTTAAAATTGATTTTTCTGAAAATAATTCTTCCTGAAATTGCTCTTGAAAGCCAAGATAAAATGGAAGTGCATTCTCATAAAGTTCTTGAGAGTTCCACGCCAAATTAAACTTCTTAAGCACAACAGGATTAAATACTCCGCCTGCCACTTTTGAAGCATTTGTGCCTGTTTCAGCAATTACCAATACCTTTTTATTCTTCTCTTCCAATCGTTTTGCGACAGACAAACCTGCAAGACCAAAACCAATTACAAAGACATCAAAATGAGTTGTAGACATAATTTATGCGATAAAAAAAGCACCCAATTTGGGTGCTCTTATAGTTTTATGGTATGAAAAACACTAGTAGTTCCACATATCAGATTCAAAGTTTCTAATGGATTCCTTAATACGGTTAGACTCTAACAGTTGCATTAAAGAATTCTCCACCTTATATTGAGTGATTTCTCTATCTCCATATACGTTATCCTCTTTGTAGATTACAGCATCAAATCTTCTAGAGTTAAGTAAGTGATCAAAAGTGATAGGCTGCGACGTGTTCTTAGGATTAAAAACCTTTGCTTTATGCAAAGCAGGTCTTAACGCTGGATAAAATACCCAAAACATTTCAACAGGCTCAGATAAAGCTTTACGCTGCTCATCGCTCATCTGAGTTCCGCTAAGGGAAGCTACTTGAAGTTCTGCCTTTAAAGAAGCAGACAATGCCATAGGAGCAATTCCTATCAGTCTATACCTTAATTCACCTTGTCTTTTATCAAAATACCAGTATCCTCTAATACGGTATCCTTTTACGTCTTCAGGTTTAAGTTCAGATTCTACAATCTCTCCCATTCCTAACTGTAATGAATCTTCAGGCACACCTTCGTTCATTCTCTGCTGACCGATATCTGTGATTCTCTTCATTCGAAAGTTATCTTGGATCTCTGCCGTAGATAGCTTATTCATGAAATAAGAATCTCTATAAATGTTAACGCTATCTTGTTCAATAGCATCTTGGATCACATTAAATAAAGGTTGTCTAGAAGGTGTTTCCCGCAATGGAAATAACAATGGAAAATTTACTCTTTGGTTCAAGTCAATATATTCCCAAGTAGTTTTCGCCCAAAGAATATCTCTATCGTCAATATAACCATATTGCAAAGGTTCGTCCTTATCACTCTGTTTTTGAGCCTCGGTTTTTATTCCGATGCTGTCAACATTCTTGGCATTTAAAAGATTTGATTGCGCATGTACACTTACAAAACATAAGGTAAATACCGCTAAAAAAGAATAAATTTTTCTATTTTTCATAAAATATTTTTTAATCTGTAAGTTCTAGAAAGACTGGTGAAATATTAGGTAAAGTGTAAGAAGAATTTCCTGCAATCTTAGCCTTAATATTAAACAAAGTCACTACCGCACCTCTTGGCGCTCCATTTAATGCCGCTTTTGCAGCACCATTTAACTTATTTCCATTCACGCTAACTGGAGGCTTTCCTTGCACTTGAAATTGGAAGCTTACCACGTTTAGGTTTAAGTCGAATACGAAATCTGGTAGCTTAGCACTTACTTGTGCAACAGCTGCCGTATTTCTTGGCATTCTAATCGCTCCACCAGAAGCATCTCTACCTGCAACATTACCTATTGGTCTTGGTATTTCCTTAATTCGGAAAACTTTGCTATCGCTAACAGAGGTTCCATCGGGTAACTTTCCAGAAACATTAATTTTTACTTCTTTTGCTTTGATGTTGGTTACATCCATTACATACTTAGAGTTTCCTCCAGCGCTAGATAAACCAGGACCATTAGCGCTAACCGTAGGCACTCCAGGAATAGAGATAGTCATTGGGTTTTTAACACCACGGTAAACCACATTCATCTTATCTGCAGAAATCACAGCCGAATTTGGTTTAGGAATAACGGCATAAGAAGTGCTAAATGGTAAGTCTACAATAGAATCTCCTTCTTTAAATTGAAGCATTCCGTTAATTTCTTGTTGTCCTACATTACCCGCAGCAAAATCAAGCTGTACAGTTCCTGTTCCAGGGTTTTCTACCTCGTTATCATTAATAACTACTTTATCAAAACTTAAAGAGTTATCAAAACGACCTAAAACCACTTTTCCTTTAAAGTTTTCACCACTAAAGAAAGCTGTTTTCTCTGGTATTACAATAGCCTGATAGTTACTCATAGATAACTGACTCGTCTGCTCACCCTGCATCATTGCTGATAACAATTGGTTTTCAACCGTTTTGATATCATTTTGCATTTGTGTTAGATTAGTCAATGAAGCTACGATTGGGAAACCAACGAATTTATAATTAATCCACTCCTTTTCAATTCCCTCGGCAGTCTCTACTGGGTCGGTATTAAACTTATCCTGAACAGTTTTTTCGATACTTCTATATTGCTGCCCGCTAAGACCTTGCAATATTTCAGTCATTTGTCCACGATAATTATTAATTTTGTCAAGAAATTCTTGACCGTCTTTGGTTACTTTACTTTGGTAAAACCGTTCATCAAAATAATCGGTTTTATCCATAGTCTCATAATCAAAGTTTCCTTCATCATCCTTATAATCTCCAGCTTCAATTGCTCCTTGTTTAAGGCTTGCAATGTAGTTATTCAAATCTTTTGAAATAGCTTCTACTTTTTGCGCATCCTCTTGCAATTTTTGATACTGCTTAGGTTGATCTGCTGCTTTCGCAGCTAAGCCCGCCATAAAAGCGTCGTTACTCTCTGCAGCATATTGGTTTGCTTCTTCTAGGCTTACGTTAATCATTCCAAAAGCTGTAAGTACCTCTTTTGACATATTTAGAGCCATCATCGCGATGAATACCAAATACATCAAGTTAATCATCTTTTGCCTTGGGGTTTGTTTTCCTCCTGCCATATCTTAAATTTTTTGTATTATTAATTAATATGAACTAGGCTCTTGGACGCATAGCGGTTAACATTCCTCCATATACCCCATTTAAAGAAGATAAATTAGAAGTTAAACTTTCCATTTCTGATTTTAATTTTACTGCATTCTCTGCAACAGCTTTATTTGCTTCTGCTTGTCTTGAAGCAGACTCTACTTGCACCTTATATAAGTTGTTTAAAGATTCCATTTGTGTTGCAGCCAAAGTCATTTCTTCACTATATTTCTTTTGAGAAGCCATAGAATCTACCGTTGGCCCCATGTTTTTTGCAGCACCTTCAAAATTCTTAATGCTGTCTCCTAAGCTACTCATTAATGCACCGTCAATTTTTGCTTCTTTAAGCATTACATCTAATTTTTTAGAAAGAGAATCTTCTACTTCAGTAACATTTGCGCCTCCAGTCATAGATCTTCCAGGACCTCCTGCTCCTGCTAATTCAGGATACACTAAAGACCAATCTAATTCGTCATCTACAGGTTCAAAAGCAGATACCGTAAATACCAAAGCCTCTGTTACTAGTCCTGCGATAAGCATTTCATTACCAAAAGGCCAGTGCATAATTTTAAATAGTGCTCCTAAGATTACAATTGCTGCACCTAGACCGTACACCATATTCATAATTTTCTTTGAATTCTTCGAATTTGCCATAATTTAAGTTTTAGTTGTTTTAAGTTAAGTTAATTGTATTTGAGATAAAATTTTAAGTGGTTATTGTGGGGGTTGATTTAAGTCAATATCATTCGAGGAATGATCTTGTATTGTTCTAAAACCAATATAACTTCTTGCAGAATCTGCATATTCGTAATCACGAGAACTTACTTGCAAGAAATAAGCAACATCCTTCCAAGATCCTCCTCTTACTACTTTGCGTTGATTTTCAGGGTTATTTACATTAGGATTCATAGAAGAAAAATAGTCATAAGATGCTGCATCATAAGAAGAGTGTACCCATTCTGCTACATTTCCAGACATATTATATAGGTTATAATTATTAGGCTCGTAAGATTTAGCTTCTACAGTATACAAAGCTTGATCTGCCGCATAATTTCCACGCAAAGGCTTAAAGTTAGCTAAAAAACACCCTCTGTCATTCTTAGCATAAGGACCTCCCCAAGGATAGGTAGCTGATTCTAACCCGCCTCTAGCAGCATATTCCCATTCCGCTTCAGAAGGTAATCTATATTGTCTTACTCTTTGTTCTCCTTTTGATACCTTATATCCATTGTGCAGAAGCGTTCTCCAATCACAAAAAGCTTTTGCTTGCTGCCATGAAACTCCCACTACAGGATAATCGTCATAAGCTGCGTGCGCAAAATAATCGTTATGCATTGGCTCATTATATGAATAATTAAAATCTTTTACCCACACCGTTGTATCTGGATACACTCCTATTTCTTCTGTTTTAATAAAATTAGTTCTATCTCCATTTGATCTCGCTGCAGCTTCAATATCCATGTACTTGTAGCTATACTTAAACATATTTACGTCCATTAGACGCTGCCCATTGTAGGACTGCTCCATAGGAAGATATAACTCATCCATTACATACACATATGACTCATCTGGATAATTCTCTGTTTCCCAAATCAATTCGACATCCCAGTTTAAACGCTGATTATTCGGATCATAGTGTTTTGAGTATTGTTGATATGGAGTTTGATTACTTGCTGCACCGGCTCCACCTCCTGCATTATTATTAGCAGATCCTTTAAAGGCAAAATCATTAATAGAGGTTGCATTACCTCTACCACCACCTTGGCCAGTACCTCCTCCAGCGATTTCAGCTTCTTCCGCCAAACGCTGTCTAATAATGGAATCTCTAGTCCAATGAACGAATTGTTTATATTCAGAATTAGTGATTTCCGTCTCATCCATATAGAAAGAACGAACCGTAACTGTTTTCGTTGGTGCGTTGCTTAGCCCTGCAAGATCCTCATCAGATTTACCCATAATGAATGAGCCACCTGGAACGGTAGTCATACCATAAGGCTTTTCTGAATGCCATTTTTGACCTTTAACACCGACTAATTGACCTTGAGTTCCTCCTCCACAACTTGCTAAAAAAGAGACAAGGGCAACAATTGAAAAAATTTTCTTCATAACTATATTAGGTTAAGATGATCTAAATTTAAGGGCGTAAACCTATCCAATAATTTTCAAAAAAACAATTTTTTATTTAAAAAATCGTTAAATTTTGGATTAATTCCTTAAAAATTCATAACTCATTTTTCCTTCTCGCTTTCCACCAGCGTTCTGGAATGTTTTGATTACAAGCTTCCTCATAATCTTGGTATGTACAAGGCAATAACGTGTGTTTTTCTAATTTATTGTTAAAATTTGCAGAATAAGGGATTTCAATCCACCATCTTCCCGAAAAATTACTCTTATAAAAGATTAAAACATCGTCATTAACAGGCACTTGGTATTTTAAAAAATTTTCTTTAGAAGCTAAACTATTTTCATTTTTTCTATAGGTAACTCCTTCTAAAAAATACCATAAAATTTGGGATACCAACTTAGCACTATTTTCTGAGTTCACCAAATAATCTAGATGATACAGTCCAAAACTACTTAACTCATCGCTTATACCGGCATACCTTGCAATAGCGCATATTTCTCTACCATTGAAGCCGTTAGGCTTTAAATTATTTGCACCCAACACTGAGGCTTCTATAGAGGTAATATCTATTGTTACCATATTTGCATTGCGAAAAACGGGCTCTACAACAGCAATATTTTGCCCTACTTCTCCCAAACGATAAGCATCAAAATACAGTTTTTCTAATAAGCCTATTTCCTCTTGTGAATTGAAGTAGGTTTGATAGCCTACATTGGAATAATTAAATAGATTGTAGGGCTCATTGACCACCATCTTCCCCACAAAAGAGCAAGAAGTGATGTCTTCTTCCGTATTGCCCAAATCGAAACGAGAATCTACATTTACATAATTTACCATAGAACCATAATCGTCGTAAGCTCTATATTGTGCATAAGCTAGATCTTGACTTCCGCCAAGAATCACAGGAATTACATTTTGTTTTAACAATTCAAAAACCACCGATTTTACCGCAAAATAAGTATCTTCTACACTATCTCCCGACATAATATCACCTAAATCGGCGATTTGTATATCCCAATTGCCCGAATGTAGCTGATAAAACTCCTTACGGATTGCTGTAAAGTCAAAATAAGCGTGAGGCGCTTTAGTATCTTTTCTATTTTCAACTACTCCAAAAATGGCTATTTGTACTTGTTCTAAATTAGGAAAATCTTCTCCTTCTATATACGCTTGGATTTGATTTCCCAATAGAGAAGGTGATTTTTCTAAAGATTCTAAAAAGCTTTCAAAAGCCAAGGGCTTAAAAAAATCAATACTCATACTTATTTTTTAGTTTTTTTAGTGGTTGTCTTTTTCTTTGTGGGAGTTTTCTTCTTTTTCGCAGCTTTCTTTTTAGTGGCTTTTTTCTTTGGTGCTTTCTTCTCGATCATTTCTTTCACCTCATCAAGCGTCAATGCAGCAGCATCTGTAGTTTTAGGTAGTTCTATTTTAGTTTTTCCCTTAATTACTTTAAATCGTCCCCAGCGAGCTTTCTCTACACGAATACCCTCATCTTCCCAGTTATGAATCACTTTATCTCGCTCTTTCTTCTTTTTATCTTCTATAAGCTCAATTATATCATCTTCTGATAAATTATCGAAATCGTATTTTTTATTAACGTTGATAAAAATATTGTTCCACTTTAAGTAAGGACCAAATCTTCCTACAGCTTTTTGAACTCCCATACCTTCATATTCATAAATAGGAGCATCTGCCTTTTCTTTAGCTTTAATCAACTCCATCGCTCTATCAAAAGAAACATCTAAAGGATCTTCTCCTTTATCTAAAGACACATATTTTTTCCCGTAGCGTACATAAGGTCCATAACGACCGTTATTTACTTCTACTTTTTCACCTTCGTATTCTCCTACCTTCTTAGGAAGTTTAAACAAATCCATCGCTTGCTCGTAGGTAATATTTCCTAAGGTTTGGTCTGGCCCTAAGCTGGCAAATTGTGGTTTCTCTTCATCTTCAACACTTCCTATTTGAACCATAGGTCCAAATTTTCCTAACCTTGCACTTACAGGCTTACCGCTTTTAGGGTCTTTTCCTAAAACGCGTTCTCCCACTTCGCGCTCTGCATTTTCGGCAACGTCTTTAACCGTAGGATGAAACTCGTCATAAAACTCGTTCATCATCTCTGTCCACTTTTCATTTCCTTCGGCAATATCATCAAAGTCTTGCTCTACTTTTGCTGTAAAGTTGTAATCTAAAATGTTGCTAAAGTGTTGCACCAAGAAATCATTTACCACCATACCTACATCGGTTGGGATTAATTTTCCTTTATCACTCCCCACCATTTCCGTTAAGGTCTTTTCAACAATTTTATCGGCTTTAAGCTTAAATTTCACGTATTCTCGCTCTTTACCGTCAATAGATCCTTTTTCTATATACTTTCTGTTTTGAATGGTAGAAATCGTTGGCGCATACGTAGACGGTCTTCCAATCCCCAGTTCTTCTAACTTTTTCACTAAAGATGCTTCTGTATACCGCGATGGCGGTCTTGTAAATCGCTCTGTCGCAGTAATAAAGCTATTTTTTAATGCATCTCCGTTTTTCATTGCGGGCAGCAATCCTGCTTGCTCTTCCTCTTCATCATCTTTTCCTTCTAGGTACACTTTTAAAAATCCATCAAACTTAAGCATCTCCCCATTTGCTGTAAATTGCTTCGCGTGCTTATCGGCATCAATTTTTACATTGGTTCGCTCCAATTGCGCATCGCTCATTTGGGAGGCGATGGCTCTTTTCCAAATCAACTCATACAAACGTTGTTGGTCTCTTTCTGCAGGAACGCTATGGTTTTCAAAATGCGTAGGTCTTATTGCCTCGTGCGCTTCTTGTGCGCCTTTAGATTTCCCTTTATAATTTCTAGCTTTTAAATATTTTTCGCCGTAGGCGGAATTGATCTCGTGTGCGGCGCCTTTTTTAGCTTCATCGGAAAGGTTAACACTATCGGTTCTCATATACGTAATATGACCAGCTTCATATAAACGTTGCGCCATGTTCATGGTCTTACTCACCGAAAAATATAATTTTCTTGCCGCTTCTTGTTGTAATGTAGAAGTAGTAAACGGCGGAGCAGGAGATTTTTTTGCTGGCTTTTTGGTAAGGTCTGCTACCTTAAAGTTGGCGCCTATATTTTCTTTTAAGAAAGCTTCTGCTTTTTCTTTACTCGGAAAGTTCTTCGGAATTTTAGCTTTAAAACTTTTTCCTTCCGAAGTAGAAAATTCAGCATCTATTCTAAAAGAAGCCTCAGTTGTAAAATCGAGTACCTCGCGTTCACGCTCTACGATTAATCGCACAGAAACCGATTGTACCCTTCCCGCAGATAAACCTCCTTTTACTTTTCTCCACAAAACAGGTGAAAGCTCATAGCCTACCAAACGGTCTAAAACTCGTCTCGCTTGCTGAGCATTTACCAAATTATAATCTATTTCTCTAGGATTCTCTATGGCCTTAAGGATGGCATTTTTGGTAATTTCGTGAAAAACAATACGTCTGGTTTTATCTTTATCTAGCTTTAATTCTTCGGCTAAATGCCAAGCGATCGCTTCTCCTTCACGGTCTTCATCACTAGCCAGCCAAACCAACTCTGAACTGTCTGCTAGCTTTTTTAATTTTCTAACAACATCTTTTTTGTCTTTGCTAACTACATATTTAGGTTTAAAATCTTTTTCTACATCTACCCCTAATTCTTTTGTAGGAAGATCTGCAATATGTCCAAAACTAGACTCTACCTTATAATCTTTCCCTAAAAACTTTTCAATGGTTTTCGCCTTCGCAGGGGACTCCACAATCACTAAATTCTTCGCCATAATAGTTGTTTTTCGAATTGCAAAAGTATATGAAATTTTTAAAATGCAGCTTTTTCTTTTGACTTCAATAATTTTTATTGCTGTATAAAGATCTTTTAAAAGCTTATTTCTCTACCTATTAGCATCTGCTGCAATCATAACGAAAAAAAAATTAATCTATCTCAAAATCCTTAAAAACGAATAGCTAATGATATCTAAATCTACTCAAAAATCACTTGTCTAGGTTCTCCTAAACGAAAATCTTGAAAGCCAAAATCTTCACCTCTAAAGCTGTTGGTATTGATGATGTTATTTCCTTCACTGGGCATGGTTGGATAGTAAGAGAAGGAAATCTGAAACGAATCGAAGACCAAGTAATCATTACGAATAATAAAACCAGCTCCAAATGATGAAAACAATTCATTGCTCGCGTAGGCGTTGTCATATCCTGCTAAAATCCCTACGCTGGCGTGCACGAAAGGATTAAACCGAAATCCCCAAAAATTCCAAGGAGAGTAGAATTGAGTTTGCAAATCTAGCACATACTTTCGCGTGCCGTTTGCAGGACTTTTAAAGCCATGAATATTCCCATTATCATAATCTATATACTTGTACCTTCTTCCGTAGTTTAAGTAATTATAGCTATTTACACCTTTAAAGTAGGGATTTTCATTAAGCCCAATACGATCTATTTCAGAATCTAATCTATTAAAGCCTAAAACCAATTGCGGTTTTACAAATTGCCGCATTTTCCATCCTTTACCTAAATCTAAAAGATTACTAAAGTAATTTGCCTTCAAACTTAGTGTAGTTTGCTCTGCACGCGAACCATTGAAAAATGTTCCCAACTCAAAATTAGCACTCATAAAACCATAATTAGAGTAATCACCATAAGAGGCACGCAATCCCGAATAGAAACGGTTTCTTTTATTTTTTCGTTGAACCCCTGCGGTTACTGAAAAAAGCGCTCCTACGGGTACATCTTCTATTTCCCCATCCCTAAAAATATAACTATCTTCCACAAACTGTCTAGAAGTTATCCCAACACTGGTAAGATAAAAACGTTCATTAGAAAAATAACGAATACTATCATATACTCTCGCTGGCGTTTCATTATAATTTAGAAAAAAAGACCGCAAGCCTACAATTAAACTTGTGGTACGTTCTGCTTCAGAATTTCCTTTTAATAAAGGAAAAGCATAAGCTCCCCAATAATTTTGATAAAGATATTTAAAATCTTGGTTGGTATAAATAGCACTGTCTTTAGGAAAAGGTCGTCCTAAGAAACGTTCTTGAATAAATGCACCTCCCGCCCAACGGGCTAATGGCGAGTAGAATTCCCTATTAACGGCAACAAAATGATCATAGTATTGATTTAAATCAAAAGCATATTTCCCAGTAATATCGATAAATGTATTTTGAATATTAGGGACCGTATATACCGTTTCAAAACCAGTACTCCCATCAGAAAGACGTTTTGCATATTTCATACTCAGCCGATGTCCCGTTCCTGCAAAATTACGTTCTCGCAAGCCTAATCTTGTTCGCGTACCCGAAAAACTTCCTCTAGGGATAAGACTCCAAGAATCTAAAACCTCAACTACCACATCTAAAGAATCTTTAGAATTTTGTATGGGTCTTGGAAGAATTCTCACTTTACGAATATAATTTTGCTTCCTTAGAAGACGGGCAGTTTCTTGAATTACTAAGGTATCTATCGTTTCTCCTTCTTTAAATAATAAGAATTTCTTAACCGTTCCTTTATTGGTTTTAACGTGGATCGTATTGCCTGTTTTCTCAAACCAGTTGCGAGGATCGGGAATCGTATCATCAACGGAGTAACCAAAGGGATCGTGACTGCGAATCACAATATTCCGAATAACTTTATCTTGATAAGGTTTATAATTTGGAAGGTTTTGTTGATTTTCTTCAGTATTGGATTTAGGCTTAGAGCTGCGAAAAATCCATTTGTGTAACATTTTAGTAAACTTTCTTTGCTTAGAATAGTTCTTTATATTTTTATACAAAACCAAACTATCTTGGCCTTTGCTATTTTTAACTACAATGGTGTCTTGAGCAATACTATCCCGAAGCGTTTTTTTATCCTGAGCGCAAATTCTTGCACTCAAGAATAATATTAGTAAAAGGAGTAAGGTATTTTTCAATATTTAATTTCTATAAATTCAGAATTATCTCCAGCTAAAATAAAAGAGCAGTATGGATTACTTCTGAAATCATTCGCCACAAAAGTAATCAGTAAAAAAATAGAATACTGACATAATAGTAGAGAAACTTTCTAATCTAAGTGTAGAAAAAAAATGGATGAAGCATTTAAACGCACTGGCTCGATATAAAAATAAAGACTAGTTATAGAGGATTAAAATATGTTGAAGTTTTTCAGAAATAGAAGAACAGACTAGTTCATATTAAAAGTGCTTAACAATTCTATGCCGCTTTCTGTATATTTATACTGCGATAATTGATTTCCGCCCACCATTAACAAAACTTCTTCTAAAGGAATCACATCAAAAGTTTCTATTTCTTCAAAATGATCTATTAAAGTAAGCTCTGGGGTGTTTGTTGTATCATACACTTTTAAGCCAAAGCTGCCATCACACACAAATAAGAAGTTGTCTTTAATGCCCAAGCCATAAGGCTCCTCCATTTCATAAGTGCTAGCACGAAACGGATTCGTTTTATCTGAAATATTAACCACTTCTAACTGACTCAAATCCTGTCCGCATAAATTACCTCCTCTTATCGTAACATAAGCCATATCGCCTTGCACCACCACAGGATCACAACCCATAATATGACTAATTTCTGACACATACGTTGGATTGGTAGCATTGTCTATATTATAAATGTACATTCCGCTAGCGCTACCCAAATAAAGGTAATTGTCTAGACTAAAAATGGTTTCAATATCCCAACCTACATATTCCGAATTTACCTCGACGGCATTTGCTGGATTTGTAATATCGAAGATATGCAGCTCATTTGGGGTAACGGTGTAAAGATAATTTTTCACAATATTGAATCTAGCTAAAGAACCTCCCGTGCCCGAAGAAAAATCTGCACTTTCGTTTACCATAATATCGACTTGAACTTCTATAAAATCTGTTCTTAAAGAATATCCCACCACCACTTCTTCAGAAAAATCTACATTCCCATAATCTGCATAATCTGCTTCTGCAGGAATTGGTAGATTAATCGCTTCAAAAACATCTTCTATGGTGTTTTGCAACTGGATATTATTGATGTCTGAAATATCAAATACTACTAAATCTATTCCGCTATTAGCGTAAAGCAAATCGTCTTTAACTGCCACATCTGTATTTTGAGGAATACGAATAAAAGCTTTTTTTACTGGGTTTTCTGGATTAGAATTGTCTAGAACATGGACTCCTTTTAGATTGTCGTTTATAAAAATAAGGTTTTGATAGGTATAGATTTTCCCAGACTCTTCAATAGCTGCGGGTTCTTCTACATTTACCATCGCTCGAAAATCTGTTAAAGGCATGGTTTCTGGAACAGCCACTTGTACTTCACGAAGTTCTGATTGATTTGCATCATCTTTATCACAAGCAACAAGTGAAAGCAAACAAACTATTAAAAAAGCTAATTTTTTCATGAATAGATATTTTATTTAAAGATACTACAATTGCTAAAAGGTTGCTTCTTATGAGGTTAAAAATTTTAAAACCCATTTTGCTGCAATCTTCTTTGCAGAAAAACTCATCCTTAATCATTAAAAATATAATAAGTTGAAATTACTTTACGGAAAGCTATAAAGGTTAAGCTATTTTCAAGATGTTCGTATACACCTTTTACCACTATTTCTTCACTTATTCCGTATAGAAAAAAGAAGTTTTAAAAACTTAGTCTGTCAGTTTGTCAGAGTTTGCTTTTCATTGTATCTTTGCCTTTTCAATTTTAGGAGTACATTAGATTATGGAGAAGGTTATTAACGAAAGCAGCCAAGGTAATTCCCTCGTTTTAGAAGGAAAAGAAACCAATACTAAAAAATTATTTATAGAAAGTTACGGTTGCCAAATGAATTTTAGCGACAGTGAAGTCGTAGCTTCCATTCTTACCAAAGATGGTTTTAATACCACTCAAAAACTAGAAGAAGCAGATTTGGTTTTGGTCAATACCTGTTCTATTCGAGATAAAGCCGAACAAACGGTACGTAAGCGTTTAGAAAAATACAATGCGGTAAAGAAAATCAACCCTAAAATGAAAGTGGGCGTTTTAGGTTGTATGGCCGAGCGTTTAAAAGAGAAATTTCTAGACGAAGAAAAAATTGTCGATTTGGTCGTAGGACCAGATGCTTATAAAGACCTTCCCAATCTTATAAAAGAAGTAGAAGAAGGAAGAAGTGCGGTAAACGTGATTCTTTCTAAAGAAGAGACTTACGGAGATATTTCTCCCGTAAGGCTTCAATCTAACGGAGTTTCGGCTTACGTGTCTATCACTCGGGGTTGCGATAATATGTGTACTTTTTGCGTGGTTCCGTTTACTCGTGGGAGAGAACGAAGCAGAGATCCGCAAAGTATTTTAGAAGAAGTACAAGATTTAGTGAATAAAGGTTTTAAAGAAATCACTTTGCTAGGACAAAATGTAGACAGCTATTTGTGGTATGGCGGCGGACTCAAAAAAGACTTTGAAAAAGCCAGCGAGATGCAAAAAGCTACGGCGGTACATTTTTCGGCTTTGCTAGAAACGGTTGCCAAAGCACATCCTAAAATGCGTATTCGGTTTTCTACCTCCAATCCGCAGGATATGACTTTAGATGTGATTGAAACTATGGCTAGACATAAAAATATATGTAAATCCATTCACCTTCCCGTACAAAGTGGAAGCAATCGGGTGTTAAAAGCCATGAACCGTTTGCATACCAGAGAGCAATATTTTGAATTGATTGACAATATTAAAAGAATCCTTCCAGAGTGTTCCATCTCTCAAGATATGATTGCCGGATTTCCTACTGAAACCGAAGAAGATCACCAAGACACGCTTTCTTTAATGAGAAGAGTGAAATATTCCTTCGGATTTATGTACGCATATTCTGAACGTCCAGGAACTATGGCTGGAAGAAAACTAGAAGATGATGTTTCTAAAGAAATCAAGCAACGCCGTTTGGCAGAAATTATAAGCTTACAACGAGAACTTGCTGCAGAAAGCACACAACAGCATTTAGGCAAGATAGAAGAAGTACTTATAGAAAAGGAATCTAAAAAATCTGATTTACACTGGAGTGGAAGAAATACACAAAATACGACCATCGTTTTCCCTAAAGAAAATTATAAAGTAGGCGATTTTGTGATGGTAAAAGTAGAAGATTGCACCAGTGCAACACTTATAGGAACCCCAGTAGGATATTCAGATAATAATTAATTTATGGAATCTGTTCAAGCAACAAAACAACGTTTTGGCATTATAGGAAACGACCCAAGCCTTAACCGCGCTATAGAAAAATCTATTCAGGTAGCTCCTACAGATATTTCTGTATTGGTTACAGGAGAAAGTGGTGTAGGAAAAGAAAGTATTCCTAAAATTATTCATTCATTATCACATAGAAAACATGGCAAATACATTGCCGTAAACTGTGGTGCTATTCCAGAAGGCACTATTGATAGTGAACTTTTTGGGCACGAGAAAGGTGCTTTTACGGGAGCTACGCAAAACCGCAGCGGTTATTTTGAAGTAGCCGATGGCGGAACCATCTTTTTAGATGAAGTAGGAGAATTGCCGCTTACCACGCAAGTTCGTTTGTTACGTGTTCTAGAAAACGGAGAATTTATTAAAGTAGGTTCTTCTAAAGTACAAAAAACCAATGTACGCATTGTGGCGGCGACCAATGTAGAGATGTTTGAAGCCATCAAAAAAGAGAAGTTTAGAGAAGATTTATATTACCGCTTAAGCACTGTAGAAATTAACCTTCCGCCGCTAAGAGATCGCAAAGAGGATATTCATTTATTGTTTAGAAAGTTTGCTTCAGATTTTGCTTTAAAATATAAAATGCCCGCAGTAAAATTAGACGAGGAAGGTGTAAAAATGCTTTTAAAATACCATTGGGCCGGGAATATTAGACAGTTAAGAAATGTAGCCGAGCAAGTTTCTGTCTTGGAGCAAGAAAGACAAATTACTTCAAATACGCTACAATCGTATTTACCCCATCAAGGCTCCAACCTTCCTGCGGTGATCAACGATAAAAAGAAAGAGAGTGACTTCAGTAATGAGCGCGAAATTCTTTATAAAGTGCTTTTTGATATGAAAAGCGACCTTAATGATTTAAAGAAGCTTACGCTGGAATTGATGCGTAACGGAAATAATGATGAGGTAAAAAATGACAATGAAAGTCTCATCCAAAAAATTTACGGCGATTCTGAAGAACAAGAACAATACGAAGAAGAGTTAGAAGAGCAAATGGAAGTACTTCAAATTCCTGAAAAAAGCAATCCTTCTTCCCAAGAAGATAAATACGCTTTCGCGGAAGAAATTCAAGAAGAGGAAACGCTTTCGTTGCATGATAAAGAATTAGAACTCATTAAAAAATCTCTAGAGCGTCACAGCGGCAAACGAAAAGCCGCAGCAGATGAATTAGGCATTAGCGAACGTACGTTATATAGAAAAATTAAGCAATACGACTTGTAAAAAACAACTTATGTTTAGAATTTTAAAAATTAGTTTTTTAGCAAGTGTACTATTCATGCTTTCTAGTTGTGGCATTTATTCGCTTTCTGGAGCAGATATTGGTAATGCTGAAACTTTTCAGGTCAACTTTTTCCAAAATAACGCAAGTTTAGTAGAACCAGGAATCGATAGAATTTTCACCAACCAATTGCAAGATTTTATCAACAGTCAAACCAGTTTGAGCTTAACCAATGAGGGCGGAGACTTAATATATGAGGGAGAAATTACGCAGTATTATATTGCACCTATGACTTCTACCAGCCAAAATACAGCAGCCCAAAACAGGTTAACCATTGCAGTTAACGTAAGGTTTTTTAACAATAAAGACCCCGAAAAAGATTTTGAACGAAGTTTTTCCTTTTATTATGATTATCCCGCCAATCAGCAATTAATTGGCGGAACTTTAGACTCCGCTTTAGAAGAAATTTACTTAAGAATTAATCAAGATATTTTTAATGCTTCGCTAACCGACTGGTAATTTAATATGACAAAAGAAGAATACATCTCACACATAGAAGAAAACTCGCTTTTACCCGAAAGCAAACTTAGAGACTATCATCTTTTGTTAGAGCAATTTCCTTATTTTCAATCGGCTAGAGCAATTCAGTTAAAAGCTTTAAAACAGCACCATAGTTTTAATTACAATCCTGCGCTTAAAAAAACGGCAGCTTATACTACGAATAGAGAAGTTTTATTTGATTATATCACTTCCGCAGAGTTTGCTCAACAAAAAGTTTCAGAAAAAATAAAATATAGAACGCAGCAAGAAGATTTGGAGGAAGAGAATCTGAACATGGATTTATCTGAAGCCAATCTTGTATTAGACCCCAATTTATTTCAAAAAATTTCTTCCACATCTTCCGCAGAGAAAGAAGAATTAGAAGAAGATGTTTTGCAACAAGGCAAGCCTTTGGAGTTTACCTCTAACGAAAAGCATTCTTTTAGCCAATGGTTACAACTTACATCGGCCAAACCGGTAAGCGAAAAAGAGAGATCTTCTACGGCATCTGATGACAGATTTAGATTAATTGACAAATTTATAGAAAAGAAGCCAAAAATTATTCCTTCAAAAGAAGTGCCATCTAGAGCAGCGCAAATAAGTTCAGAGCCCGCAAACACGAGCTTAATGACTGAAACTTTGGCACGAGTTTACCTAGAACAGAAAAATTATTCCAAAGCAATTCAAGCATTTAAAATATTAATCTTGAAAAATCCCGAAAAAAGTGGTTTATTTGCAGACAAAATTTGGGCAATCGAAAAATTACAAGAAAACAAATCATCATGAATACATTTACAATATTTTTAGTTTTAATCGTTATCGTAGCATTTTTGCTTATAGTTGTTATTATGGTTCAGAATCCTAAAGGTGGAGGTTTATCTTCTTCTTTTGGAGGCGGAGGTGGAGCTCAAATAGGAGGCGCTCAAAACACTACCAATTTCCTAGATAAGAGTACTTGGACGCTAGCTACCGTACTTTTGGTGCTTATCTTATTGTCTAACTTAGCGATTATGGATGGAAATGGATTAGGAGAATCTAGAATTATAAATGATGATACTCAAACTACGATGCCTGTGGATGCCCCCGCGAATGATGAAGGAGGAATTAGAGAATAAAAAAATATTTTTTTACAAAAAATGCCATCTGTCCTGTGACAAGATGGCATTTTTTTTTGTCTTTGACAGACGAAGGCTACTTGGCATAATTTTAGTCTATTATCTCTCAAATAAGAAAATAATTTTTAACTAAAATATTAAAACAATGGGATTAAAATTTAAACCTCTAGCAGATAGAGTTGTCGTAGAGCCTGCTGCTGCAGAAACTAAAACAGCATCTGGTCTTTACATTCCTGATTCTGCAAAAGAAAAGCCACAACAAGGAAAAGTAATTGCTGTTGGGAAAGGTACAAAAAAGCATGATATGACAGTAAAAACGGGAGATTCTGTTCTTTACGGAAAGTTTTCTGGTACCGAACTTAAGCTAGACGGAAAAGATTATTTAATTATGAGAGAAGACGAAATCTTAGGGATTTTATAAACT
The DNA here is from genome assembly GCF_031845265.1 of Mesonia ostreae. Classification (NCBI taxonomy): domain Bacteria; kingdom Pseudomonadati; phylum Bacteroidota; class Flavobacteriia; order Flavobacteriales; family Flavobacteriaceae; genus Mesonia; species Mesonia ostreae. The sequence continues at coordinate 111,432 of NZ_JAVRBG010000002.1, read as the reverse complement.
CATCACCTTTAAAATTTAATTCTAAATTATTTGAAACTTAGGTTTCAACAAAAAAATATAACATGGCAAAAAATATAAAATTTGATATTGAAGCACGCGACGGTATTAAGCGTGGCGTAGATGCATTAGCAAATGCGGTAAAAGTAACTTTAGGACCAAGAGGTCGTAATGTGATTATTAGTAAATCTTTTGGAGCCCCTGTGGTGACTAAAGATGGAGTTTCTGTTGCAAAAGAAATTGAGCTAGAAGATCCTTTAGAAAATATGGGAGCTCAAATGGTTAAAGAAGTAGCTTCAAAAACCAATGACCTTGCTGGTGATGGTACTACTACTGCTACTGTTTTAGCACAAGCTATTGTTAAGGAAGGACTTAAAAACGTTGCTGCAGGCGCTAACCCAATGGATTTAAAAAAGGGGATAGACAAAGCGGTTGAAGCCGTTACCAAAGAGTTAGAAAAGCAAACTAAAGAAGTAGGAAGTTCTTCGGAACAAATTAAACAAGTAGCTTCTATCTCTGCTAATAACGACGAGCTTATTGGAGAATTAATCGCCGAAGCTTTTGGAAAAGTAGGAAAAGAAGGAGTAATTACAGTAGAGGAAGCTAAAGGAACTGAAACTTACGTAGATGTAGTGGAAGGAATGCAATTTGACAGAGGATATCTTTCTCCGTATTTTGTAACCAACAGTGAAAAAATGACTACGGATTTGGAAAATCCTTACATCTTGATTTTTGATAAGAAAATCTCTACGATGAAAGATTTAATGCCAATTCTAGAACCTGTAGCTCAATCTGGAAAGCCTTTATTAATTATTGCTGAAGATGTAGACGGAGAAGCTTTAGCTACCTTGGTAGTAAATAAATTAAGAGGTTCTTTAAAAATTGCTGCGGTAAAAGCACCTGGTTTTGGAGATCGTAGAAAAGCCATGTTAGAAGACATTGCTATCATTACTGGAGGAACTGTAATTTCTGAAGAAAGAGGATTTACCCTAGAAAATGCAACCTTAGAACAATTAGGGACTGCAGAGAAAGTAAGCATCGATAAAGACAATACTACTATTGTAAATGGGGCTGGAGAAAATGATGTGATTACTAACCGCGTGAATCAAATCAAAGCGCAAATTGAAAGCACAACTTCAGATTATGATAAAGAAAAGCTGCAAGAACGCTTGGCTAAATTAGCGGGTGGAGTTGCTGTATTGTATGTAGGAGCTGCATCTGAAGTAGAAATGAAAGAGAAAAAAGACCGTGTAGATGATGCTTTACACGCTACAAGAGCTGCCGTAGAAGAAGGTATTGTTGCTGGTGGAGGTGTTGCTTTTGTAAGAGCAATAGCTGTTTTAGCTAACTTAGCTACAGACAGTTTAGACGAAACTACAGGAGTACAAATTGTTGCTCGTGCTATTGAGTCTCCGCTAAGAACGATTGTGCAAAATGCAGGAGGTGAAGGTTCTGTTGTAATCAATAAAGTTTTGGAAGGTAAGAAAAACTTTGGTTACGATGCAAAATCTGAAACTTATGTAGATATGCTTAAAGCAGGAATTATTGATCCTAAAAAAGTAGCACGTATCGCTTTACAAAATGCGGCTTCTGTTGCAGGTATGATTCTAACTACAGAATGTGCTTTAATCGATATTCCAGAAGATAATGCTGGTGGTGGAATGCCACAAGGAATGGGCGGTGGAATGCCAGGAATGATGTAAGAACATTCTCTTTAGAATTTATAAAAAAAAGCTCGCTTTATGAAAAAGTGAGCTTTTTTTTTATTCTTTTTTATGGATGCTGGATTTCTGAAAAATTTTGAAAACTGTCATTCTGAACCTGCCCGTATCATTCAGGCGGGTTTATTTCAGAATCTCATCCTAGTGGTTCAAAAATTAATATGAGAACCTTTATCAAGGCCTCCCCATTGATACGAGCAGATTTAGGCTGACAGAAATTTACTTTTTAGACAGTTTCTTCCTATTCAGGTCTAAACTGAATGTATTGATTGCTAAAGAATAGTCTTTTAAGTGTTAGTTTCCGACTCAAGAGTAAACAAGACTATTATTAAGACTGAATGCAGATATACAAAATGAGCTTTGCACTACCCACTCAAAAATAAAACCTCAACTTCAAACCAATACTAGATTTAGTTGCTTTACGGAATCAAATCCGTAAAAAAAATCTAATTCAAATTAATTTGTTTTCCTTTTGGGTATTTGATGGTATAAGAAAAGTCTTTAGTTGAATTAATATTGGGCTGCACGCTAAATTCCCAAGTGAGTAAACCAGTTTGCTTATTATAATCTGTAGCATTTTGGTTTATATCTTCTATTTTTATTTCAGCGTTTTGAGAAATAGGAATGCGATCCACTAATCTTAATTTTATCGCTGTTTTCTTCTGATTACGAACCGTAATCGCATAACTCTTGTTTAGCTTGATGGCATTGCCAAAGAAACTTTTATCCTTCTTGCTATTGATTTGCTTACGCTCTACTTGCACGGCAGGATCTACTCCCAAAGAAATAGCCAACTCTTCTTCGGTCACTCGTGGATCTAATAGGATTTTACCTGCATAACTTCCTGCAAAATAGACACTAGCCTCGCCAGGAAGCATATCATACTCTTCCCAATCTTTTACAAGGGCAGTTAAGAATACTTTTTCCTGAATTAATGGTGCCGTAAAATGCTCATAGGTGGCTGGAATATCAAATTTTTCAATCAATACACTTTGAGCTTCCTGAGAAGATTTTATACTGTAGGGCTTAGATAAATGAAACAGAACTTGGGTAAGCGCTTCTTGCTTGATCATACGCGGTTCTGGAGTCTTCTGTTTAACCATAGCATCACTAGACATTATCACCTCTTCCTCTAACTGTACACCAGCAACTCTATTTTTCATCGCATTATGAACAGGATTATTTCGAATAAAGTTTAAATAGATTGGATTCACTGTAGGCTTTGTACCATTCACACTAGGATCTCCCGTAGAAAGACTTAGTTCTACATTCTCCCAATCTTGACCGCTGGACTGATATACAAAAGCTTTATAGGCAAAATTGAGATTGGCTTCTGTATTTTGGGTTCTAATCTCATACCCTGGATACCAACCCGCATTATTCACCACATACGTAATCTCTAAATTAGCAGTTTGTGTTCTTGAGGCTTCCAAGTCAAGAACAATTTCTCCAGTAGGTTTTTTTAAATCGGCCCTAGACTGAGCTAAACTTTGATGAAGCTGATTAATTTTTCTGCGTAATTCTTTTATTTCTACATCAAGATCATATTGCTGGGTTTTTAAACTTTTTGTTTCGGTCTTGTAATACTTGGCGTAAGCATCCAATTGTGCAACGCTAAGGTTTTGCTTTTCATTATTCACTTTCTGATTGACGAGCAATAAATTAAGCGCATTCTTTAAGCCTTCAGATTCGTATTCTAAACTCGCCTTGCTGCGTTCTAAATCCGCTAAACTAATTTCAAGATTTTTCACCTCAACACTCGCTGCTTTATTTTCTAGATAATTTTGTCTAAAACTAATTCCGTGCATTGTAATTCCGTCCAGACCTTTTACCTGAATACTATTCACATCAATCACCGATGATAAATTTTTAAAAACCACATTTGATCGACCTTCCGTCAAACTGAACCTGCTACTTGCCTCTAATTGTGCTTTTTGCACATATACTGTAGCTTTTTGAGTGGTAAGTTTGGGTTCTAGATCTTGAGCAAACATGAAAGTGCTGCTCGCTAAAAATAAAATAAGAAATCGCATAGGCTTAGGTTTTATATCCTTTCTAAATCAGAAATAGTAGTATAGATTGTTACAGTTTTCAACAAAACAATAGTTGTACCACAAATAAAAAAGCTTGCTCTTTAGAAAGAACAAGCTTTTATTTATCGCAATCAAAAACAAGTTCCTAAGAAACTGCCTTCAACTTTTTAATCGTGCTTTTGTCTAAAGCTTTTTCAGCGTAAGACTTGGTCACTTTTAATTCTTTTTCCTTTCCTTCAGGCATTTCGAACATCGCATCAGTTAAGATGGCTTCACAAAGCGAACGCAATCCACGTGCCCCTAGCTTATATTCTATGGCCTTGGTGACGATATAATCTAAAGCTCCATCTGTAATCGTAAATTCGATATCATCCATCTCAAACAATTTGGTATATTGTTTAATCAGAGAATTCTTTGGTTCAGTTAAAATTGCACGAAGTGTCTCTTCGTCAAGCGGATTCATATATGTTAATACAGGAAGTCTACCGATAATTTCTGGAATCAATCCAAAATCTTTAAGATCCTTAGGGATGATGTATTTTAAGATACTATCTTGTTCTATGGCATCTTCAGATTTGGAAGCGCTATACCCTACCGCCTGTAAATTAAGACGCTTGGCAATTGCTTTTTCAATTCCATCAAAAGCTCCTCCAGCAATAAATAAGATATTCTCTGTATTTACTTCGATAAATTTTTGGTCTGGATGCTTTCTACCTCCCTTTGGCGGAACGTTTACTGTAGTTCCTTCCAAGAGCTTTAATAAAGCTTGCTGTACTCCTTCCCCACTCACATCTCTAGTGATGGATGGATTATCACTTTTACGTGCAATCTTATCAATCTCATCAATAAAAACAATTCCTTGTTGGGCTTTTTCTAGGTTATAATCTGCCGCTTGTAATAAGCGTGTTAATATACTTTCTACATCCTCTCCTACATAACCAGCTTCTGTCAAAACAGTAGCATCCACAATCGCAAGAGGAACGTTAAGCATTCTTGCAATGGTTTTCGCCATTAAGGTTTTACCAGTTCCTGTTTGCCCCACCATAATGATGTTACTTTTTTGGATTTCGATATCATCATCACTTTTAGGCTGCAATAAACGTTTGTAATGATTATATACCGCCACAGAAAGTACTTTTTTAGTATATTCTTGACCAATTACATAATCGTCTACAAATTTTTTGATAGATTTAGGTTTGCGTAATTTAAACTCCGTAGAAAGTTCAAGTGCTCCTTCTTGCTTAGATTCTTCCACCACAATACCGTGTGCTTGTTCTATACAGCGGTCACAAATATGTGCATCCAAACCTGCAATAAGCAAGCTGGTGTCTGGCTTCTTTCTTCCACAAAACGAACATTCTAATTCTTCTTTCGCCATATCTCTACTTTATGCTTTAGTTTCTTCTCTGGTTAAAATCTCGTCAATCATTCCGTATTCTTTCGCTTTATCGGCTTTCATCCAATAGTCACGATCACTATCCTCGTGTACTTTATCATATTCTTGTCCAGTATGCTTCGCTATGATGGTGTACAATTCTTTCTTTAAGGTCATAATCTCTCTCGCTGTGATCTCAATATCGCTCGCCTGTCCTTGAACTCCTCCTAAAGGCTGATGAATCATTACTCTAGAGTGTGGAAGTCCACTTCGTTTTCCTGCTGCACCTGCACATAATAAAACAGCTCCCATAGATGCTGCCATTCCTGTACAAATGGTAGCAATATCTGGTTTTATAAACTGCATGGTATCATAAATACCTAAGCCTGCATATACACTTCCTCCAGGTGAGTTAATGTAAATTTGAATGTCTTTGTTAGCATCTGTACTTTCTAAAAAAAGCATTTGCGCTTGTACAATATTGGCAATTTGATCATTGATTCCTGTTCCTAAAAAGATAATTCTATCCATCATCAATCTAGAAAAGACATCCATCGCCACCGCATTCATTTGTCTCTCCTCTATAATATTTGGAGTCATCCCAGTAGGCGTCATGCTACTTACTATTTTAGAATAGTAGTTTGGATTAATCCCTTGGTCTTTGGTCGCAAATTTTTCAAATTCTTTTCCGAAATCCATAGTTATTTTTTGTTTTTAGCTTTTTTGAAAGCCTTATTTTTATTGAATAAAAAAGGCGTTATTCCTTATTGGTTTAACGCCTTAAATATAAGTATTAATTCTATAAAAGACTATTTGTAAACTTCCTTAACAAAATTTTCGTAAGTCATTTCTTTTTTATCCAAATTAGCTTTCTCCTTATAGAAATCTAATAATTTTTGATTCATTACCTGCTCAGATAATTTTTTCACTTCTTCTTGGTTAGAAAGTACTCTAGCGGTGATGTCTTCAATATCTTTATCGGAAGGATCTGTTTGACCAAATTGCGCCATTTGCATTTTGATACGCTCTTTAGTGATTTCTTTGATTTCTTCAAATTTTACCTGAAGATCATTCTCTTGCACCAATTTCCCTTCAATTAGCTGAAAACGCAATCCTTTTTCACTCTTCTCGTATTCTTCTTTCGCTTCTTCTGCGGTAAGTTGCTTTTCTCCACTTACACGGATCCACTTTTGTAAGAATTCTCCAGGAAGATCAAATGAAGTCGTTTCAATCAAACGCTCTGTGATATCATTTAACAACTGCTGATCGCTTTGTTGCTTAAACTGATTCTCTGCGTCTTCTTTAATTTTTTCTTTCAGTTGAGTTACGGTAGTTACATTGCCTTCACCAAAAAGTTTATCAAACAATTCTTGATCTAATTCTGCAAGCTCTTGTTTATTTACTTCAGTAATTTCAAAAGTCACTTCTACATCTAAGTCGTGCGCTTTATCGTGTTCTACTTTTAAAAACTCTACAAGATCGTGATCATCCTCAAAAAGACTCTTTGTTTTTAAGTCTATTTTATCTCCTACTTTAGCTCCAACAAACTTATTTAAGTTTCTTTTACCTTTTAATTTCTCTAAAGGAAGCGTAGTGGTATTTTCAATTCCTTCTTCTTCGTTTTTAAAAGTACCTGCAACCACATCTCCTTCTTCTGCAACATCTTTAGATACCAGTTTCCCGTATTGTTTCTGAATAGTTTTCACTTGGTTATCAATCATCTCCTCATCGGCAACGATTTGGTACTGCGTGATTGGCTTTTTCGTATTTAAGTCCACATCAAACTTTGGAGAAAGACCCAATTCAAATTCAAAAGAATAATCATCTTGCTCCCAATTGAAACTTTCTTGATCTTTTGGTAACGGATTTCCAAGAACTTCTAATTTCTCTTCCGTAATGTAGTTGTTAAGAGATTCTTGCAATAATTTATTTACCTCATCAACCAATACAGACTGGCCGTATTGTTTTTTCACCATTCCCATAGGCACGTGTCCTTTTCTAAAACCAGGAATATTGGCCGTTTTACGGTAATCCTTTAGAATCTTTTCTACTTTTGGGTTGTAATCCTCTTTTTTGATATCAACCTTTATCACAGCATTTAGCTCGTCTAAATTCTCTCTTGTAATTTCCATGCTTAAATCTTCTGAATTTTGGAGTGCAAAATTACACATTATTTACCTGCCAACCAAGTTTTTAATCAACTTGATAGCTCAATATTTAATTTACGAAAGCTATTTCGCCTTCAAATTAAATCTTTTTTTGGAACTAGCATCAATTCCGAAGTATAAAAAAGCACCCACATAAAATGCAGATACTTTTTTAGAGATTCAAAATAGTTACTTAACGAAATTTATTCCATCAATGAATTTAGAATAGATTGCAATATAGATAGGCATAAACTAAAGATAAGTGCCCACCAAAATCCATCTACGGCGAAACCGCCAATTAAATTGTCTACGATTAAAATAATAAAAGCATTGATGACTAAAAGGAATAAACCTAAAGTAAGAATTGTTACTGGAAGCGTAAGCACCACCAAAATTGGTCTTACAATTAAATTAAGTAGTCCTAAAATCACGGCAACAATAATTGCAGTTCCGTAGCTAATTATCTCAACTCCTGGGAGTAATTTACCCAATAACACTACTAAAATAGCGGTCACTAAAATACTAAGTATAAGTTTCATAAGATTGATTTTTTATAAAAATAAGAAAGGCACTCTAAAGTAGAATGCCTTTGTAAAAAGATTAACGATATGATTACTCTCCAATAGCAGGTCCTCCACTGTAATATCCAATATTTACTTTAGGTATGGTCGAGTTATAGGTAGTGTTGATAGAATTAATAATTTGGTTCGCCATAAAAGCATACCCTCTAGGAGTTAGGTGAATTCCGTCTAGAGAAAAAGCTCCTCCTGTTGCAAACTCACTTGTAATAGTTCCTCCGTCATAATTAATTCCGCTGGTAGCAACTCTATCTAACAGGACGTTAGCGTCTACAAAAGCTAAACCTTTTTGAGCCGCAACACCTTTAATAATTTGATTAAAAACTGCTGTTGCTGTTGCCACATCTTCTTGTTCTGAAGGAAGTAACACATATTGATCTTGCATGGGATACGTAACGCCATTTACAGCTAACTGACCAGCAGTTTGTTCTGGTACTCCAACTGCCATTAATTCTGCGATACGATCCATATTTACGGTACCAATTACAGAAGAACTCGTTAACACCAATAAATCATTTGCATTTGCTTGTCTGGCTTGCCCGTATTGAGCTCCATAAATTGCTGCCGTTTGCGGATCAAAACCACCTCCAATAAGTACTTGTGTTAGTTGTGCAGAAAGATCTGTTAATGATTCGTCATGAATTACAAGTCCACTTGCGCCTGATGTTGAGAATTGTATAGCTCTTTCTGGAACTCCCAAAAATGCAAAAGCTTGATTCAACTGAGCGTAAGTTGCATTTAAAGTTGGCAATTGCTCTCCCAATAAAGTAGGAGTCAATGGATTGTATGGAACCGTGTTAAAATAAGGTGTAGAAGTAACATTTGGAATATTTAATACTACTCCTCCACTTGCTGAAGCTGTAAGCGCATCCACTTCTTGACTATAAACCGAGGCAAATACATTTACATCTGTAATATCGTTAGAGCCGTACGTAGATGGATCTAAATTTCCTTGCTGATTTACTCCAGCCCCACCAGCAGCGGCATAGCCTAATACATCGTTATTTCCTATCCACAAGCTAAAAAATGTGGGGTTTTGCGCCACCGCATCTTCCAATACTGTTGCATTCTCTGAAGAACGAAAACGTGCAAAATATGGGTTAGCCATTCCGCTTGGTACTCCTATTGCATTACCATAGCCAGGAGCGATTAAATGAAAACTTTTTGCTCCAGGCACGCCCATATTATTAAAAGAACCTGTTAGCGTGTTAGTGATTTCTGTTGTTGGAGTCCCAGCAATTGGTGTTGGCGCAGGCATTCCATTTACCAAAGATAAGGTTAAACGATTACCTGCAATTTGAGTTCCGTTTAAAAGAAGTCCGCCGAGGTTACCATTCATTAAAGGCTGTTTAAAATCTCCACCTCCAACGTGCTTAAATTGTTGTGCTAGAATATTAGGAAAAGAATTTTTTTGTCCTTGTACATATAATGCATTATCTGCATAACCTGCCGTAAGGGAATTTCCTACAGCTACATAATTTTCAAAATTTGCTTCTCCTTGATTATAAACCTGATCGTCTTCAATAGACTCGTCAAACTCTGGCTCACAAGCAACAAGGCTTAAGGCCAAAATTGCAGTATATTTTATATAATTTTTCATATTCATCTCTATTATAAATTAAAAGTTACTCCTAAACCTCCCAAAAGAGCGTTACTCTTGTAAGTTCCTCCAAAAGGCACACTCGTTCCATCTTCCATATAATAATCATAAGAAGCACCTACTTCTTTGAATCTTAAATATGTAACCGCTAAATCTACAGCAAACCTTTTACTGATTTGGTAGGAAAGACCTCCCGTAAATCCGTGAGAATCATTTCGTGGCGTTTCCGGAGCAAAGTAACCTTCTCTAACTGGAGATTCATCAAAGTAATATCCCGCTCTTAAAGTCAATTCATCCAAAGCTTCATATTGTAAACCAAATCTATAAGTAGAAGCATTTTTGTAGTTTCTTGGGTTAGAAGAGTCTGGCACGTCGTCTGGTGCAAAGTCAATATTTAGATTAGTATAGACTTCCCAGTACGCTCTATTATAATCGAAAGCAAATAACCATTTATCGCAAAATTCATAAGATAAACCTACAGAAAGTTCAGCAGGCATAGGTAAAGAAGCATCAAAGCCTACTTCCCCGTTTTTAATTGGTGACAAAGGAGAATTTGGAACGTTAGAGAACACAGCTTCCCCATCTTCCGCTTCTAAAATAATTTCTGAGCGGTAATTAAATCCAATTCTTAGATTTTCGGTTGGATTAAACATCCAGCTCGCAGACCATCCCCAATTGGTTACATTAGAAGCGTCTACCTCTACGTTAGAGCGATTTCCTTGTTCATCGGTAAGGGTACGGTTTACATTTTTGTTAAAATTAACCCCGCCTGTTGCGTAGATTGGCCCTCCTCCAATACTAAAATATTCAGATATTTTTATAGAGATTAAAGGCTGAATGTAAATAGCTTGCAAATCAATCTTATTTACCAAATGCGATCCCGCCCAATCTGTTGGATACTCCACTACACTGCCGTACGGAGAGTAAGCACTTAGACCTACAGATAGAAAATCTGTAACGCGGTAAGAAGCATAAAAATAAAATGGAGTTCCAATAGGGTTATCTGTCTCAGAGAATTGTCCCGTATTGTTATTTTGCCATTTTACATTAGACATTACGCCAGTTACCCCTGCAGATATATTTAAATCGTTTTCTAAATAAACTAATCCCGCAGGGTTAAAGAAAGCTAACTCCGCACTATTTACTACTGCCACCCCTGTGTGGCCCATAGCTAGAGCCCTCTGACCTTGAGCACTTACTCGGTAACCACCTGCATAAGTAACACTCGCAGCAAGTAAAAAGACCGCAAAAAGAAGTAATTTTTTCATAATCATACCAAATGTATTAAGTTAATCATTGTATCAAATTTAACATAAATTAGCATATAGCCAAGCCTTTTCGATAAATATTATGCAGGCATAGTAAATTTATGAGAATTTATGAATAAACGCCATAATGATTTGGAAGAAATCCTCTGGTTTTTCTGCGTGGACCCAATGCCCCGCGTCTTTAATAATTACGGTATTGCTTTTAGGAAAATGGGATTTAATAAGCTCCCGGTCTTCTTTACGGATGTAATTGGAACTGCCTGCACTAACAAATAAGGTATCTTTATGAAATGTATCTTCCTCATTTAAAGCTTTTCCCACGTGCTCTACTTTTTCTTTTAAAACTTCCAGATTCATACGTAAAGCTAACTTTCCTTTTTCTTTCCAATAGAGGTTTTTAAGCAAAAACTGCCTCACTCCCCACTCTGAAATGTATTCTTCTAGTTTTTCATCGGCTAAGCCTCTAGAATCTAAGTCGGAGTTTTGTAACATCGTTAAACCTTCTAAAATAGTTTGATGGTGTGGCTCATAATATTTGGGCGCTATATCTACTACAATAAGGTTGTGAACCAAATCTGGATAGTTTGTCGCTACTTTCATCGCGGTTTTTCCTCCCATAGAATGCCCTAGCAAAATGATATCTTGTAAATTTTTCTCTTCACAATACTCTTTAATATCTTCTGCCATTACATCGTAGCCAAAATCCTCTGTATGCGGACTACGACCGTGGTTTCTTTGATCTACTAAGTGAACTTCATATCCTTCATCTGAAAACTCTTTCCCTAAGGTTTTCCAATTATCCCCCATTCCCAAAAAACCGTGCAGAATGAGAAAAGGCTTCCCTTTACCAATTATTTTTGAATATAGTTTCATATTACTGAAGTCGTTTTAGGTATTTATGAATTACTACTTCTAAACCTTCATACAGAGATTCCGCGATAAGCGCATGTCCTATAGAAACTTCCAGTAAACCCGGAATGTTATTTTTGAAAAATTCAATGTTTTGTAAAGACAAGTCGTGACCTGCGTTGATCCCAAGTCCTAGCTCGTTGGCTAATTGCGCGCAAGCGATATAGGGTTTAATCGCATTCGTATTTCCTTTCTCATACGCGCTAGCAAAATCTTCGGTATATAATTCTATTCTATCCGTTCCCGTGGCTACCGCATGTTTAATCATCTCTAAATTAGGATCTACAAAAATAGAGGTACGAATGCCGTTATTTTTAAATTCAGTAATTACTTCTTTTAAAAAATCTTTGTTTTTCACAGTATCCCAACCTGCATTAGAAGTAATGGCATCTACCGAGTCTGGCACCAAAGTTACCTGAGTTGGTTTATTTTGAAGTACCAAGTCTATAAATTTAGGAACAGGATTCCCTTCTATATTAAACTCGGTCTTTACTATAGGCTGTAAATCCCGCACATCTTGGTAAGTAATGTGTCTTTCATCTGGTCTTGGATGAACGGTAATCCCTTGCGCTCCAAAATTTTCAATATCTTTTGCGGCCTTTACTAAATTGGGAAAATTACCACCACGAGCATTTCTTAAGGTGGCTATTTTATTAATATTTACACTTAGCTTTGTCATAAATTTATCTTTTGCTTTACAAAAATACAAAGTTGTCATTCTTTCATGTGGTATAATTTAATTAATTTGCAGATAAAAACACGCAGTATATGCTATTGTCCAATTATATTATTAATGATGTAGAATTACAATCTGTAAATCAGTCCGTAGCAAGTTTTAAAAAGCTTTTTAATGAACTTACTTGCACGCACGTACCGGTAGAAAAAGATGGCATTTTTATAGGTTCTATCAGCGAAAATGACTTAAGATGCTTTGAGAATGATAAAACACTAGAGGAATATCTATATGCCTTAGAGCGATTTTTTGTTCGAGATACAGACAATTGGTTGGATATTTTAAAGAATTTTGGTGTAAATAACGCCAATCTCATTCCTGTTTTAGAACAAGAATCCAATAAATATCTAGGTTATGTGGAATTAGGTGATATTATGTCCTTTATTAATGATACCCCCTTTTTAAAAGAAAATGGTGCTATTCTGGTTGTGGGAAAAAACTTTACGGAATATTCTTTTAGTGAGATTAGCCAAATCATAGAATCTTCTAATCATAAACTACTGGGTGCTTTTGTGAGCAAGATAGAAAATGACGTAGCCGAAATTACTATTAAGGTAAATGCAACTGGTGTGAATGACCTTATTCAAACCTTAAGGCGTTATGGGTATAAAATTTTAAGCGCACATGAAGAAGATGCCTACACGAAAAATTTACAAGAAAGATCTGACTACCTAGACAAATATCTAAATATATGAAAGTAGCAATTTACGGACAATTTTATCATAAAAATTCTGGGCAGTATATTCAGGAGCTATTAGACGCTCTAGAATTACAAGATATACAAATAGAAATCGAAGAAAATTTTCTCACTATAATTAATGAGAATAGCAGTATTGACAGACAGTACAATAATTTTGCTACCTTTAAAAAGCTCGATAGGTCCTACCAGTTATTTTTTAGTATTGGGGGAGATGGTACTATTTTAAAAAGCATCAACTTTGTAAGAGATCTCGATATTCCTATTGTAGGAATAAATACGGGTAGATTAGGCTTTTTGGCTACCATTCAAAAAGAAAATATAAAAGCCATGGTACTGGCTTTAAAAGAAAAAAAATACTCTATTTCTAAAAGAGCATTGATTACCATTGCAACATCTCCAGAAAACGAAGGTCTTTCAGATATGAACTTTGCTTTAAATGAGGTTGCGATTAGTAGAAAAAATACCACTTCGATGATTACCATAGAAACATGGCTTAATGGAAATTACCTCAATGCATATTGGGCAGATGGACTCATTGTCTCTACCCCCACGGGTTCTACAGGGTACTCCCTAAGCTGCGGCGGCCCTATTATAGACCCAAAAACCAATGCCTTAGCCATTACCCCTATCGCTCCTCATAATTTAAATGCAAGACCTTTACTAATTCCAGACGATACAGAACTTACGCTCAAAGTAACTGGAAGAGAAAATATGTTTTTGGTTTCCCTAGACTCAAGATTAACAAGTCTAGATAATGACACGACCATTACCATCAAAAAGGCGCCATTTACCATAGGCTTAGTTCTTTTAAATGAAGATAGTTTTATCAAAACCCTTAGACAAAAACTACTTTGGGGAGAAGATAAAAGAAACTAAAACAATAAAAACGAGTATAATTTGTTAATCATAGAGGTACAAAAATCATATAAATTAAGATAGAGAAAACTTAATTCATATATTTGCAAACTTTTAAAAATCTATGAAGTATTTAATCGCTGCCATAACCATATTTATGTGTGTTAAAGATGTACGTTCTCAAACCTATGAATTAGGCGCTTACTTTGGAGGCGCTAACTATATTGGTGATGTAGGACCCACCAACTTCATAGCTCCAAAAAGCTTAGTGGGGGGAGGTATCTTTAAATGGAATAGAAGTAAAAGGCACTCTTTTAGATTTACTTTACTTCATACCACCTTAGAAGCTGAAGATAGAGATGCGAATGAAAACAGAAGAAGAAATAGAGGTTATGCTTTTAAAAGCCAAGTTACCGAAGCCTCTTTAGGGATTGAATATACCTTTTGGGAATGGGATCTCCATACCCTAAGACCGCAATTTACTCCCTATCTTTATACTGGGTTAACAGGTCTTTTGACAGAAGATCAATACCTAAGTGAATCCAACCGTATTACTCCCTTTGACAATAAAATAACAGCAGCAATTCCTATGGTAATAGGGATAAAAGGGACTTTAAGTCCTTATTGGGTTATAGGGCTAGAAGTAGGCGCCAGATACACATTTACCGATAACCTTGACGGAAGTAATCCGGAAGAATTTGATGGTGGTGATACTTATCCGTCTTTTGGAAATCCCAACACAAATGACTGGTATATGTTTGTGGGTGTTACCTTAACTTATACCTTTGGCCGAAAACCTTGTTACAGCGCTTTTTAATGAATTTGAAAGAGAAAATAAATAAAGATAAACTACCTAAGCATATCTCCATTATTATGGATGGTAATGGCAGGTGGGCAAAAAAGCAAGGATTTTTGCGCGCTGTAGGTCATGAGAAAGGAACGGTAGCCGTACGTGAAACCGTAGAGTCTTGTGCAGAAATAGGTATTGAAAACCTTACGCTCTTTGCTTTCTCTACAGAAAACTGGAACCGACCCAAGCTAGAAGTAAAAACCCTTATGAAGTTATTGGTTTCTTCCCTTAAGAAAGAAATTAAAACTTTAATGGACAATAATATTAAGCTTACGGCTATTGGCTGTTTAGACAACTTACCAAAGAAAGCGAGAAAAGAATTGGAAGAAGTAATTGAAAAAACTTCCAAAAATAATTTAATGACTCTAACTCTCGCTCTTAGCTACGGCTCTAGAGAAGAGCTTTTAAGTGTGATTAAAAAAATAAGTGAAAAAGTTTCTAACCAAGAAATTTCTATTGCGCAGATTGACGAGAATGTTGTACAGCAGCATTTGTATAGTCATAATTTACCAGATGTAGATTTACTCATCAGAACAAGTGGCGAACAGCGCATAAGTAATTTTCTGCTGTGGCAAATCGCTTACGCAGAATTATATTTTACAGAAGTATTATGGCCAGACTTCCGTAAAGAAAACCTATTTGAGGCAATACTTAATTATCAAAACAGAGAAAGAAGATTTGGAAAAACCAGTGAACAAATCAATTAATATATTGATGTTAAAGAAACTATTACTTTTAATACTTTGCGTATTCGCATTTAATCCTATTCAGGCTCAAGATATAGCCATTGCTAACGGTAAAGAATATACCGTTGGCGAAATTACGGTTGTAGGGAGTCAAAATTACAACGAGCAAACCGTGATTGCTTTTATGGGACTTAAATCTGGAGAAGAAATTTTTATTCCTGGAGATAGAATAAGTAACATCATTAAAAAACTTTGGGATTTAGGTCTATTTAGCGATATCAATCTATACGTGACCAACGTAGAAGGTAATGTAGCCGATTTAGAATTAGAGATCGTTGAAGTGCCAGAACTTAATGAGGTAGAGATTGTAGGTCTTAAAAAGAAGAAGAAAAGAGCTAATATCATTAAGGATAATAACTTAAAAGCAGGCTCTAAGGTGACTGAAAACCTTATCACCACCACACGCAACTCTATTAAAAATACCTATGCTTTAGATGGTTACCTCAACGCCAAAGTAGATATTAGAACCAATACAGTTAAAGACACCGCAGACGTTTCTGAAGCAGAGCAAGTAAATATGATCTTAAGAATAGATCGTGGAGAAAAAGTAAAGGTAGCGAACATTAATATTAATGGAAACGAAGTCTTTACAGACGCTAAGGTGCGTCGCCAAATGAAAACGAAGCAAAAAAGTTTTTTTAGATTTTGGAAAAGATCTAAATATATTCAAGATGAATACGATCTTAGCAAAGAGAAAATCATAGATAAATATAAATCTAAAGGTTATCGAGATGCAAGAATAGTTTCTGATACGATGGTGAAATTAAATGAAAAGGATGTTGAACTTACCATCAACTTAGAAGAAGGAAACAAATACTATTTTGGGGATATCGCGTTTTTAGGAAACAGTGTTTATTCTGATAATCAACTAAAGAATCTTCTAGGAATTTCTAAGGGAGATGTGTATAACGGCACTTTATTAGAGAAGAAAATAAGCGATCAAACCCAACCTGACGGAGAAGACCTTACCAATTTATATCAAAATAATGGTTATTTATTCGCACAAATAAGTCCGGTAGAAACAAAAATCTACAACGACACCATCGATTTTGAAATACGTATTAGAGAAGGAAAAATAGCTTATTTTGATAGAATTAGTGTTTCTGGAAATGACAAGACGAACGATCACGTAATTTACAGAAACATACGAACAAAACCAGGTCAAAAATATAGCAAGCAAGATGTAGTGAGAACCGTAAGAGAATTAGGTGCTACCGGATTTTTTGATGCAGAGCAACTTTCACCAGATTTTAAAGTAAATCCTGCAGATGCGACAGTAGATTTAGATTACAAAGTAGTAGAAAGCGGTGCTAGCCAAGTAGAACTTCAAGGAGGTTACGGCGGTGGAGGTTTTGTAGGAACTTTAGGATTGTCCTTTAATAACTTCTCTCTCAAAGGAATTTTAGATAAAGATGCGTACAAACCATTACCTATGGGAGACGGTCAAACTTTATCTTTAAGAGCACAAGCTGCGAGTTTCTACCAAACCTATAGCTTATCTTTTTCTGAACCTTGGTTGGGAGGTAAAAAACCAATCCGTTTAACAGCTTCTTTTTCTCATACGGTTCAATATTTTTATGATGCGTTTGAAAGAGAAGCAGATAGAGATAGAAGATTTTTAATTACGGGTGGATCTCTAGGTTTGGCCAAAAGATTAACCATTCCAGATGATTACTTTACTGCCTCTGCTGCGATAAGCTATCAACATTATAACTTAAAAAACTATAATATTGGTTTATTTACGTTTCCTAATGGATATGCAAACAATATCGCACTAACCTTAGGATTAAGTAGAGACAATACCTACACCAATCCTGTTTTTCCTATGGGAGGTTCACAATTTAGTGTTTCAGCAAAATTTACTCCTCCATATTCTGCTTGGAATGGTGTAGATTATGCCGAGTTAGGAAATGATCCTGAATTTCAAACGAATGGAGAGGCAGATGTTGCTAAAATAGATCAAGAGCGATTTAAATTATTAGAGTACTATAAAATTAAATTTAAAGGTACTTGGTACAATAAATTAATTGGTAAATTAGTGCTTAAAGCTTCTACGGAATATGGATTCTTAGGAGCTTACGACAATGACCGCGGGATACCTCCTTTTGAGAGATTCTATTTAGGAGGAGATGGTTTAGGTGGCTATAGTCTTGACGGAAGGGAAAATATTGCACTTAGAGGTTATCCTAACCAATCGTTAATCCCAAGAGATAGAACAGCTGGCTCTAACCTCACTAGAAATGATGGGGCCACTATTTACAACAAATACTCTCTGGAATTAAGATATCCAATTACATTAAAACCTGCCGCTTCTATTTACACCTTAGCTTTTGTAGAAGGTGGAGCAAGTTATGATGGTTTTAAAGATTTTAACCCTTTTCAATTAAGTAGGTCTGCTGGAGTTGGATTACGTATATTTATGCCTGCCTTTGGACTTCTTGGTATTGATTTTGGTTACGGATTTGATCCTATTCCTGGTACCAATAATGGAGCTAGTGGTTGGGAACCGCATTTTATTATTGGACAACAATTCTAGATTGGCACGATATTTTCTAACATGAACTCGAGATGATGAAAAAAAATAATTTACTTCTTATTATGATGGCAATAGCATTTAGCTTTCAGGCAAATGCGCAAAGAGGAATCAAGATTGCTTATATTGATATGGATTATATTTTAAAAAATATTCCAGAATACCAACAAGCCAATCAGCAATTAGAAAGTAAAGTTCAAAAATGGAAGTCTGAAATTGAGTTGATGATGAGCGAGGTAGATGATATGAAGCAAAATCTAGAAAATGAACGAGCTTTATTAACCAAAGAGCTTATAGAAGAAAGAGAAGAGGAAATTACTTTTGAAGAAAAAAAAGTGTTGGATTATCAAAATGAAAGATTTGGAGCGCAAGGAGATTTGATGGTTCAAAAAAGACAATTGGTTCAGCCGGTTCAAGACCAAGTTTTTAATGCAGTGCAAGAAATTGGCCTTAAACGAGAGTACGATTTTATTTTTGAAAATTCCGCGGATGCGTTAATGTTATTTTCTGCTGACCGTCATGATATTAGCGATCAAATATTATCTATGATTGAAAGAACAGCAAGAAAAACAGACAATAAAAATAGAGCTAATGAGGTGGCAGAGACAGATGACAAATACAAATCTGTAGAAGGCGCCAAAAAAGATGCTGCGGAAGAGGCAAAAAGAGAGCGAGAGAGACAGATTAAAGTAAATGAAAGAGAAGCGTTGTTAGAAGATCGCCAAGCTAAAAGAGATTCGGCTAGAGCTGCAAGGCAAGCCGCATATGATGAAAGAAGAAGAAAACTATTAGAAGATAGAGAGCGCAGAAGAGATAGTATAGAAAACGCTAGAAATAGGTAATAACAATAAATATCAATTAAGTAACAAACCATTAATTTTAAAAAGATGAAACAATTTAAAACAGTATTAATAGCCGTATCGTTTATGTTAGGTGCCATTGGATTTACCAATGCTCAAAGTTCTAAAATTGCTCACGTAGGCACACAAGAACTTATAGAATCTATGCCCACGTACCAATCTGCTATGTCGCAGTTAGAAAAGTTAGAAAATACCTATAGAGCAGATATTGATGACTTATTAAAAGAAGCTCAAAACAAAAATCAACGTTACCAAGCTGAAGCAACTTCAAAAACTGAAGAAGAAAACGCGACCAGAGCTAGAGAATTACAAGCCACTCAAGAGAAAATTGTTCAATTTCAGCAAAATGCTCAAAAGGAATTACAAAAGAAAGAGACTGAATTGTTAAGACCTGTTTACGAGAAAGCAAGAACTGCTATCCAAAAAGTTGCAAGAGCAAAAGGCTATGATTATGTTCTAGACTCAACTACTGGAGCTGGTGGGGTACTTTTAGCAGACGGTTATGATCTAGCTAACGATGTAAAGAAGGAGTTAGGAATCTAATTCTATTTTTTTCATAAAATACTTAAAAAGCGTTTCTAAAATAGAAACGCTTTTTTATTTTTACTCTACTATGAAAATCATAAATAAATCTTCTCCTATTGGAATGTTTGACTCTGGCGTTGGCGGCACTTCTATTTTTAAGGCTGTACAGCAACTTTTACCAAGCGAACAGATAATTTACTTAGCAGACAGTAAAAACGCTCCCTATGGCGCTAAATCTAGACAGAAGATTATTGATTTATCCTTTAAAAATACAGAGTTCCTTCTAAATCGTGGCGCAAAGATTATCGTTGTTGCTTGTAATACAGCTACAACTAACGCCATTAAAGAACTAAGATCCACTTTTGATGTTCCTATTATTGGTATAGAACCTGCCATTAAACCCGCAGCACTTCAAAGCACTACTAAAGTCATTGGCATTCTAGCGACTAAAGGTACTTTAACGAGTAAACTATTTGCCAAAACAGCAAAAATTTTTGCAAAAGATATTGAATTGATTGAGGTAATTGGAGAGGGACTAGTGCCGCTTGTGGAACAAGGGGAATTAAATTCCCAGCAAACGAAAGACTTATTAGTGGAATTATTGCAACCTATGCTGCTAAAGAAAATAGATTATTTGGTGCTAGGATGTAGCCATTATCCCTATTTAATCCCTTTAATTAAGGAGATTCTACCTTCAGAAGTAAAAATTATAGATTCTGGTGAAGCGGTGGCAAGACAAACAAAAGCAGTTTTACAAGATGCAAAACTGCTTTATGAGGGACCTAAAAAATCCTCTATATTTTATTCTAATCAAAATCCTAAGGTACTAGACTATTTGGTTAATAAAGATAGACCTGAAATAGTTGAGGTTTCTTACTTAGATTTTTAGTAGTTAATTGCAGGACAATTACAGTGGTATGGTTCTTTGTTTTTCCCAAAGGTATATCCTAAAGTAATTTGATGGAAACCAGAACTAGTTAATACTACAGAATTTGCTTGATAAGTATAGGTATATGCAAACATAAAATCATTATAGTTGATTCCTAAAAACGGAGATACATACTGTGATTTTTGATTTTCTATAGTCGACAAACCATCGGTGCTATATTCTGCGCCATCAAAATCTCTTCTATAAGAAAGACCACCCCATAATTGACCAAAATCGAACTGCCTATATACCTTAAAGTTTACATCTATTGATGATTCTGAAGTTTCTTCTTTCATTTTAAAAAGCACAGAGGGTTCATACGACCAATCTGAACCATACGGCGCGATTAAGTATCCTAAAGAGAGTAAGTATTGTCTTTGGTTATCGGTTTCAAAATTTTCAGAAAAAATATCACGCTTTTGCGGAATTAAGTTTTTCACTGTAAAGTGTGAATAGAATTCTAGAAAATAGTACGACATTCCAAAATCTACATTAAAATAAGAATCTTGCTGCTCTGTTCCCGAAATAATAGGATCATCAAAATTTGTACCCCCAATAAGATCGCTTTCATCCAATTTTTCTTGTAAAACACCCACATTTAATCCAAATGACAATTGGTTTAAATATACACGGTCTCTAGAGAGTAAAATATGATAAGCAAAAGTAGCATAAACTCCTTGTTGAGAAAAGCGACCATTACTATCGTTGTATAAAATACCTCCAATACCAATATTTTCTCCTACTCTTCCATTTAAACTTAAGGTTTCTAAAGAAGGAGCATCATCTACATCGAACCATTGTCTTCTTCCGGTAAGACGAATCTTATTTCTTATACCAGCGCCAGCCATAGATGGGTGTACTAGATAAAGATTATCGGTTAGGTAATCTGAGTAAACAGGAATTCCTCGTTCTTGAGCTTGAGACAAAAATGGTAGGGCAATAATTACAAGAAACAAGTAGGTTTTGATAGATTTCATATTTCATTAGGGTATTATCTCGTCAAATTAAAACAAAATGGGAAAAAGTAAAAAATTTATAACCATAATATTTAAATCTTATTTAACAGAAGCACTAAAATTAACATAAAAACAGTACTTTCTGAGGCTTTTAATCGTACTTTATTTCTCCATATAAGCCGTAAATATATTCATTTCATTGTATTTCTTTTAGTATTTTTGTTTAAAATTTATGATTATGAGTAATTACCTTATAGAAATAAAGTCAACAGCCAATAAATCTATACTAAAATTCGAGGCAAATCGGTTTTTAGTGAACCATAAAAGCTATGAATATAAGAATATTGATGAAGCTTCTAAATCGCCTTTAGCGCAAAAATTATTTCATCTTCCTTTTGTTAAAACGGTTTATTTAGCACAAAATTTTGTTGCGATAGAGAAATTTGACCTAGTAGAATGGAAGGATGTTCAAGAGGAATTAAAAATCCAACTGGAAGAGCTTTTAAATTCGGGGATTCAAATCGTCAAAGATCCAGTAGCTAAACCCAAAAAAACTCCTACAACAGTATACGCAGAAGTCACTCCAAACCCAAGAGTGATGAAATTTATAGCCAATAAAAAATTAGTGATACAATCTATAGAATTTAAGAATATTGATGAGGCCTCAAAGTCGCCCTTAGCGAAAGCCCTATTCCACTTCCCATTTGTTAAAGAGGTTTTTTTAGATGAAAATTATGTCTCAATTTCTAAATATGATGTTGCAGAGTGGAATGACATCACCTTAGAGTTAAGAGAGTTTATTAGAGGTTATCTCGAAGAAGGAAGAGAAATCTTAGAAGAAGAAGTTGCTGTACAACGCAATACTGCAAAAAGTCAGACCAACAGCTCTACACCAGCTACAGAGCATCTAGATGAAACTTCTAAAGAAATTGTTTCCATTTTGGATGAATACGTAAAACCTGCCGTTGCCAGTGACGGGGGGAATATTATGTTCGAGTCTTATGATGCAACCACCAAGACCGTAAAAGTCATCTTGCAAGGCGCTTGTAGCGGATGTCCTTCTTCTACGATTACACTTAAGAACGGAATTGAAAATATGTTAAAAGAAATGTTGAAAGATAAAGTACAAACGGTAGAAGCGATAAACGGTTAATTTCTCCTTACTGCCTCAACTTCTTGAAAGAAATAAAAAAGCTCCCAATGAGGAGCTTTTTTATTTTATACAATTATTAATTAGTACTAAAATTCTCGTTTAGCATCTTCATAATAGGTCTCAAATAATTGTAGTAGATTGATTGTGGAATTGATCATATCTTTCGTTTCTAAGAGAAGTCCGAAGTATAATTTGGTGTTTTTCGGACTCGTTTCTGAAGTGCGAATACGAGTAATCTGTTTTTGTATTAGCTCTGAAACCTTTTCGATAAGCGCTTGTTTCTGCACAATAATATGGTTAATATTCTCAAATGATTGGCTATCAAAAGTTTCTATAATTTCATCAAAAACTACCTGCAACTCTCTATCAATACTCTTTAAATCTCTAATTTGATTAAATTTTAGATTTTTATGATTATTGTGAACGTGCTTGTAACTAGATCGTGTAATTTGTGCAATCGACTCCACAATATCTTGTATATGATCTAAAAAGAGAATATAAAATCTACTTGCTTCCACAGAGTTTTCTTCTAGAGATTTTATAAAGTAGAAAACGTTAT
The DNA here is from genome assembly GCF_031845265.1 of Mesonia ostreae. Lineage (NCBI taxonomy): Bacteria > Pseudomonadati > Bacteroidota > Flavobacteriia > Flavobacteriales > Flavobacteriaceae > Mesonia > Mesonia ostreae. Next base: position 88,406 of record NZ_JAVRBG010000002.1, on the reverse strand, counting down.
CTTTTAATTCATCTACCTCATCTTCGAGCACGTTAAGCTTTTTAGTATCCTTTTTTAGCTTTCCTAAATCGTGATAGCCCAAATGGTCTATTACTTTACTGTAGCGCTTATTGATTCCTTTGATTACATTAGAAATATTTTGCGATGTTTCTATCGTAATTTCATTAATGGTAATAATATCATTTCTATTAAAACGCTTTTTATTCTTCTCGGCTTTTACTTTTCTAGTGTGTAAAACGGCGCTTCTTACGATTAAAGAAACAGCTAATAGAACTAATAATACAATGGCAATCATCCCTCCATACCATATAATCGCTGCAAATATGGCTGCGGCTATAAAAGCAACAATAGCCGTTACAAACCAACCTCCTATAACATTAATAACTCCAGCAACTCTATACACGGCGCTTTCTCTATCCCAGGCTCTATCTGCCAAAGAAGTACCCATGGCTACCATAAATGTGACATACGTAGTAGATAGTGGCAACTTTAAGTTGGTTCCTATAGAAATTAGAATACTGGCCACCACCAAATTAACCGAAGCTCTTACCGTATCAAAAGCGGGTGCATCAATTCTTCTATCATTAACGAGCTCTTTTGGCTTTTGAAATTTCTCATCTATTTTATTTTTTACGGTAGATGGTAAAACAACAGAAATTCCGTTAGATAAATACACCGAATATCTTACTATAACTCTAGATAACGCGTTGGGTTGAAAACGTTCTGCGCCATCTCCTTGTCTGGCCAAATTAATTCCTGTATCTACTACCGCTTTTGCCTTACTAGAAAACCATAACGTAACTACCATAATTCCTCCTGCCGCAACTAACAACAATTCTGGTGTTTGCACAGCGCCAGCGAGTCCTACCATATTAAATTGAGAAGGAAGAATGCCTGTAGAAAGGTAAGCCTCCTGCCACAATTCAAAAGATTGCCAAGCCGCAATAGGAACCCCTATAAAGTTAACTAAATCATTTCCGGCGAAAGCCAAAGCCAGAGCAAAGGTTCCAATAAGAATAATCGACTTTAAAATATTAACTTTAAAAATACTCATTAATACTTGAGAGAATAAAGTCCAGACGATAAAGCTTCCTAAAATGATGATTAAGGTATTATTATCTACATAATCTTTTACATTTGTAGGAATAAAAGAAATACTTTTCATCCCTTTTATAAAAATGAAATAGGTGATTGCCGTGATAGAAATCCCTCCAAAAATACTTCCTACATACTTTATTTTCTTCTCAAATTGAAAAGAAAATACGAGTCTAGAAAGGTATTGAACCAAGGCTCCTATGCTAAAGGCAATGACGACCGAGAGCAAAATTCCAATAATAATTTCTAAAGCTTTAGAAGTATTTATATAGTTAGAAAGTAATTCATAGCCCTCTCCAATATGATACAATTTTATACAAGCCACACTTACGGCAGCTCCTAACAATTCAAAAACAATAGAAACGGTTGTTGATGTGGGTAATCCTAAAGAATTAAAGAAATCGAGTAGCAAGACATCTGTGATCATGACTGCCAGAAAAATAATCATGATCTCGTCAAAATAAAATTGACCGGGAACAAATATACCTTTTCGGGCGACTTCCATTAAACCACTAGAAAAAATCGCTCCCACCGCAACTCCTATACTGGCCACAATCATAATGGTTTTTATAGATATGGCTTTAGATCCAATAGCAGAATTTAAAAAATTTACTGCATCATTACTTACCCCAACAACCAAATCTGTTATTGCTAGTGCAAATAAAATCGTAAGCATTACGATATAAGTAGTTTCCATAAAAAAGAATTAAATCTGAAGCTGCAAAAGTGTATATTTCCTATTTCTTTATCTTATTTTTATTGTTATCAAAACATTAACTTTCAAGAATAAAACTTCAATAACAAAAAACTAAAATAATACAACCAAATGACTTTTGCGCAAAATAATCTTAAGAACCAATCGAGTCCTTATCTATTACAACACGCCAACAATCCTATTCATTGGCAAGTTTGGGAAGAAGATTCTTTACAAGAAGCCCAAAAACAAGACAAGCTTCTTATAATTAGTATAGGGTACACCGCTTGCCATTGGTGCCACGTAATGGAAAAAGAAGTTTTCGAAAAGCAAAATGTCGCCCATATGATGAACGACAACTTTATCTCTATAAAGGTAGATAGAGAAGAACATCCAGATGTAGATCAAATCTATATGCTCGCTTTGCAAATTATGACCAGACAGGGAGGCTGGCCGCTTAATATTATTGCCTTGCCTAACGGAAAACCAATTTGGGGAGCTACTTATGTACCCGAAAAACAATGGCTGAGTGCTTTGTATCAATTAAAGGATATATATCAAAAAGATCCCGCAAAGATGGAAGAGTATGCCGAAAAACTGGAGCAAGGTATTCTTTCTACCCAACTCATAGAAAAGCCTGAAAACAAGGGTTTTAAAAAAGAAATCCTAAAAGAAGCCGTAAATAAATGGTCGCAAAATTTTGATTGGACTTATGGCGGAGATAAAAATGCACCCAAATTCATGATGCCTAATCAATTGCAGTATTTATTGCGTTATGGCTTTCAGGAAAACAATGAGAATGTTTTAAACTATGTAAAGTTTACCCTCACTAAAATCGCTCAAGGCGGAATTAACGATGCCGTGGGCAGTGGCTTTTCTCGGTATACAGTAGATGACAAATGGCACATTCCCCATTTTGAAAAAATGCTTTACGATAACGCACAACTAGCTTCTTTGTACGCGAAAGCTTATCAAGTTTTTAAGGAAGACTTGTTTAAAGATACAGCTAAGAAAACATTGTGGTTCATAGAGAAAAAATTAGGAAACCCTGAAGGCTTATTTTACGCTTCTTATGACGCCGATAGTCTTAATGAAAAGGGAGATCAAGAAGAAGGCGCCTATTATACTTGGACAAAATCGCAACTGCAAAAACTTTTAAAGGAGGATTTTGACTTATTTTCAGAGCTTTACAATATCGATCATAAAGGATATTGGGAAAATGGAAGGTATATACTTTTCAAAACCGAAGATTCCAAAGAGCTTTTAGATAAATATAATTTAACCCAAGAACAACTAAAGCAAAAAGAAGAGAATTGTCTTCAAATCTTGCACCAAGAAAGATTGAAACGACCGTTACCGCTTTTAGATCACAAGTGCTTAACCAGCTGGAACGCGCTTACAATTTCTTCGTTCATAGATTATTATGAAGCTACCTCAAACAAATATTACCTAAACTTGGCATTAAAAACTGCTAACGCGATCTGGGAAAAATTATTCGACAGAAAATTATTTAAGAATTTTGTGAATGGTGAAAAGCAAATTTTAGGGACTTTAGAGGATTATGCTTTTTTAATTAAAGCTTATTTACAAATCTACCAAGTGACTTTTGGAAAAACTTGGCTTACAAAAGCAGAGCAGTTAACAGATATCGCTTTCGCGGAATTTTTTAATGAAGAAAAAACTTTATTTCATTTATCTTCTAGAGAGAACACCTATTTATTTACCCGTCTTTTTGAAGTACATGACAATGTGATTCCTAGTTCTAATGCCGTCATGTGCAATAATCTTTTTATGATGGGAAAACTAAGCAACACAGAAGAATATTCCGATATCGTGAAAAAAATGCTTCATACTTACGCAGATTCTTTTAGTAGCACTCCATCCAATTATAGCGAATGGATGAATACCTACCTCAACTATACGCACCCTTATTATAGCCTTAGTTTTGGAGAAGCATGCCACAAGAACAAATCCTACTTTTTAGAGAGGTATCTTCCCAATGTACTATTAAGTCCTAAAATGCCTTTTCATCTTACCCAGAAAGACTTCCGCGAAAGCGATGAAAATAAATATATGTTTTTATGTAAAGAACTATCTTGCCAAAAACCAACCAAAGAGAATATAGAAATTCTTCATCAGATTTTATTCAAGTAAGTTTAACAAAACTTAAACAACGAAAAGTTTTTATAGATAAAAAAACTAATTATTATCGGCTTTAAAAATATATAACATGGATAAGTTAAACAATGTTGAGTATTACGCAAAAGAATATGGTCAAAAGCTAATTGACTTTTTACCTAATTTAGTGGCTGCTATTGCCATTTTTGTGATTGGATGGTGGCTAGCAAAATTGGTTGTACGCTATGTAGCCAAGTTTTTTAAGAGTAGAGACTATGATCTTGCTCTAGAAAATTTTATTCTTAATATATTAGGTTGGGTTCTAAAGATTTTGGTAGTTATTACTGCCATCACTCAGTTAGGAATAGAAACTACAAGTTTAGTAGCTATAATTGGTGCTGCTGGTTTGGCGGTAGGTTTAGCCTTGCAAGGTTCTTTAGCCAATTTTGCGGGAGGTGTACTCATTATCATTTTAAAACCATTTAAAATTGGAGATTGGATTGAAGCTCAAGGAGTTTCTGGTAGTGTAAAAGAAATTTCTATTTTTTACACCCACATTAATACTTTTGGAAACCAATTGGCGGTAGTGCCCAATGGTAAATTATCTAATGATAATATTGTTAATTATACCGTGGAAGGAAAACGAAAAGATGCGATTAGCATTGGAATTTCTTATGATGCAAATATTAAGGAAGCAAAAGACATCTTAATGAACTTGATGACAGAGCAAGAAGATATTCATAAAGATCCTGCTCCGCAAGTAGTGGTGACTGAGCTTGCAGATAATTCTGTAAATCTATCACTTAGGTTTATGGCCTATAATGATGTTTTCTGGGGATGTCACTGGTATACTATTGAAGAGGCTAAAGTAAGGTTAGATGCCGCGGGAATTGGCATCCCTTACCCACAAAGAGATATTCATATTATTAAGGATTAAACCTTTTTATTAAATATTAAACGCCAAATTAATAGTTTGGCGTTTTTTTTTAGTATTTTTAACAATATCACGTATGAACTAAAAACTATTATCATGAAAAAATTACTCTTTTTATTAATGATTATCTTGTTAAGTACTCCAAGTTTTGCTCAATTATTAAATTTTAGTCAAGAACCTATAGTAATCCCTGAAGGATCAGCCCTTATTACGAAACAAACTGATTGGGACAAAGCTCTCAATAAAATCGATGACTTTAATAACAATCTAAAAAACAACACCAACTTTTTTATTAACAAAAAAGGAGAGAAAGTTGAAAATATAAATGTAATTGGTGATATGTATCTTTCAAGTAATTTTAAAAAAGCGAAAGTTATTTATAAAAAGACTGGGGAAGTCATTAACTTATTTGTGAGGTATAGAATTTTTGATGATTCTTTTGAAGCTAGAAAAGCCGCGGAGGACGAGAACACCCTTATTATGGAAAGATCAAACCAATTTGATGTTAAATATGATGATCGTCATTTCGTTTTTATCAATAAATTACCTGTATTTATTAATGAAGCTAATAATGGTTACGTTTTGGTGATGGCTGAAAATGATAAGGTCTCTTTAGTTAAAAGAATAAGCCAAAAATATGTTCCTGGTCAAAAGGCAAGATCTGCTATGGAGAGTAATAAAAAACCTAGACTTTTAAATAATGAAAATTACTTTATTGCTATTGATAATAAACTTACCGAAATAGAGCCTCATAAAAGAAAAGCATATAAAGCGTTTCCTGATCATCAAAAAGAATTAAAGCAATTTATTAAGAAGGATAATCTAAAATTTAAAGAGAGTTCTAGAGATGAAGATTTAAATAAACTGGTTAATTATTACGGAAATTTATAATAATTAAGAATTTGGAATAAAAATTGTACTTTGTGTTCAGAATACAATTTTTTTGTAAATTACAAATCCAAATTTTAAATTAAATATATGAAACGTATTACCCTTTTATTAGCTGTATTAACCGTTACATTTTCATTTGCGCAAAGATCTCCTGCCATTGCTCCTTCAAGCATATCTCAGTTTCAGCAAATGATATCTACTGTTGATAATTTTAATAACAATATTAAAAATAATACCAATTACTTCATTAAAAATGGTCAAAAGATAGAAAATACGAACGTTATTGGTTCTATGTATTATGATGATGAATTTAAGAAAGGAGAAGTGATTGATAAAGAAACCGGGCAAGTAATCTCTGTCTATCTAAGATATAGAATATATGATGATACTTTCGAAGCCAAAAAATCTCCACAAGAAGAGGAAACTTTAATTATGGAAAGAAATCCAAAGTATGATATTGTGATAGATGGTACAAAATTTACTTTTATTAATCAGCTTCCTATCTTCATTAACAAAGCCAATAATGGTTACCTTGTTGTTTTAAATGAAAATGATGACGCACAAGTATTAAAAAGAATCAGTCAGAAATTTACTCCTGGTCAAAAATCTAATACACCTATGAGTAGCGATAAAAAACCTAGATTAAAAAATGAAGAAAATTATTTTATTTCTGTAAATAATGAGCTTTTCTCTATTGAAGCTCACAAAAGAAGAGCTGCAGATGCTTTTCCAGATCACAATAAAGAATTAGAAAAGTACATTAAAAACAATAAATTAAAATTTAGAAGAAGTAATGAAGAGGAAGATCTAATCACTCTTACAAAGTATTACAATGAAGTAACGGAAAATTCTTAAGCTTTCTTTTTCTTCTGAATCACAAAATCTTTTAAATAAAAAGGTTCAAAATAAGCGACATCTTCAGTGTCGCTTATTTTGTATTTGTCATAAGCTAATTTTGCCATCTCTCTCGTAGAAGGAAGGCTCTGTACAAACATAGAATTCTCCTTGTCTAGAATCGTATCTTCAATTTTCTGTACTCCATCTCCTACAAAAAGTCTGTTCCCATTAAATTCTGCATACGAGTTTTCATCAATGAGTTTAGCTTCTACACTCGAAATTGGAATTAACTCACCATTTTTCAACTCAAAAACTGAAGTATAGACTTCCATTCTGCGTGCGTCTAAGATAGGAATCACATAAGTATTCTTAAAGTCTAGAGACTTGTATTGATGAGCGATAGAGGTAAGTGTATTTACCGCTATTAACGGAATATTTAGCGCGTAACACAAGCCTTTTGCTGCGGAAACGCCTATTCTTAATCCCGTATAAGAACCGGGACCTTTACTTACCGCTACTGCATCCAAATCTGCCAGCTCTTTCTTGGCCTCTTTTAAGACAGCCTCTATAAATAAGTGAAGTTTTTCTGCGTGAGAATAGCCTGGAGTTTTATCTTCTTTTATCGCAATTACTTTATCGTCTTCTGCTAAGGCAACAGAACAATTGATGGTAGTCGTTTCTAATACTAATATTAAAGCCAAAATTATTTCTCTTCTAAATTGCTTTTCACTTCTATTTTATCTCCCGCTTTTAAACTTTTGGTAACCGTATTGTACGGACCTATAATCACCTCATCGCCTACTTTTAAACCTTCAGAGATTTCTATATTCGTATCGTCTTGCACACCGGTTTTTACCACTTGTAACCTAGCTTCTTCTCCATTCTTTACAAAGACACATTCAAAAGTTTCATCTGTATTGGTCCTTTTGGAAGCCGATTTAGATTCTACATTTTGATTGGTATTTTTCTTTACGGAAGTGGTATCGTTTTTAATCACAATCGCACTAATAGGAACTCCTATAATATCTTTCTTCTTATTGGTGATAATATCTACCGTAGCCGTCATTCCCGGTCTAAAAGGAGAGAAATTTTCTGGTTTCCCTTCCGTAAGGTCCTGATAAGATTTTTTAAGAATCTTTACTTTCACGTCAAAATTAGTCACTTGGTCTGCCGTTAAATTATCTGCGGCAGAGTTGGATATTTCAGTTACCACCCCTTGAAACTCTTTTCCTAGATAAGCATCTACCTCTACGATAGCAGAATCTCCTATGGCGATTTTTACAATATCATTTTCATTTACTTCTACCTCTACTTCCATCTCTGCAAGATTGGCTACACGTAAAATTTCTGTTCCTGCCATTTGTTGGGTTCCCACCACTCGTTCTCCCAACTCTGCATCTAATTTTGAAATAGTACCAGACATAGGCGCATAAATGGTAGTTCTACCCAAGTTATCTTTGGCTTCATTTACAGAAGCTGCGGCACTTTGCACATTGTAATACGCCGATTCTTTTGAAGCCTGAGCCATTTCATACTCAGAAACAATAGCATCCCATTCAGATTTTGAGATCACCCCTTTATCAAAAAGAGTTCTGTTTCGGTCATAGTTGGCTTTTGCTTGTTTTAAACTCGCTTTACTTTGCGCTAAAGAAGCTTGTATATTTTGATAACTTGCTTGAGATCGCTGTAAGCTAGATTGGTATAAATCTGGATTAATCTTGACCAATAAGTCTCCTTTTTCTACGGTTTGACCTTCTTGGATTGGTAACTCAATAATTTCACCCGAAACTTCTGAAGAAAGCTTTACCTCAACTTCAGGTTGTATTTTCCCTGTAGCCGAAACCGTTTCGGTTATATCTATTTCATTAATGGCAGTTATTTCAACTTGTTTAAAGTTTCCAGTTTTACCAAACCATCCGCTTTTTTTACCAACTACCAATAACAAAATAACCGCTACAACTAAGGCAACAATTATAACAAGTGTCTTTTTTTTCATAATTATAACTTAATATCTTTTGCGTCTACACCAAAGTAGAGCTCTAAAACCTTTAATTTAAAAATATAATCGTATTTATTTCTGATAAGTTGACTTTGTGAATTTGACAATCTAAATTTTGACTGACTAAAATCAAAAGCATTTGTTAGTCCAACATCATAGCGTTCTTTTGCATAATCGTAAGCCAGCTCTTGCGATTCTACAGCAACTTCTGCTGCTTGATAAGCTTCTGCCGCTCCTTGAGCATCTACATAAGCTTGATACACATTCGATTCTAAATCTAGTTTTGCTTGCTCTAATTGATATTCTGCTCTCTGAATATTTATTTTATTTCGTTGAACGGAATTTCTTGTAGAAAAACCATTTAAAATAGGAACATTTAATTGAAGTCCGTAACTAATACCATCATTGAGATATAATTGTTCAAAAAATGGTAGAGGTGGTAATGTGGATAGAGCAAAATTTGGAGCTACAACCGCCTCTCCTGTAGATTCAACTTGACCGATAACTTGAGAAGGTGAATTGGGATCTATTCCACCCTGTCCAAAACGATTTGCTCCGGACTCTCTTGTATTGTAATTAAAAAATCCACTTAAGCTTGGTAAATACCCACTTTTAGCAATCTGAACATCTTTCTCTGCCAATTCTACATTAGATTCAGCAATTTTAATTTCTGATCTTTCTTTTCTTGCATTTTCAATAATTTGCTGTGGTGACTTTTGTAAAATTTCATTAACTGGAACACCATAGGTTTCATCTACTACATCAAAACTTTCGTAATCATCTATTAACAATGTTTGTGCAAGACTAATTAACGACAATCTTACCGCATTTTCCGCAATAATTATCTGTTGATTTTCATCTGCATTAGTAGCTTTAATTTCCAACAAATCACCTTGTGGTAAAACTCCCGCATCTACTAAGTCTTGTGTTCTTGTAAATTGCTCTTGTGTTACTTGGTTTTGTTCTTTTAAAACTTTTGCAGTTTCTTTATTAACTAACACTTCTAAATAGGCATTCGCCACAAAAAGTGTTATATCATCCTCCATTTTTTCTAGAGAATACATACTAGCCATTCTAGACAATTTTGCTCTCTGTAATTGTCTCAAATTACTCAATCCGTTAAAAATATTCACCCCTACCGTAACCCCCGCAGATAAATTCCTTGTAGTTTGATTTTGTAAAACCCCTGTAGTTACATTCTGGGTTAAACCTGTATTCCAAGAATTAGAAACATTTGCATTTATGGACGGTAAATAGTTACCAATAGCATCTTTTTTATCTATTTCTGAGATTTCAAGATCTAATTGAGACTGACGGATAGAAATATTATTTTCTAGAGCGTGCTTAACACACTCTTTTAACGTCCATTTTTTTTCTTGCGCTTGAAAAGTAAATGTCAAGAAAAAAAGAATAATAAAGCTAGATATTGATTTCATAAAAAGGTTTCTATGTATATATGTAGATTTCATTATAGTTTTGTTACAATTAAATTTAGTCTTTTTGACCAAAGTTCTCTGCAGGTTTCACCTGATTCCAAACTTTAATCTCATCATTTTCATTTATACCCTCTAAAACTTGAATGTAAATTCCGTCACTCAAGCCAAGCTTCACCTCTTGTCGTTTAAACTCCTGCTCTCCTGTTTTTAGCTCCACAAATGGCTCTTTAGTATCAGAATCAAACTGAACCAAAGACTCTTTTATCGCTAAAACATTTTCAACTTTATCTAAAATAATAGAAGCATTCGCACTTAACCCTGAACGAATAAAAGTACTATCTTGATTTTTTAAAGTTCCTTCAATTTCAAATTGAATAGCTCCATTTTCATCTAATCCTTTGGGTGCGATATAATCTAAAACCGCATCAAAAGTTTTATTTTCTATGGCACCAATTGTAATTTCTAACGGCAAGTTTTCTTTGATTTTCCCTACTTCAGATTCATCTACTTTTCCTTCAAAAATCATCTTATCTACATTCGCCAAGGTAGCAATGGTGGTTCCTTCATTAAAATTATTAGCTTCAATTACTTGGTTTCCCGTTTTAACAGGTACTTCTAAAACCATTCCCGTAATGGTAGAACGTATTTGAGTGTTGGCAGCGTTACCTACGCCACTTGTGGTTCCTGTTTTAATAATCTCAAAAGTTTGTCGCGCCGCATTATAGGTTTGTTGAGATTGACGGTAATTTGCCTCCACTTGATCAAAATCATTGGCAGAAATAACTCCTTTATCAAACAACTCTTTTTGACGATCGTAACTTTTCTTATCATTATCCATTGCTATCTTTGCTGTTGAAATCTGATTTTTTGCACTGGCTAAGTTAGAAACATTAGGCACCACTCGTAACTGAGCAATTAAGTCTCCTTCTTTAATATTGTCTCCTGCTTCAATATAGATTTTGTCTATAATTCCAGAAATATTGGGTTTGATAAGCACCTCATCTTTAGGCACAATACTTCCGGTGGCAACCGTTTCTTTTACAATCGTCTGCTTGGATGGCTTTTCGGTTTCATAGACCACAGGACTTTCTTGATTCTTCTGATACAAATAGTATAAGGAACCAAAAAATAGTACACCTATAACGATTAAAACAATGATGGTTAGTACTCTTTTCATTTTTATAGATTGATTTTAAATATTCTTATTCTGTTCTTAATGCGTCTACTGGTTTTATTCTGATGGCATTTTGGGCTGGAATTAAACCTGCCAATAAGCCCGAAATCACTAAGATTACCAAGGCGATAATCACCGTAACTAAATCTACACTTGGATTGAGAAACATCATTTCTGAAGTATCTTGTGAAGCAAGCACATAATTTACCAACCAAAGCACGCCAGTAGCCAAAATAATTCCTGCCATACCCGAAATGATTGTTAAGAAAACGGACTCTAATAATATCTGTCCACGTATATTCCAAGGAGTTGCTCCTAAAGCTCTTCGAACGCCAATTTCACTAGTTCTTTCTTTTACTACGATCAACATAATATTAGAAATCCCAATTACGCCAGAGAGCAATACTAAAATCCCTACAAAATAGGCTACAAAATTTAAGGCGGTAAACAAACCGCTTATTTTGTTGTATTCTTCAAATAAATCGAAGTTTCCAACGGCCCGTTCGTCCTCTGGGTGTATGCTATGATTTTTCTTGATCACGTCAAAAACTCCACTTTTAAGTGAGGTGATGGAATGATTGTCGTCTGCTGTAATTGCCATCCATCCTACCAAATCTCCCATATTAAAGGCTTGGGAAAAAGCGGTAAAAGGCACATAAATTTCTTTTTGATCTTCTTCAGAATTTCCTCCGCCAGTACTTTTCTTTTTATAGGTTCCTATTACTTGAAAGTTAACTCCGTTGATTTTGATATAACTTCCTAACACCGCCTCTTCCTTATCATACATATTAGTTCTTACTCCTTCACCAATAACCGCAACTTTTCGTTTTTCGTGTATATCATTATAGTTTATAAATCTACCCGCCGTAATGTCTAAAGGTTGTTGATTGATAATTTCGGGATAATCACCGTACACATTAAAAGCCCCAGATTTTAGTCCGCGTACCACATTATTAGATCCTCCAAAACCTCCCAGTTGATTTCTAGGAGAAACATATTGAAGCCCTGGCACATTATCTTTAATCGCTTGAACATCTTTGGTTTTAAAGCTATATCTTCTACCCTTGGGTAAACCCTTGTAGGGTTTAGATACCGTTTGCGTCCACATAAACATGCTATTGGTCGCCATACCTCCAAAACCTTGTTTTACTCCGTTTTCTAAACCTTTTCCTGCTGCCAACAAAATAACTAAAATAAAGATTCCCCATAGCACACCAAAGGCTGTAAGTATGGTTCTAAACCAATTGGAGGTTAGGGATTCTATAATTTCGTTCCATTTATCTCTACTAAACATACTATTCGTCTCTTAAGGCTATAATGGGTTTAATTCTGGCTGCTCGCCAAGCGGGAAAAAATCCGGCGATAGCCCCAGCAAAAATCAGTATGACTACCGTAGTTATGGCGATATTAAAATTAACCGAAGGATTGGTGATAAATTCCGTTTCTACCATAGGTCCAACAAATTCTAACAACACTAAACCTAAAAATAGACCTAAAAATCCTGCGATGGCGGTTACGAAAATTGACTCGTGTAAAATCATGGTTACAATAGATAACGGTTGTGCACCTAAAGCTTTACGGATTCCTATTTCTTTCGTACGTTCTTTCACGATTATGAGCATAATGTTACTTACCCCAATTACCCCAGCCAAGATTGTTGCAATCCCTACAAACCAAAAGAACATTTTTATCATGGACATGAGTTCATAAAAACGTTTCGCATTCTCTAAAGAGTTATTTACAGAAATAGCGCTATCATCCTCTGGCGCTACATCATGAGCTTTTTTAAGTTTATCCTTTAATTTTTCAGAAAACTGAACCGAGGCCGCGGTAGCTTTATCAAAGTTATCCTCCATAGGTAAGCTAAAAGATAAGTTACTTACTTTGTTTTGAGCACCAAACACTTTTTGCGCTGTGGTAATAGCCACAAATACTCTAGACTCTTCTCGCTCTCCTCCAGGATCTGTAAATACCCCCACTACTTTAAAATTGACTCCAGAGATTTTAACGTATTTTCCCAGCGCTTCTTCATTTTTAAACAAATCATCGTTTACTTTTTTACCAATCACTATGCTCTTAGTGGTATGATCCACATCTAACATATTAATGTGACGGCCTTTGAGCATCGTCTGATTTTCTAGAAATTGATAATCGGGATAAATTCCTTCTACTCGATAACTCCCAGACTCTTTTTTATAATTTACCATTCCGCCCCAAATACGATAGACAGAAGACTTATGTTCTAATTCATTTTCATGTGCTTTTACAATTTGATCGTAATCTTTATTGCGAAGCTGAATTTCTCTTCCAGGGTTCATCCCTTTGTACTCTACGGATGTAACCCCCGTCCAAACATAAATCATATTGGCGGCATCCTCTTGAAACTGACTTGAAATCCCGTTTTGCATTCCCTGGCTAACACCTAATAGAATAACTAAAATAAAAATTCCAGAAAGTACAGATAAGCCCGTAAGAAATGTCCTTAGCTTATTTTTGCTAATGGTTTCAAAAATCTCTTCCCAACGTGCTAGATTAAACATTATCTTTAGCTCTTACTTGCTTTACCATAGAATCATCTATAATCACACCGTCTTTAAGATTGACGATTCGCTTGGTCATATGCGCAATATCATCTTCGTGTGTTACTACTAAAATTGTCTTTCCTTCATCGTTAATCCCCTGAATCAAATCCATCACTTCGTAGGAAGTTTTAGTATCTAAAGCGCCTGTTGGCTCATCGGCTAGTAGAACTTTAGGATCACTCGCCAAGGCTCTTGCTATGGCGACACGTTGTTTTTGTCCTCCTGAAAGCTCGTTTGGTAAGTGTTTTGCCCACGGTGCTAATCCTACTTTTTCTAAGTAAGCCATAGATCTATCTAGACGCTCACCTCTGCTTACACCTTGATAATATAACGGCATCGCCACATTATCTAAAGCGGTTTTATAATTTATAAGGTTGAAGGATTGAAATATAAAACCAAGAAATTTGTTTCTATATTGAGCAGCAATTTTTTCGTTAAGGTTTTTTATAGGCACATTATCTAGATGATAAGAACCTGCATCTGCTTCATCTAACATGCCTAAAATATTAAGCAAAGTAGATTTCCCAGAGCCAGAGGAACCCATTATAGAAACCAATTCTCCTTCTTTTACACTAAAATTGATGCCTTTAAGTACATGCAAAGAAGTAGCTCCTGTTTTATACGATTTATGCAGGTCTTTTATGTCTATCATAGGATTATTTTTTCTTCCGCGAAAGCGCAGTAGTTAACCATAAGACTAAGAAAAACAGGATTCGTTACAAGAGATGTACTAGATAATCAGTAAATTTAACATTTAGGTAGAAGACTTATTTGATCTCATTAGTCTATAAATAGCGACTCCTACTCCAGCCACAAGAATGTAAGGAAAAACCATTAGGTATACAATTCCATCATTAATAGCTTCTGCTGCACCGCCATCTACATCACTTTCTAATACTGCTCTACACATAGAACATTGCGCGTAAGCCACATTAAAAATTAGCGAAATCGTTACAATCAGTAAAAAAGAAATTGTTTTTTTCATCATCAACATTTAATAATAAGGCAACATAAATAAATACACCAAAACCCCAGTTACCGAAACATACAACCAAATAGGAAATGTCCAGCGTGCGATTCTCCTATGTTTTACATATTCTTTTGTTAGGCCACGATACATTGTAAATAAAACTAAGGGAACAATAACTATAGAAAGCACAATATGCGTAATTAGCACAAACAAATAAATAGGTTTTAAAAAACCTTCGCCAGCATAAGGAACTGGTGCGTTACTTAATTTAGAGATTACATAACTTCCTAAAAATATGCAAGATAAAAAGAACGCCGTAATCATTACGTTACGGTGTAATTTCTTCTCTCCTTTACGGATGAGAATGTAGCCCACTAATAAAAGAAATGCGGTTGCGCCGTTAAGCATCGCGTGAAAAAATGGATACGTTCCCATATCCAACCCAAAAATATCATACCGCGCTGGCATGTTCATAAGAACAAGAACAACTAATGGAATGATCACAGATAAAATAATAATAACTGGCACCACAATTCTATCTGTCTTCTTTAATGCACCCATGGTATTTTATAATAAGTTTTTAATGTCCTCTTTAAGCATTTCTATATTTTTTTTATCCAAACCATTGTAAAAAGCAATTGGATTGCCAAAATCATCATATCTAGAGCGTATGACTCCTTCTTGATCTACCAAAGCAAAATAACCTGAATGCTCAAAATTACCATCCATTTCTTTATTTTCTGCTACGTAGAGGTTAAAACCTGTATTAGCCAACTCAAAAATAGCTTCTCGCTCTCCCGTTAACATATTCCAATTGGGAATTGCAACGCCGTATTCTTCGGCGTAAGCTTTAAGCACCTTTGGCGTATCATGCTCAGGATAAATGCTAAAGGATGCTATTCCAAAGTTAGGATTGCCATAAAATTCATTTTGAATTTTAACCATATTTTCATTCATCTTAGGGCAGATCGTAGGACAGGTTGTGAAAAAAAACTCAACTACGTATACCTTTCCTCTATAATCTTCATTTGTTATGGTCTCTCCATCCTGATTGGTAAAAGAAAACTTAGGTACCTCTCCTATTTCAGCCATATCTGGCGTAGTAAATTTAGCTATAATTTTTGGCACTGCCCAAATTCCAAAAATAAGAATCACTAAGGAAATGCCTACGTAAGAATAGTTTTTCATAGCCTATTTATTATACTTTTTCAAAGCCAATCTATATTCTGCAAGTATCACTTTTACATCATCATCCATCACATTATTCAGTTCGCCCACAGAACTGGTATTGTAACCATAATTTTCAATTTTAGAATGATCATCTTCTCCCTTTCTACCTCTTAAACTGCCATTCTTATCGATTATAAAAGCGTGGGTATTGGCTAAATCTTCGTTTAAGCTTAAATTGGTCTCCAAGCTATGAAACAATTCTTGGATCGCTTCCGCGGAAGCAAAACCAAAATTCCATTTCACAATATCTGTAGTTATAGATAATTCTGCTAAAAGATCCTTTGCTGCTTGCTGTTGACCATCTTTTGCGATAGCAACAAATTGAAAATCATTAAAGTTATAATTTTTATCGTAAATCTTTTCATTGAGATTAAACGCATTACCCTCCATTACATTGATATTATCTCCATAAAACATAAGAATGGTGATTTTGTCTTTAAACTGAAGTGGTTTTCCGTTAAAAGAAGAAAAAGAGTTTAAATTCTTTACTTGCGGAGTAATGGTTGGAAGCTTAGCAAAATTATTAACTCCAGAAGCGAAGAAAAGATAGGCTAAAATTGGAAGTGCAAAAAGCACAAAGAGAATTGTAAATTTTTTCATTTTTGGCGTATTGCTTTAGATCTTAAAAAATAAAAGACGGCTTTAATAACCGTCTTTTATTTTATTATAACTTTTAGAAGTCCCAAGTCATCTGCCCATTTTGATAGACTTCATATACGTAGTCTCCTTCGGTTAATAAGATAAAGAGGAGGTAGGAAATTAAAAATACTCCCGTCCAAACTACAGCTCTTCTTAAGCCTTTACTCTCATGCTCCATATGCATAAAAGCCCAAGTAATTAAATATGCTTTATACAAGGTTAAGACAATGAAAATCCAGTTTAATAAAGACATATAAATAAAAGTTGTCTTCACTAAAAAATCTGGTTTTAGAATTCCTAAAACTACTTCTACTATAGTAACCGCCGATAATATTGCAAAAACTAACCAAATTCTTTTTGCAGCAGAACCGTCGTCTTGATGCGTTGCTTCGTGTGCCATTTTTTTATTCTTTATTTTATTAAACTAGGTAGAAGAATGTAAATACAAATACCCAAACTAAATCTACAAAGTGCCAGTAAAGTCCAACTTTTTCTACCATTTCATAACTACCTCTTCTTTCGTAAGTTCCAAGAATCACATTAAAAAATATAATGATATTTAATAAAACTCCAATACTTACGTGAAACCCGTGGAAACCTGTAATGAAGAAAAAGAAATCTGCAAATAATGGCGGACCATATTCGTTATGCGTTAGGTTTGCTCCTTCTACAACATTTACAGCTCTATCATTCATATAGACTAGAGATTTTTCTCTAGACAGAACTACTTTTGCTCCATTTTCATCATTCTCCAAGGTTCTAACTAAAATATTATTCTTGGCTTTAAAACCTTCCTTTATCTCGTTAATGGAATATGTAGTTAAGTTTTTTTCATCTGTAGTATACCAAAGACCGTTTTTACGCTCATGAGAAACCCTATCTTCATCTAAATCTACAGCTATATCTTTTAAAGCTACGCGCTCGCCGTCTGTATTTACAAATTGTAGAATTTGTCCTCCTGAAGTTTCTACTGCTCCATAAGTACCTTTTATAAAGTTCTTCCACTCCCAGGCTTGGGAACCTAAGAATATCACTCCTCCAATAACGGTAAGAAACATATAAATGGTTACTTTCCCTTTCTTCATATGGTGGCCAGCATCTACTGCCAGTACCATAGTTACAGAGGAGAAAATTAAGATAAAGGTCATCAAGGCCACATAATACATGGGAGCATCTACTCCGTGTAAAAAGGGAAAGTGATTAAAAACCTCGTCGGCGATTGGCCAAGAATCTAAAAACTTAAATCTAGAAAAACCGTAAGCCGCTAAAAAGCCGGAAAATGTTAATGCATCAGAAGTGATAAAAAACCACATCATCAACTTTCCATAACTTGATTTTAAAGGAGATTTTGAGCCTCCGCCCCAAGTCTTACCTTCGGTTCCTGTTCTTGCAACAGTAGCTTCCATAAAGAGAAATTAATGTTAAAATATTTAGCAAAAATAGTTAATTTTCTTATCTAAAGAAATATAAAAATAAAAACAGATATATCCACAGGACATCTATGAAGTGCCAAAATGTTGCACCCAGTTCTATACCAAGCATTTGACCGCTTTTATACCGCTGTTTAGAATTATTATAAATTACCACTAACAATACAATGACACCTGCAAATATATGCGCTAGGTGAGCAAGCACTACCAAATAAATAAATGAAGTGGTTATAGTGCTAGCGCTTCCTGTAAAATAGTATCCGTTTTGTAAAATTTGATTAAAACCTTCAAACTGAAGGTAAATAAATCCCAAGCCTAAAGCTAAAGTAATCCACAACAAACCAGATGCCTTCATAGTAGCATTTTTTCTAATAGACTTCTTGGCTAAATGAAAAGTGATACTACTTATCAAAATAAGTGCGGTACTATAAATAAAAACATTAGGCAGCTCAAAGTCTTTGAGCCAGTCTGGTCTATTTTTACTTACTACGTAAGCACTCGTTAAGCCGGCAAACATCATTCCCATGCTAATGATCCCAAACCAAAGCATCATCTTTTTTGATCTTGCAATCTTTTCTTTTTCCGTTCCTTGGGTTAAATCCATATTCGTATATATTTATCTAATACATAAATGATTTGTAATACCGTAATGTATGAAACACTAGCAAACATTAATTTTTTTGCTGAAATTTCATCTCGATTTTGAAATAATTTGTAGGCATAGTAAAGCATTCCTAATCCTAAAATTAATATCAACACTCCTGAAACTGGAGTTAAATAAAGTCTTCCTGTGACACCAAAAATGGGGATTAAAGATACCGCAATGGTCCAAATCGTGTATAATATGATTTGAATGGCTGTACCCTTATCTCTTTTTCCTGTTGGAAGCATAAAAAAACCGCCTCGCTTATAGTCGTCATACAACCACCATCCCAATGCCCAAAAGTGAGGAAATTGCCAAAAAAACTGTATCATAAATAAGGTTCCTGCTTCAATACTAAAACTTCCTGTTGCAGCCACCCATCCTAACATAAAAGGAATAGCTCCCGGAAACGCTCCAACAAAGACAGAAAGTGGAGTTCTAGTCTTTAATGGCGTATAAACACTTACATAAAGAAAAATGGATATCGCGCCAAACATCGACGTTATAGGATTGATATAATATAAGATAGCCAAACCTAATCCTGCCAATGTAGAACCAATAAATAACGCTTTATTCACAGACATTCTTCCAGATGGAATAGGTCTGTTTTTGGTTCTATTCATCAATACATCCAAATCTCTTTCAATGATTTGATTGAATGCATTAGAAGCTCCCACCATCATATATCCTCCTATCGCTAACAATAAAACCTCAACAAAGTCGATAATTTCAGCACCCAAAAAGTATCCTGCTACCGAAGAAAAGACTACACTTACTGCTAAGCGCATCTTCGTGATTTCTTTGAAATCTGAAACAAGATCTATCGTCTGATTATTTGTGATGGTCTTACTCAAAAAAACAGGTTGTTTTGGAGTGCAAAGATACTGTTTAAAACCCTTCTAACAAGTCCCTTTTATTGTTAAATGTTTTTAAGCGGCAATTGTGAAATAACCTAAAAGTCATAATACCAATTAAACAAGTCTGTCCTTAATCCAAAATTCAACCAAGTGCTGTTTTCGACGAGATTAAGCTCTGTATCTTTTATGGTAGGCGAAAGATTTCGCTGTATAATACTGGCATACACTTTCAAATTTGTTGCAGGGTTCACCAAGTAACCTAGCTCAAATTCCCCATAGGTAAAATCAACTTTATTTCCTTGATAGATTTCATTCCCTAAATCTGTCTCCCGATCATATTCTGTACCATAGATATCCCCTCCATAATAAGGATCTTTATCGTTAGTTAATTCGTAACCTTTTGCACCAAACATAAATTTAGCCTGCCCATACCATCTTTTTAAGCGATATCTAGCAATAAAAATAGCTTCGCTAAAGTTAGCACCTCTAATATGCGCCATAGATTGATTGTTATGCCCATAATTTAAAGTCACCGAATTGTGAGAATAAGTATAAGGCCTCACTCTATTATATTCCATTTGCAGATATAAATTATCTACGTTAAAGGCATTAAAATATTTTAAACCCAGTTGATAACCAATTTTGTTTTTATAGCTGTTATCTCCTCCAATGATATCTTTAGAAGAAAACTCATCAATCATCAATTGCCCATAAGTGTTTAGTTGATTAGAGATTTTGTATTTGTAAGCTAAGCCAATAAGCGCATTCCCTCCACGAGAACCCGTAGAAAACTCGATTGCACGATAAAAGATGATGGGGTTAAGGTAATTTATATCAAATCCGCGGTCATTGTCATTTTCCCATAAAACAGATTCAAACAAACCAATATTAAGACGCTTGGTAATATTATAACTTAAATAATGCGTTGCCATATATTTGGTTCTAAAAGATCCACTTTCAGTCACTTCTGGGCGTATATCTCGTAAAGACATCCAAGTATTGGTGTATTTTAGTTTCCAAAAGCTAGTACTCACCTTAAAATACGGATACGGACTAGCGACATCACTCATTAACAAGCTACGGTAACCATCTCCTATGAAGTTTTTGCCGTGACCAAACTGAAAGTTAAATGTTGTATTAGGCGAATAAGAAATATACCCCTCGGCGGTAGGATAATCGTAAGAATCTTCTTTAAAACTTTTTGCAATTCCTCTTCCTGGAATTACAGCTGGATTTCCTCCATCTGGCTTAATAGATTCTGCATAGTTATTAAAATAACCCGCAAACCTACCTTGACTTTCATAGACTGCAGCATAAAAATTAAGGTTTTTACCAATTCCTCCTTGAATAACTGCTGCCCTCGTATTATTATAGGTGTTTTTAAAATCGGCATCAAAATCTTTTCCTACTTGCAAATCGGCTGCTACATCTGCATTAAACCAATAATCTTTCCCTTGCAATCTAATGAGGCGTTCATTAAAAAATTTACGAAACAACCATGAGTCGCCCTTCAACTTTAAGGAATCATTCTGGGCTTTAAAGTCATAATATTTATTTACCGTTCCATATAAAAATGGTTTTACACTCGTGTGCGCATTAGTCCCTACTCTGTTTAATTCAAAATCAAACCGACTGTAAACTTCGTGAGAAAAAGGAATATTAATATTGCTTTCAAATTCCCTGTACTCATACTTTTCATATTCCGCCTCCAAATCTTCATATTCCGAAGACTCTACCGTATCTGCTCGCTTCTTTGTGTTCTTAACTTCGTTTTGGGCTATAGCATTATTGGGATCTATGTTGATTTTATTTTCACCCGAAAATGGCACATAAATAGGATATCTAAACTGAATATATGCAGGTTTACCGTTATAAGTTGCCGGCTTCACTACAGGAAGTTCTTCAAAAACGCGTTGCATTTCTGTTTTCAATTCTTCACTAATCGCATCAATGTAAAGAACTTTAAACATGCCTTCTTTGGTCACTTCAAACAAAACGGTCACATTACCCGCAAAATTTTCTTTTGCCAAACTCTCTGGCATTTCAAACTTAGATTTTATAAAAGTATTTAAGCTTAATTTAAAGCAGCTCTCCTGCTGCCTTACGGCAACCTCTTCACATTCTTCAAATAATGGATACTGCTCCACATCGGAAATTAAAATTTGCGCTTTCGCGGAATTACATACAATAAGGCTTATAAAAAGAACAAATAAGATACGCATAATATTGGTCATAAATTTGGCCGAAATATACGCAAAAGTATTTTTAAAACGCTAAAACATATAGCATACCGTTTTGAAATCTTATACAATTAATGAATATCAAAAATAATAGGCAAACTATAACTCACAGACACCTTCTTGCCTTGTTGTTGCGCGGGCTTCATTTTAGGTAATAAATTCACTACTCTTTTAGCCTCCTCTGCTAAGGCTTCGCTTACAGATCTTGTTTTAATGTTCTCTACAATACCCAATTCATTCACTGTGAAATTTACGTATATCCTTTGCTCACCGCTTAAATGAAGCTTTGCAGCCAAATCCCCATCAAACTTATTTTTAATCGATTGACCAATTTGAGATGAAAAACAAGCTCTAATTTCTTCCTGAGTCTCATATACTTCACAACCAGGAAAAACAGGAGCCATCTCTACAACTCTAAAGCTGAATTCTTCTATTTGCTTTTCTGCAGGTTTTTGGAGACCCATTTTACCTAATTCTTTTTTTTCTGGGTTTATTGGTGCTACAGGATTTTTAGGCTTAGAAGTCTCTACAGGGTCTTTACTAGGTTTTACGGGCAGTTTTTTGGTAGGTTTCTTTTCTTTAGTAACTACAGTTTTTTCTGGTTGCTTGTTAGGCATACTAAAAACAAAAGGTTTTTCTGATTCTAATTCCTTAAAACTAGCGGTCTCAGGATTTAAAATTTCAATTTCCGTTTTATTTTCTATCAGAAATATCGCTATCAATAAGGCTGCAATTAAACCCATCTGAAAATAAACGACACTGCTTTTGCGGGTAGGCTTATTCTTTCTCATAACATATTGTTTTAGTTCTACAAGTGCAGAATCAACAATGCTGCCAAAACTAATGAGCAATAAAAAAAGCCTTTAATCTTTACATTAAAGGCTTTTGAAATATAATATTATTCTTCTTAATCTTGGACTTGAAAAATAATTGGCAATGAATAAAGTACTCCCACTGCTTTTCCTCTTTGCTTACCTGGAGTCATATTAGGTAGCATATTCACTACACGCTCTGCTTCTTTCTGAAGTCTTGGGTGCGGCGCTCTTGCTTGAACTCCTGTAATTTTTCCGTTTTTATCAATTTTAAAACGAACATAAACTCTGTTTACACCAGTAAGACCTAGTTCTGACCCTAAATCGGTATTAAATTTACTGTTGACAAAATCTTTAATCTTGTCACTCATACATTTCTTACGCTCATTATTGGTTGTAAATTTTTCACAACCAGGAAATAAAGGTACATCTTCAATCGCTGTAAAAGGAACATCTTCAATTACCTCTTCTGGCGCTTCTTCTACCTCAGCAACTTCCACAATTTCTGGCTCATCCATTACCTCCGTAGATTCGATAATTTCTTCTTCGATTTCTACATCATCCTCAACAACCTCAATAACTTCGGGAGCTGGCGGTGGTGGCGGTGGTGGTGGTGGTGGAGTTTTGATTTGCGTAATAGGCATATCTTCTTCATCGAGTTGATCAAACTGAACTACTCCTTGATCTATGTCCTCTTTATCGTAGGTTTTCCACTCAATAGCACGCCAAGTAATAAAAAGCATTAAAATAAGACCCAGTTGAAAAAAAAGCACGCTTTTCCTTCCTAGATCTTTTTTTGGGTTTTTCTTTGGTTCCATAATTAAATTTTATCGAATTGCTAATGTAATTATTTTTTACAAAAAATCTAAGTTATTCTTTAGTTTTAAAGTTTTGGATTCTCAATCTTAACATTATTACTAGAATATAAGCGCTTAAAACTCCTAATGAATTTGCCAATACATCAAGACGATCTATAGTTCTATAACTCGTAGCAACATCTTGTAAAACTTCAATAAGAATGCCAAAAGCAACTATTAGCAAACCAATTATTAAAAAAGGCTTTTTCTGAATCTGCTTTCCCAAGTTACAGCTTATGTAATACAAATACCATATAAGGCTAAGTCCTAAATAAGCTATGAAATGAAAAACTTTATCAACTTGATCAAAATTAACTTTAGGCAGTCCGTCTGTGCGCATTAGAGAAGCGTAAAGAATCCCTATAGAAAACAGCAGTGCTATAGTTAAAATTAATTTAGGCGCCAATAAGTTCTTTATAAGCCTCTGCATCTATTAAGTCTTTTACTTGCTCTGGTGCTGTCATTTTAATTTTCACCATCCAACCATCCCCGTATGGGTCTGTATTTACATTTTCTGGCTCATCTTCTAAAGACTCGTTAAACTCAATAATCTCTCCAGAGAGAGGTAAGAAAAGATCAGATACTGTTTTTACCGCTTCTACTGTTCCAAAAACTTCCTCCCTTTCTAAGGTCTCATCTACGGTTTCCACCTCCACATATACGATATCTCCTAATTCGCTTTGTGCAAATTCTGTAATTCCTACAGTTGCAATATCGCCATCAATCTTAATCCACTCGTGGTCTTTAGTGTACTTTAATTCGCTTGGTATGTTCATTTTAATTGTTATTTTATAAGTTACTGTTTAATTTCCAAAATTATACCTCAAGGTAAACCCAGATCTTATGGTGGTTTGTGGAAATGCAGTAGAAACAGCGTATTCAGAAAAACTATGGTCGTAATAAAATATTGCGGTTAAGTTTTTTGAAAGCGCATACTCTGCATTAAAATTGAATCCCCAAATATCTTGTCCCGAAGTAGTTTGACTATTATTAAAATCTAAATACCTAATAATAGTTTCATTTCTTCGGTAAGATAAATCTGCCTTAAAGATTAAATCACTTCGTATTATTCTTTGCTGCCCAGCAATTTTAGTAGCCATCGTTAAATTTCGTAAACGATACCCTAAACCTAAAATATATTCATTCCCTTGAATCTCGGTAAGCAAGTTATTGTCAAAACTAAGAGATAATTGTCGATCTTTCTTGATTTCCGCTAAAATCTTTACAGAATTTTTTAATTCCATATCCACTTTTACCAAAGGGGAGAATTGTTCTACCAAGTTTATGTTAGAAATCAAGAATGGATTCTTATAATCTCCAGACTGATCTACATTGCTCTCTCCGTAGGGGTTACCTCTATCATAATCTAGATTACTTTGAAACTGGTTCACATTATAAATAGATGTATAGCCGTGTTGTATACTAAAACGTTTGAATTTATCTTTAAACCAACCCAAACGCATTAATCCGGTATATTTCAAATTCCAGTTAGGTAAGGGCGTATCTCTAAAAGTTCCTAAACTTACATCTTTCGCATCGCTTGTCGTATAAGCCGAAAGAAATGAAGGTAATAGTACCGCTTGGCTATTTTTACCGAAGCCTTTAGGATAACCGGTTTCTTGATCTATATTGTTAGCATCTGTTAAGTCAATTCCTGCCTCTGTTGCCAAGCGATTAGCAATTTGCAATCTGTTTGCTCTAAACTCATTAAAAGCATCAGACTCCTGACTATCACTTTTGCTGAATGCAGAAGAAATCATAATCGTAGAAATATTAAAGTTTCCGAAGGCATTAGGGGTTAAAGATCTATACTGAAGGTCCTCTTGATTCACTCGGTAATTCTCTGAATAAGTTTCAGAATATAATCTATTTGCCGTAAGATCTAAAGTTAAATCTGGCACTAAATCTATATTAGCTTGAATGCTAAGATTTCTGGTTTCATTTTCTGTATATTGTTCGTTAAACTCTTGGTAAGCAGTAAGCCATCCACTAGAAGCTGCTTTTTCTCTAACATCTGCCTGACTTCCAAAAGTAAATCCTGCTGTAGGCTTTAAAGTACCCGCAAAACCTACATCATTGGTATAACCCGGTAAATAAATACCATTGGTTTCTTGATAATTCACAGTTAATCTTCTTAAAGAAGTAACTAGTCCTATCGCAGTATTTAAAGCTTTATCGCCTCCTGTAAGTTCTGTTGCAGCACCATCTTTTGCATCTTTTGCCGCGTCTTTCTTATCTCTAGCGAAACCTAATTTATTACCAGTATTAGGTTTTGCATCTTCGGTGCCAAATTGAGGTCCTCTTCCTGTTGCTCGAGTAGCTCTCTTTTTTACCAAACCTAAATACCTGTAAAGTGTATTCATCTCAAAAGTTCCATTGATTTGATGCGTATTCGAATTTTGAACACTATTTCCAATATTTGGAATCCCTGGAAGATCCTTTAAAATTTCTGAACCTTTTTGCCATTGAAAATTCCCTGTATAAGAATATTGCGCTCTTACAAATTCTAAAAATGGAATTTTATCTAAAGGTAAATCATAATTTAATTGGAAACTCTGGTAGTGTTGGTTGGGATCGCCTATCTCAAAGAAATCATCCCAAACTCCAACCGTATTATCTTGAATATTCTCCTCATTAATGTAGTTTCTAACAATTCGGTTATTAGAACTATTAAAGTTAAAACTAAGTGATTCTGTTAGGTTATGGTTAATGGTATATTGCCAATCAAACGTATAATTTCTTTGGTACAAAGTTGGCAATCCAATAGAACCCGGCGGCAGATTAATCTCTCTGTATTGTTGCTCATTATACTGTCTTATAATATTAGAACTTGCTGAAATATTTGAAGGCAAGGGATTGATATTAAAATCTTTTATGGGTCTATAATAATCGCTACTATCTAAAAATTTAATGTTTTTAAATGGCTCTATCACTAAAGGTGCAAATGCATAATCATACGTTGCCCCTATATTTACATTTTGATTTAGAGCATCTTCTATCTCAAAATCTCTATGATCTTCTTGGTTATACGTACCAGAAAAAGAGAAGTTTTCTACATCATACGGCATAGGCTTTCTATCTGGATTGGTTCGCTCTTTTCTCAATCCAATCACACTTACACTTTGTCTTTTCGTATAATCTTCTGCTCGTTCTTGTAGTTCATCTCTGCGGGAATCATCTTGGGTATTATCGAGGAGTGTTTCTAGTTCTAAATCTAAATATTCGGGATCGTATTGCGGGGTAATTAATTCTTCTCCACGACTGTAGGTAAATGGAATTTTAACTCCCCAATTTTTTGGAAGCAATTGCCCAACATTTAGATTACCTACTACATCGTATTGTTTTACATCTTCTCTACTTCGTTGGTTTGGTCCTTGCTCAATTGAACCAAAGCCTACCGTACTTCTTCTTCCGGTGGCAGATACTGTGGCAAAATCAGCGAAATTGGTATCCATATTTAAGACGGCTGCCCAGCCACCTTCATTTTTCAAATCGGATAAACGGAGTTCATTAAACCAAACTTTACCTGAAGCATCGGTCGTTCCTGTATTTTTTAATCCCAGCATCAAGACTCTAATATTTCCAAAACTAGGATTTCCTTTAATTCCCACTCTTAATTCTCCTGCGTTGCTCGAATTGGACGGAACTAAATCCGAAGTAAAGAAATTTAGATCTATAGAATTGTACGCATTGTTTCCTATAACCAAGGATTTTATTTGCTGAAGCAATTCTAAAGGTAAATTTAAATCATTTTCTATAGGCCAAACCGCTCTAGGCTGAATGGAGTTCTCATCACTTGTGGTTAACGGAATTTCTATTTGGTAAAAGTTATCAGAAAAATCTGTTCCCATTCTAATAAATGCCGTTAGCTCTCCATCCAATAAAGTAGGGGCTGGAAAAGGTAAACTCTCTGCGTGTAAAAACATTTCTAAATTTTTATACTGGCGCATATCAATTTGAAAATTCTTATACACCGCTCTAGAATCTTGCGGAGCTAGTTTTTTAACTGTTAGCGACAAAGACTGTTCGTCTTCTCTAATCGTTTGGTTGTTATTCACCATCTCTTCTCTTACCACTCCTGGCGGAGTTACATAGTCTGAAGTTTGCTCTTCACTTACCGCTGCTACTTCTAGCGTGGTATTTGGTGTGTTTTCTGGATCGCTCCCATTAGGTACTAAAGCTTGATTATACCTTCTATAATCTCCTCTTACCAAGTCTAACGTACCAAAACGTAAGACGACATCATCACTAAATCCGGAAAGGAACATGCGCATAAATCTTACCGAGCGTAAATCTGCAATTCCATTTACGGAATACTGACTATCTGTTCTTAACGGAATTTTAAACTGCACCCAACGCACATCCATCTGGCTTCCGTTTTGAAGCGTAGTATTTAAGGTTTTTACATCGGTAATATAATCATTATCAATACCAGCGATAGAACTGGTGTTGTTGTTCACACTCATATCTCTATATACAGGAACTTCGTACTCAAAGTAACTGTCTATGGTATTCATCGTGTTGTCTCTATTTACATCTTCTACAGATGGAATGGTAGTGTTCCCTCTGTTGTTTTGCCCAACTTCTGTAGGTGAATTTCCTTGCAAACCGTTGTACCGCTTATACCTGCTAAGAATATCTCCTTCTGCACTTAAATAATATTCATAATTATCATTGGCGGGATCTTCTAAACCAGCAAAACTGGCGAATTTCTGAGCTTCTAAAGCGTCATCTAAACCGTTTAAGCCTAAATCCTGATTCACGCGTTCTTGTCCGTCACTATCAAAAGCATACACCAAAGATTGATTGGAAGGGACTCTACCAAAAGCAGTTTCTATGGTGCTTCCTGCAGATCCATCTTTAGGTAAACCATTTTCGTATTGCTTTCTTCCGTCTTTTAAAACATCTTCAGAAATACTTCCCAAGTTGAAGGTAATTTTCCCTTCGTTAATGGCATTATTTTCCTGATAGATAAAAGGATCCATCACCCAAAATTCTATAAATTCTACATTGGATTGTTCAAAGTTGGTTGTGGTAATTTCTCGTGTAATTCCGCCAAAATTCTCGTTGGGATTAGGTAATGTATTCGTTCCTGCTGCGGAAGGATTAAAGTTATATGCCCCACGCTCTCTCGGGTCAAAACTAAGATCTAAGGTATAAATAGCTTGCGTCTGCCCCTGAACGATATCTGTATTCGGGAAAATTTCATCTATAAAAACTCTTCTAGTCGCATAGGTAGAAAGATCGGCATCGGTGATTCCGTTAGGACGCTGACTCGTATAAAAAATAGGATCTATCGTGTACCAATTTAATTTTGCTCTTTTATATCCTGAAGCTAAATCATTATTCGCTTTTTCTCCTCCAAACCCAATAGGCGCACTAGACAATGACCAAGAAAGAGGCGTCATTACAGAAATGGAAGTTTGTGAAGCTTCAAAATCATCTACATAAGAAGTAGCAACTCCGTTAAAATCATCTCCTTTTGGAGAACCTGGTTGTAGATATGCAAACTCTCCACGAACAGAGAAATTAGATTCTACATCGGTATCTATATTAGGAAGTTTATTTACAAGTCTAGTAAAAAATGGAACTTCCGTAGAGTAATTTAAGTTAAACCCATACATCGAGTTATTGATAGGCTCGTAACTGTAATTAGATTTCTGCGTAAGCGGTCTTTCATTTAAATTAAGATAGGTACCACCTATTAAAAAGTCTTCGCTAAATTGATGCTGAACATCTATACCTGTAAATCTCTTGGTTTGCTGCCCAAATAAAGCATTGTTCTCTGTAGAAACTTGGATAGGCGTATCTGAAGCCAAAAGAGCTTCATCCAAAATTTTAACTCTTCCCAATTGATAATCTACCGTATAATCTACACCTTCTTGCAACACACGACCTCCAGCAGTTACCGTTACAGATCCTTGAGGCACATTAAATGCTCCAATAGGAATCCCGTCTTGTCCACTCGATTTATAACTACCTTTTAACTGAAACTTATTTTTATCGGCTTGCTCCTGTTCCGCTTGTGTTTTTGTAGTCTTATAAAGCGCTCTAAATACATATTTAGATTGGTTTTCGTTATAGGTATTGATATCGTTATAATCTTCATTTCCGCCGTTAGGGTTGTTATCTAACTTTTCAAATAAATATTCTCCAAAAGGTTCTACGGAAGTAAAAATAATTCGACCGTTTTCGGGATCTATAGTTAATCCGGGGACATAATCAAAGAAACCATCTCCGTCAACTACTGGGTCATTGTTTAGATTTAAATTATCTAAGTTAAAAACACTTAGTAAATTCTCGTCTTCTACATCTTCTGGTAATGGTGTAGAGGAGTTTGGCGCCGGATTGATATAGTTAAGCGGCTGCGGATCTGTATATAAAATATTAAACCTAAAATCTTCTTTTTCCAATTGAAAAGCATCTAGGCTATAGATATTTTTCATCATCAAATCCCAAATAGGTTCATTCACATTCGTGATAGGACTCTTTAAAAGTTTCACCACCAAATTTTGATTAATGGCAATCACATTTTGGTTAGGATCATTCGGGTTATTTGGATTATTTGGGTTGTTTGGGTTGTTGTTAGGATTAATTCCGCCTTGAGTAGCTTGTACGCCATCGTTCGCAAATTCTCCTACTTGATACACTTGTCCGTTTACCGTATATTGAAAAGCTACAGCCAAGACCTCATCATTGCTAATTCTTTGATTTAAAGAAACATATCCCAACTGGGTATTTAGGGAATATTCATTAGGCTCTAATTGTCTAGCATTTTCTAACTTAGCATAATCTACTCCTTCATCTACATCTCCAGAGTTAGCACCAAAACCTTGATCTACCGTAGCTACATCACGAATCGCCGATGTTAACACAGATTGTTGCGGCCCTGTAATTCCCAATGGATTAAAGTCGTTATTCGAGTTGCTTGGATAAGCTCCCGGTGTAGAATTTAAAAAACTTGCAAATCCTGGTGGGTTAATAGGGTTTCCGTTTTGGTCGTTTAAAACTCCTACATTTTCAGGATCTGATTCCCCTAAATCTTGAATAGCTACAATATTTCTCGCATTGGTTAAGGCTTGCGTAGAATTTGTTCTATTGGTTACCCAGATTTGTACGCGGGTTACCTGAATGTTACTATTGATAAATGGATAATTCTGAAGCGATTTATTATATTGATTTCTAAAATAATGCGCTAAAAAGAAGTGTCTGTTTTCGTCATAATCCAAGATAAATTTCTCAAATTCTTGAACAGCTCCTCCTCCCTGAATATTAGTGGTTTGTCTTTCTGAATTTTGCTCAGAGAAAACACCCGTAATCGTAGTTTTTCCAAACTGAAGCTGCGTTTTCACTCCAAATAAACTCTGCGCGCCCTGAATTAAAGAACTATTAAGCGGCATACTTACGTTACCCACTTCAATTTTTCTTACAATATCATCTTCATCTGGCGTGTAATCTAATTTAATTTGATTCTGAAAATCAAACGTAGATTCTGTATCGTAGTTTGCGTTTACCTCCAAGCGTGTTCCCACTTTTCCCAACAAACTCAAGCTAATACGCTGATTAAAATCGAAGGTAAAACTGCTTCGGTTACGAGGAGAAAGCGCAGGATTATCTTGCTTGGTATATAAAACCCCTAAATCTACTTCTACAGATCCTTGAGGAATTACTTCTATTTCACTTCCACCAAAAATGCTCTCAAAAAAGCTATTGTTTACATAGAAAATAGGCAACAAGTTTCTTTGCTCTTCTTCGGCGTTTTCAGTTCTTCCCGCAATAGCATCCGATTTTTGTTTAAAATAATCTTTCATCTGCGACTGCAAAATCAAGTCTCTATACTCGTCTGGAGTTAAAACCATTGGGTATTCTACATTTACCCGACCAATTTTTTCGGTATAAATATAGCGGTCTAGAATAGGATCATAGGTATACTTTTGCTCTATACTACTAGGATTTGGCAATTGCACATTTCCGGTAGAATATCCTGTTTTTGTAGAATCTTGAGAGGTTTCTTCTTGACTGAACACTAGGCTACAGCTCAATAAGAAAAAAATAAGTATATAAGTACTTCTATATCCTTTATGGTGGGAGTAAATATTTTTCAATTTATATTAAAGGTTTTTTAAAGCAAGCTTAATTATCGTTTCTACGGAAGCACTTTCATCACTTTTAATGATTTTCGAAACTAATTTTTCAGATTGTTTTCTGGTATATCCAAGTGTTTCTAATGCTGATAACGCTTCATCTTTATGGCTATTGCGTTGGACTGTAGAAATTTGCCCCGAAGCTTCAATTTCTCCCAACTTATCTTTCAAATCTATAATAACTCTTTGGGCTGTTTTTGCTCCAATTCCTTTAACGCTTTGAATCTCTGGCACATTTTCTGTCGTTATGGCTTCTACAATCTGGGCAGGACTCAAAGAAGAAAGCATGGTTCTCGCGATACTTGCTCCAATTCCCGATACAGAAATGAGCTTTTTGAACATTTCTCGCTCAGATTTTTCCATAAACCCAAATAGCGTATGCGCATCTTCTCTTACCTGTAAATAGGTGTAGATAAGAATATTCTCATTTTCTGGTAATAAAGAAAAAGTATGCAAAGATATATTTAAGAAATACCCAACTCCTCCGCATTCTACAGTTACATCTGTAGGATTTTTCTGGGTCATTTTTCCTTTCAGGTATTCTATCATAAGTTAAGCAAACGTTAAAACTTCAAATGTAGGAAATTTATTAAGATAGCGAAACCCTAATCTCTTAGTTTAACAATCAAATTACTCTATACTTAATTCGGCTTGCCTTTTTTTATCTTTTTCTTGTGCATCGATTACGGCAACAGCTGTCATATTCACCATCTCTTCTACACTTGCTCCCAATTGTAAAATATGTGCGGGCTTCTTTAAGCCCATCATAATAGGACCAATAGAATCTGCCTTATTAAGTTCTTTAATGAGTTTATAATTAGAATTAGCCGAATCTAAATTAGGAAAAATTAATGCGTTCACTTTTCTTCCTGCCAGTTTTGAAAACGGAAATTTGCTTTGTAGCATCTCCTTATTTAAAGCAAAATCTACTTGTAATTCTCCATCCACCAGTAACTCTGGACTTTTGGCATGAAGAATTTCTACAGCATCTTTTACTTTCCTAGCTTCAGGGTGATGTGAGGAGCCGTAATTGGCGTAAGAAATCATGGCCATTACAGGCTCCATTCCAAACATTTTAAGAATATAACTCGTCATCTTTGCAATACGTGCTAAATCTCCTGCGGAAGGATTAATGTTAATGGAGGTATCACTAATAAATAATGGGCCTCTCGAAGTATTCATCAAGTTCGTGGCTGCAATTCTAGAAACACCTTTAGCCATTCCAATTAAATCTAAAATGGGTCTTACCACGGTAGGATACGCCCTAGAATAACCAGATAAAAGTGCATCTGCATCTCCTTCATTCACCATCATCGCTGCAAAATAATTACGCTCTCTTAATAGTTTTTGAGCTTCGTATAAAGTAACTCCTTTCCGCTGACTCGTTTCCCAGTATTTTTCCGCGTAAGCGTTTACCTGTTCTTTTTGCTCATCAGATTTTGGATCGATAATCACAATATCATCTCCATTCTCAAATTCAATTTCTTGCATCAATTCAAGAATAACTTCTCTTCTTCCCAACAAGATAGGCTTACAAACGCCTTCATCTCTACTTATTTGAGCAGCTTTTAGCACATCTAAATGATCTGCTTCTGCATAAACCACCCGCTTCGGATTCATTTTAGCTCTATTGAGAAGCAATCTCGTAATTTTATTATCACCTCCTAAACGCTCATACAATTCATCCTCATAACGCTGCCAATCTTCAATAGGTTCTTTGGCTACACCGCTTTCCATTGCTGCTTTCGCTACCGCTGGAGGCACTTCTGTCAACAAACGAGGATCAAAAGGTTTGGGGATTATATATTCTCTACCAAAATTAAGTTTGGTTTCTCCGTAGGCGATATTTACCTGTTCTGGCACTGCTTGTTTAGCTAAATTTGCTAAGGCTCGCACTGCCGCTTTTTTCATTTCTTCGTTGATCTTACTTGCTCTCACATCTAACGCACCTCTAAAGATAAATGGAAACCCAAGCACGTTGTTTACTTGGTTAGGATGGTCGCTTCTTCCTGTAGCCATAATAAGATCTTTCCTCGTATTTACCGCCAAGTCATAATCGATTTCTGGATCTGGGTTGGCCATAGCGAAAACGATAGGATTATCTGCCATACTAAGCAACATCGCTGGCGTTACAATGTCTGCAACAGAAAGTCCTACAAACACATCGGCATCTTTCATCGCATCATCTAAGCTATCTATAATTCTATGAGAAGCAAACTCTCTCTTTTCATCTGTTAGATTTTCTCGATCACTCCTAATAACACCCTTACTATCAATCATGACCATATTTTCTGCCTTGGCTCCAAAAGATTTATACAATCTAGAGCAAGATACTGCAGCAGCACCGGCTCCACTTACCACAATCTTTACCTCTTCCATCTTTTTACCTGCCAGCTCTACTGCGTTTAATAGCGCTGCCGCGGAAATAATTGCGGTCCCGTGTTGGTCATCGTGCATTACAGGAATGTCTAACTCTTCTTTAAGCCTACGCTCTATTTCAAAAGCTTCTGGAGCTTTAATATCTTCTAGGTTAATTCCGCCAAAAGTAGGTGCAATGCGTTTTACTGTAGCTATAAATTCTTCTACATCTTTGGTATCTACCTCAATATCGAATACATCAATATCAGCAAAAATTTTAAACAAAAGTCCTTTTCCTTCCATTACGGGCTTAGAGGCTTCAGGACCTATATCTCCTAATCCTAAAACGGCTGTTCCGTTAGAGATTACCGCCACTAAATTACCTTTAGAAGTATACTTATAACTGTTATTCTTATCTTTTTCAATTTCTAAACAAGGTGCAGCCACTCCTGGGGAGTAAGCTAATGCTAAATCTCTTTGGGTTGCATATTTTTTGGTAGGCACCACTTCTATCTTTCCTGGTTTTGGCTTAGCGTGATATACTAATGCTTCTCTTCTCTGTCTTTCGTTGCTGGGCATCTCGTTATTTTTTTCTTTCCTACAAATATAGCAAGCTTTGTTTTTCGAGGTAGCTAAAAACAGAATACTTTTTACGAAATGAAGAGAAAGTGAGAGTATAGACTTTATATCAACTCGTAAACATACATGTGTAAGTCTTCATTCCGAAGAAAATATCACAAATACCTACTTTACGGAAGTCTTTCTCTTCCCAGAAAAAATGAATCCTGACTTCAAAGCAGTTAGTTTTTTAATCTTTCATTAACTCTTCCATATCTTCAATCGTACTTTCTAATCTCTCCAACAAGTTTCCATACATCATTTTATTACTAAGCTTGTAGCCAGAAATAGCAACGATAGAAAAAAACAAGGCCAAGCCTGCAACGAGCATCATAGCTAAAATAGAATCCATTTCTTGGAGCTTTATCATAACCTTGGTATCTTGAAAAAAGACCCAATAGGCGGGAATAATGACCATCGGAAAACCTAAGCCCGCTATCAAAGTGGAAGATTTTATAATCTTCTTGACTTGCTTTTTATAATTGAGAAGATAGTAGTAAGTGTTATCTTGTATGTTGATAGAATTAAGGTCTCTTAGCATTTTTTTATTGGCAAAGAACAAGGCTACAATTAATACGGCATTGTAAATAGCTAAAAAAAACTCTCCCATAAATACCAAAATGGCAGATATTATAAGAGCCACGGGAAGAAGACTTAAATTATCTTTTTTGGTGCGTTTATTAATCTTCTGCGTAATTAATTTAGATTTTTTATCGTAAAAATTGGCTATAGCAGGTGCGCTAAGTTTTGTTTCCGCCTCAAAACCTTCTTTCCAAATGTTTTCAATAGACTTTTCCATGAAGTAATGTTTTTAGTTTTTTCTTAATTCTGTTGATTTTAACGCCGATATTGATTGGAGATAATCCCATGATTTCGGCAATTTCTTGATAGGATTTTTCTTCTAAATAAAGTAAAATGATTGCGCGATCTACTTCTGAAAGTTTTTTGATGGCTTGGTAAAGCATTTTTAAAGACTCATCCTGAAAAGGATCTGATGCAGCCTCTACTTTATCTTCTATAGCTGGCAACTCTACACTTTTTTTACTGATTTTCTTATCTTTTCTCAATAGCGAGAGGGAAACATTAAGAGAAATGCGGTACACCCAAGTAGACCATTTGGATTCACCTTTAAAATTATCTCGGCTTTTCCATAGCTGAAGACATACCTCTTGGTAATAATCTTGAAAATCTTCTTCATTATCTGTATAAGCCCTACAAATTTTAATTATGATGCCTACATAAGGTAAAATAAACTGTGTATAAAAATCTCTACTCAAAACTTCCTTTTCTTAGTTAGTGATAGAAAGATGAATTTATTACAAGTTTTTTTGTAAATCTTTTTAATCGGGAGAAAATACTGTTGTATGATTTATCTAATTCTTCATGAGATCCTGAAATAAATTCAGGTTGACAGTTCTTTTCTAGAATTTTGTATCGAAACCTCGTTTTTCGTTTTTTGTTGTTGGTTTATAGTTTTTCGTGTATTCGTAATATGCGATCTTAAAATCATGGGTCAAAGAGTATTGGGTCGTGGGTCAAAGAGTCGTGATTCTAAAAGCACTTTCTCTAACTTAGTCTTTTAAAAAATCGATATTCCTTTTTAATCCTGAGAACTTTGTCCGCTTGACGGCAGATTTTTGGAAAATCTTCCCAAAAGTCTCTTGCGTGAGTTCTTCCCAATCCTTTTTATCCATCTCTAGTAAATCTGGATGCGGATCAAACAGCGGTTCATTGTGAGATTTAGAAAAGCGATTCCACGGACAAACATTCTGGCAGATATCACAACCAAACATCCAATCGTTAAACTTCCCTTGTTCTGAAACGGGAATTTCATTTTTTAATTCAATGGTATAATACGAAATACATTTGCTGCCATCTACTTTATAAGGCTCATAAATCGCATCAGTTGGGCAGGCATCTATGCAGGCGGTACAGTTTCCGCAATGGTCGGTTACTGGAGTATCATATTCTAAGTCTAAATCGATAATCAATTCGGCTACGCAATAAAAAGAGCCTGTTTTTTTTGACAATAACAGCGTGTGTTTGCCAACCCAGCCTAAACCACTTTTTGCCGCCCAAGCTTTATCCATTACGGGAGCAGAATCTACAAAAGCGCGTCCTCCCACCTCTCCAATTTCTTCGCGGATGTGGGAAAGCAAAGCTTTAAGTTTATCCTTAATTACAAAATGATAATCTCTTCCGTAAGCGTATTTACTAATTTTATACGTGTCGTCATCTTGTTGTTCTTCGGGATAATAATTCAGCAACAGCGACACCACACTTTTGGCTCCAGGTACGAGCAGAGTTGGATCTAGTCGCTTGTCAAAATGATTTTCTAACCATTTCATCTCTCCGTGTCTGTTATTATTCAAGTAATCTTCTAAACGTGGCGCTTCTTCTTCTAAAAAGCCCGCTTTGCTTATACCGCAAGACATAAATCCCAAGCGTTTTGCTTCGGCTTTAATGAGTTTAGAATATTTTTCGGTGTTAGACAAAGGTTTGAAATTTTTTGTGCTAAGTTCACAAAAGTACGGACAAATTTTTGGAATTTGAATTTACAAGCCATCTCCCTGAGTCAAATTTTGATGAATTCTATACGCTATAAAACTGCATATGTATTAGAAATGCCCTTAACCAATCATATAATCCTTATTGAATTAACTGTAAACAATCAAAATCGAGACTTTATGTGTATACGGAGCATAAAAAGTTAGTGCATCAACGTGAATGGCTTTCAATCCACAGCTTTTAGCAGACTCATAATTACTATGCATAAACTTGAGGAAGAGGTAAAATGAATGGTTTTTAAATCTTAATTAAAAACAGGCTACATCATCCTTACTTTTGTCGTGCCGCATTAATTTTACGATGTCAAAAAACTAACTTGCATATCTTTTACCATATTTATATTTTTTGCAAAGAAAAAAAATTTAAAAACTTATAACAGACTCGGATTATATTCTAGATTAATATCAATTTCTTCAGAAGTATTAGAGTTTACATAGATTTTAGAAGGATAATTGAACTCATTATAGTCGTAAGCAAAAGTTTTTACCACTATTCCATTAAGCTTGTATTCAATTGGATTGTTTTCATTTTGATGATTAAAATGAGGATAGTATTTAATTTTATCTTGAAATTGTTCCTCTAAATATAATAATCCCCCGCAATCTAAGAAACTATACATACTACCTCCCAATAAAAAACTAGAATAGGTATGCAAATTTTTCTTGTCATCATAGGAAATTACCAAGGTTTCTTCGTCTAACTTAATTTCAACAAGATTTCCTGCTGAATAAGTAAATGCCATCACGATAGTTTCTTGTGTTTCTAAATTGGTTTCTATAACATTTGTTAATCGATTATTATTCATTATAAAATTGATTGCTTTTTCATATATCAATTCTTCTGAGTAATCACCTCCAAATGTATTGATCAAAGTTTTAGACAAATTATAGGAATCATCGGTAAAATCACTAAATTCATATTTATTAAAAACATCTGAATCCCCTTCCCTTATTTTTATATCATTAAATTCTCCATTAGAATCAAAGAAGATATTAGCACGCGTAAATGAATTTAATTCTTGTACTTCTTTCAAATTGTTTTGTTCATTATAAAAATACTCATAACCTTTCCTAAAAATTGCAGGAACTGCTAAGAATTCTCGTCTTACCAATTGTTCATTTGTATTATATTCTAATTCTATAGTATCGTTAGAAGAGTTATTATGATTAAATATATATTTGCTTAGCACTAAATTCCCACTCGAGGAAGTTTCAAATTCCTTTTGAAGGCTTGAGGTCAGGTTGTTAACATTGTCATATTCCAAAACAACGGTATAGGATGTAGACGCACTCAAATCTTCTAACAAATAGGAGTTTTCAAAAATTTGATTTGATAATAATGAATCATTTAGATAAAGAGAATAGGGAGTACCCTCAAGTTTTTCTATTGTATTGACGGTCCAGTTAATTTGAGCAGAAGTAAAAGTGATGTCTGAAATTTCTAATTTCGAGGGTTCTATTGTAGTAGTGTCATCATTTACTACTGAGCCATTATCATCGTTACTACACGCATAAATACCTAAGCAACAAACAATAATAATAATTGATTTTGAAAAAAAATTCATAGTTATAAAATTTGGATTGTAAGTCACACATGTAACCGCAACGTTCAATACTAGTTTGTGTCTAGTAAATATAAGTTTTTTACTTGAACAATGAGGTTTATTCTCCTAGCATTTAAAGATGCTTGTCTTACCAATGGATTTACCTAATTTCAAGAGGCTGAGACTATCCAATTAAAGAAATAGAATTTATCAACATCAACGGATTCCAATCTATCGCTTTTAGTAGACTTGTCAAAACTATGCATGAGCTTGATGAAGAAGTGGAAGGATTTACATTTCAGCAAAAATGAAAGAAGAATTAGATGATCATTATTTTTATGAAGTAAAAACTGAAAATTTACCCAATCGCTTTTCTAAAACCTTCTATTTCTGAAACTCCCCCTTGTACGTAGAGTAAATCATTTTGTAAGATCTTCTCATCTGCTCCAATATTAGAGACCATTACTCCGTCTCGTGCTACCGCTATCACATTTATATTATATTTTGAACGTAAATCCAAATCTTTTAAACTTCTACCAACTGGGGAACCGCTGTCTTTATACACTCGCAAACAAGTGATATTAAAATCTGGAACTTGGTCACTTTTAAAAGTTCTTGGAACTTTAGCTTTATCTTGAAAAAGGTTATAATTATCTGATCGAATTGAATCTAGGAAATTAGTAATTTCATCTTCTGGAACTAAAAAATTATGAAGAATGCGCGAGAATATCTCAACCGCAGCCTCAAGTTCTTCAGGGATTACCTCGTCTGCTCCTATTGCTTTTAAATCATTGATTTCTCTAACGTATTTTGTTCTTACCAGTAAATAAATAGACTGAGTGATGTTGCGCACCGCTCTAACAATATCTTTAGACGTTTTCAATTCGGTTACAGCAACAACGATAGCTCGCGCGTGAAATACATCTACGTGATTTAAAATGTGATCGTCTGCGGCATCCCCAAAAATAATAGGAACTCCTTTCTCTGCTTCTTCTCGCACGGTTTCGGCATTGAGCTCTAACACCACATAAGGAATATTGCTAAATTCTGCAGCTTTGGCCAAACTTCTTCCATTAATACCGAAGCCAACAATAATTAAGTGATTTTTAAGAACCAAGGAGTCGTCTACTGGTTCTGGTTGCACAGTATTTTTTGTCTTAGACTTACCAGATAAAAATATTCTAATCAGGAAATTACTCATTTGCTCTGAATAAATGATGACAAAAGGAGTAAGCAGCATAGAACAGATAGAGATTGCCAAAAAGTATTGGTAAACATTATCGTTTAATAAGTTATTATCCATACCAATCGTAGCCAAGATAAAGGCAAATTCCCCAACTTGAGATAAGGCTAATGCGGTAAGCAAAACGGTTTTTATGGGATACTTTAAAACTACCACGGCAATGGCAGTCGCCAAAGTTTTTAACACCATCACTCCCACTACAAGCAGCAATACCATTGATACATTCTCTACAAAGAAGCCTATATTTAATAGCATTCCTACAGAGATAAAGAAGAAAGAAGTAAAAAGCTCTCTAAACGGTAAGATGATGCTTGTTGCCTGATGACTATATTCAGATTCTGAAATAATAAGCCCTGCCAAAAAAGCGCCTAATGCTAGAGAAAGTCCAGCCATAGAGGTTAAATAAGCAACGGCAAAACAAATAGTAATTGTGGTAAGTATAAACAATTCTTTACTTCTTGTTTTGGCGACCAAATACATTAATTTTGGAACTACATATCTTGCTAAAACATAAGTTATGGCCACTACAATTAGTGACTTTACTAACAAACCTATAATACTGCCTGTAATATCGTCAGAATTTCCAGCCATGATGGGGGTTACCAACATCATGGGGACCACAATTATATCTTGAAAAATGAGAATACCCAGCGCATTACGACCGTGAGCTGCAGAAATTTCATTTTTATCTTGCAAAACTTTTAATACAATAGCGGTACTAGAGAGAGAAACCAGAAACCCCATAAAAACTGCTTTATCCCAAGATGCTCCAAATACATTAGCCGCAAGGGCTGCTATACCAACTGTGAGACTCACTTGCAGAAGGCCTCCAATAAAAACTGTTTTTTTAATCAGTATTAATTGTTTGATAGACAATTCTAGACCAATCACAAATAGCAAGAGTATTACTCCAATTTCGGCAAAAATTTCTACTTGGTGAACTGCTGTCACCAAACTTAGTCCATACGGACCAATGATAATACCAGTAATCAAAAAACCTAAAATAGAGGGCAACTTCAGTTTTTGCAATAAAAATACAATCATGACCGAAAAGCCAAGTAGAATAAGAACGTCTTGAAAAAGGGTTGACTCCATGCAATTGTATTTTAGCTACAAAGATATTTTTTTTAATGGATTTGGAACGTTTCTCAAGGCATTTAGGTTTTATTTTGCGTTTTCTCTAGCAATAGATAGACTTGATATTTCGATTTAGGTTAAAACATCCCTATAAATATGACTTCTAATTTTAAAATATTTTCTTCGGAAGTAAAAATAGTTTGTAGCGCGAGGTTTATAGAATGATAAAACACTGCCAAATCCGCCTTCATTTCTACGATGAAATTTTGTCCCGTATAAGACGTTTAGAAAATGCCATCCTAATTGAATTTATTCTAGCAAGGAGAAGAAGAATAAAACAAAAACACTTCAACCCCAGCCAAACTTAAGTACCGGATACAATGAACATTTGCTATTGAAAAAATAAACCATCAACAAAACCTATAAATTATACTCCTAGTACAGCGCCGTAAAGCATTTGGTAGAAACAAGTTTTTATGCGGTAGATCTCTGTTCAAACTTTAACACCGCGTTCTTAGGTTTTAAGGTTATAAGTGGTAAGATCTCTATTGAGTTATTGGTAGGTTTAATTTTAAAACGAGAAACCACTTCCGCAATAGCTAAAACCATTTCATACATCGCAAAATTATTGCCTATACATTTTCTAGGTCCCGCTCCAAACGGATAGTAAGCGATAGATTTTTTGGTTTCTAAGGTCGAAAATCGATTTGGATCAAATTGCAATGGATTTTTCCAATAATTTTCATGTCTCTGTATTTCATAAACAGACAGTAAAATACTGGCATTTTTTGGAATAATCATCCCATTGCATTTGTCTTCTTCCAAACTAATTCTATCTATAAAATATGCAGGCGGATATAATCGCATGGCCTCTTCAATAACTTGTGCTGTATAGGGACTGGCTTGCAAAAAAGCCATTAAATCATTTTTTAGATGCGCGTTAGTCTTAACTTCTTCATAAATCTTTTCTTGCTCTTTAGGATGTCTCGCTAATAACTCACACGTAAAAGTTAGGGCATTTGATGTAGTTTCGTGCCCTGCGGTGAATAGAATAAGAATCTCATCAAGAAGTTGTCGTGTATCCATCTCGCTATAATCATCATAGCGAGTGTCTAAAAGCATGTCTAATAAATCATCTTCCCGCTTGCCAGAAGCTTTTCTTTTCTCTACTACTTTATTTAAAATCTCTCGTGCCTCTTCAGTTAATTTTAAATGCGCTTGTATTTGTCCGCTCCACCTAAACCACCATACTTTAAACGGTTGTCGTAATTCTCTTACCAACATTTTTTGTGCAGCTTCTGTAATATACTGGAGCCTATTTATTTCTTGTTGTCCAACTTCACTACTAAAAAGCGACTTCACCACCGTCTGAAACGCCAAATCATTAAAAATAGGAAAAACGTCTATGGGTTTTTCAGTAGTAATGTTATCAACTTCAGTAGAAATAGCCGTTTGCATAGTATCTAAGAGCAGCGCTAATTGCTTTTTATGAAAAGCAGGCTGAATCATTTTACGTTGCCTTGCCCATTGTTCGCCGTTGGTAGTTAAAAGTCCATTACCTACATACTTTGCCAAATCTTTTGTTTGGATTGGTGACTTATGGTAGTTCTTCTGATTTTTTTGTAAAATGTGCTGTGCTAGTTTAGGATCTCTAGAAAAAATCACATAATTACCTAAACCAATTTTTAACTTAAACGTATCCCCTAAGCGCTCAAAGTTACGCTCGTGGAACGGCAAAGGGTTTTTTAAAATTCTGCTACCGTGCTTTAGGAATTTTAAAAAAGAAACTTCTGGTATATTTTTGTAAACGCTCATCTAAAATAAACCTCCCTGAAGGTCGGTTTTGGTTCTTCCTAAATGCTTGTAAGCGGCATCGGTTACTTCTCTTCCTCTAGGTGTTCTTATAATAAAACCTTGCTGAATTAAGAAGGGTTCATATACTTCTTCAATAGTTTCTGAGCTTTCGCTAACTGCTGTAGAAAGGGTGGTAAGCCCTACGGGACCTCCTTTAAATTTATCGATAATCGTGGTTAAGATTCTATTGTCCATATCATCCAAACCGTGCGCATCTACATTTAAAGCATGAAGTCCGTATTTAGAGATTTCCATATCTATTTTACCGTTTCCTTTAATCTGCGCAAAATCTCTTATTCTTCTTAAAAGGGCATTAGCAATTCTGGGAGTTCCTCTACTCCTACCTGCTATTTCTATGGAAGCATCTTCGCTAATTGGAACTCTCAAAATTTCGGCACTTCGTTGAACGATACCTGATAACAATTCCGTAGAATAATATTCCAATCTGCTGGAAATCCCAAAACGGGCGCGCATAGGCGCAGTTAACAATCCAGAACGAGTCGTGGCACCGACCAAAGTAAAGGGATTGAGATTAATTTGAACCGATCTAGCATTGGGACCAGACTCAATCATAATATCAATTCTAAAGTCTTCCATCGCAGAATACAAGTATTCTTCTACAATGGGACTTAACCTATGAATTTCATCAATAAATAATACGTCTCGCTCTTCTAGATTGGTAAGTAATCCCGCTAAATCCCCAGGCTTATCCAAGACCGGACCAGAGGTCATCTTAAGACCAACTTCCAACTCATTGGCTAGAATGTGTGCCAAAGTAGTTTTCCCAAGCCCCGGAGGACCGTGAAAGAGCGTATGATCTAATGCTTCTTCTCTTAAATTTGCCGCTTGCACAAAAATTTGAAGATTTTCCAAAACTTTTTGTTGTCCTGCAAAATCATCAAAAGAAAGCGGGCGCAAAGCTCTTTCTATATCCAACTCCTCTGGCGTGAAGTTTTCTCCTGTAGCATCTAGATTTTCATTCATAAAACAAATATAAAGAAAAAGCCTTCTCTATAACTAGAAAAGGCTTTGTATCGTAAAGTAAGCAATCAATTAGTGATTTAACTCTTCTTCGTTCTTTTGCAGAGGTACGTTTTGTGGGATAAAATCTTGTCCCGGTATCACGTAATCTGTTCCGTCCTCATTCATTTTACTATAATCATAAGACCAACGGTACACAGCTGGGATTTCTCCAGGCCAGTTTCCGTGAACTGGATGAACTGGTGTAGTCCATTCCAAGGTGTTCGATCTCCAAGGATTTCGTGTTGATTTTTTCCCATAGAACATAGAATGAAAGAAGTTATACATAAATACTAATTGAACCAATGCGGTCATAATTGCAAACACAGTGATTAACACATTCGTATCTGCTAAATCATCAAAGTAAGGAAACGCCGTGTTGGTATAATAACGTCTAGGAAGTCCTGCCAATCCAATAAAGTGCATTGGGAAGAAAACCCCATAAGCTCCTACGACGGTAACCCAAAAGTGAATATAGCCTAAATTCTTATTCATCATTCTACCATACATTTTAGGGAACCAGTGATAAACACCAGCAAAGAACCCGTAAAGTGCAGATATTCCCATTACTAAGTGGAAGTGAGCAATTACGAAATACGTATCGTGTACGTTTATATCTAAGGTACTATCTCCTAAAATAATTCCTGTTAATCCTCCTGTAATAAAAGTAGAAACAAATCCTATAGACCACAGCATTCCTGTATTCATCTGCAGGTTACCTTTCCATAAAGTAGTAATCCAGTTAAAAGCTTTTACTGCGGAAGGAATTGCAATTAATAAGGTTGTAAATGTAAATACAGATCCTAAGAATGGATTCATCCCTGATACAAACATATGGTGTCCCCATACAATCGTAGAAAGAAATGCAATCCCTAAAATGGAAGCTACCATCGCTCTATAACCAAAAATTGGTTTTCTAGCGTTACTGGCCATCACTTCGGATACTAATCCCATCGCTGGAAGAATTACAATATATACTTCTGGATGTCCTAAGAACCAGAATAAATGCTCAAATAATACGGGAGAACCTCCTTGGTGCGCCAATACTTCTCCTTTAATATAAATGTCACTAAGGAAGAATGAAGTTCCAAAACTTCTATCCATTATCAACATCAAAGCTGCCGATAATAGTACTG
This sequence comes from Mesonia ostreae, assembly GCF_031845265.1. Classification (NCBI taxonomy): domain Bacteria; kingdom Pseudomonadati; phylum Bacteroidota; class Flavobacteriia; order Flavobacteriales; family Flavobacteriaceae; genus Mesonia; species Mesonia ostreae. The sequence goes on along the minus strand of NZ_JAVRBG010000002.1, from coordinate 43,407 downwards.
GGAAAGATACCACCCCAATAATAGCAGTTACAAATAAAGCCCAAATAGTTAATGGAAGTCTAGTCATAGACATTCCTTTTGTTCTTAAGTTAATTACCGTTACAATGTAATTTAATGAACCTAATAAAGATTGTGCAATAAAGAACGCCATAGAGATTAACCATAGTGTCATTCCCATTCCAGACCCTGGAATAGCTTCTGGTAAGGCACTTAAAGGGGGATAGATCGTCCATCCTGCAGAAGCCGGTCCCGACTCTACAAATAAGGAAGAAATCATAATTATACAAGAGATGAAGAATATCCAATAAGATACCATATTAAGGAATCCTGAGGCCATATCTCTTGCTCCAATTTGTAAGGGAATTAAAAAGTTACTAAATGTACCACTTAGACCAGCTGTGAGTACGAAAAAGACCATAATTGTCCCGTGAATAGTCACTAAAGCTAAATATGCTTCGGCAGTCATTACTCCACCTGGAGCATATTTCTCTCCTAAAAACCATTCGAATATCATAAAGGATTCTTCCGGCCATGCAATCTGCATTCTAAATAAGACCGACATTAAAATTCCCAAACTACCCATTAACAGACCCGTAATGAGGTATTGCTTGGCAATCATTTTATGATCCTGACTAAATATATATTTAGTAATAAAGGGTTCTTTATGATGATGTCCATGATCACCATTATCGTGATGATCTTGAGCTAAAGTTGCGTTTGCAGTTACTGACATATCTATACTATATAACTTTTAAATAATTATTTTTTATTTATCCTTTTGCTTCGCCATAGTTTCACCAAAACTCTCTTGTTCGGCTAACCATTGCTTATAATCTTCTTCACTTTCTACAACAATTTTCATCTGCATATTATAGTGAGAAACTCCACAAATCTTATTACATAATAAGTAATATTCAAACTCATAAGGATCTAAAGCCATATCTCCGTTAGCCACTAGTTCTTCACTATTTTCTTTACGGATTTCATTGATGGTTTTAACCTTATCTATCATATAGTCTGTATTTCTCATCTCTTCGGAAGTAATAGTTGGTGTAAATCCGAATTGAGTAATCATACCAGGAACAACATTCATTTGAGCTCTAAAGAATGGGAAATATGCCGAGTGTAACACATCTTGAGATCTCATTTTAAAAAGAACTTTCTTATTTACTGGCAAGTGTAAAGAACCAACGATTTTGTCATCCATAGCGTAGGTATCACTTTCATCCACACCTACTGAATTTATACCTTTAATGAAACGAACATTTGCCTTACCCAAGGTATTATCTTCTCCTGCATATCTAGCTTTCCAACCAAATTGATAGGCATATAATTCTATAACTATAGTATCTTCGTCTTCCTCTACATTCATAATATCTGACCAAGTAAATAATCCGTAGATAATCAATCCTGATAAAACAAGAACGGGAAGAATAGTCCAAACAAATTCTAGTTTATCATTATCTGCGTAAAAGTAGGCTCTTCTACCCTTTTGGCCTCTGTAAATAAAAGTAAAATAATGCAGCAAGAACTGAGTAATAAATTGAACAAATATAATAATCCCTAAGGATAGGAACATTAGATTGTCAAATTGCACCCCATGGGCTGAAGCTGCTTCTGGCAAATAAAATCTTGAATATTCCCAGAAATTATATAGCATAAATAAATTAAACACGATGAGAAAACCCAACATCATGTACCCTTGGGTTTTGTTGTCGTTTTCTGTCGCAATGCTAGGATCTTCCGAGCTATGTGATTTAGATAGCTTTAAGATCTTTGACATTTGCCAAAGCGTAATTCCTAAAAGCGCTATAACTATGATAATTAAAAATACAGTCATTTTATATAATCTTCTTTAAACTAATTATCTTAATAATGAAATTGTTCACTTTCCTTTAAAAAAGGATTTCTTTTTGTTATTAAAGGTGCTTTGGTTAAGGCACTGAATACGATTAACAAAAATAAACCTCCAAAGAAAAGCAAAGCACTAATCTCAGACACTCCAATAAACCAAGATTTACCTACTGTTGCTGGCATAACCATGGTATAAATGTCTAAGTAATGACCAAATAATATAATAACTCCTGTCATTACCACAAACCAATTAATTCTTTTGTAATCGCTATTCATAAGCATCAGCACAGGGAAAATAAAGTTAAGTGCAACCATGCCAAAGAAAGGTAAATTATAATCTTCAATTCGGGTTATATAGTAAGTTACCTCCTCTGGAATATTTGAATACCATATCAACATAAATTGAGAGAACCATAAATAAGTCCAAAAAATACTCATTCCAAACATAAATTTAGCAAGGTCATGAATATGGCTATCATTTACCGTTGGTAAATAACCTCTAGACTTTAAAAACATAGTAACTAAAGCAATTACCGTAATTGCAGCAACAAACAAACTAGAGAATAAATACCAGCCAAATAACGTACTAAACCAATGCGGATCAAAACTCATAATCCAATCCCAAGACATCATAGATTCACTAACCATAAAGAATACCAAGAATCCAGCTGATAGTTTAAAATTTGCTTTATAATAACGATTATGATCTACTTCATCATGCCTTAAAGAATTTCTTCTTAAAAAGAATCTAAAAATATTCCATCCTGCTATATAGATTGCAGCTCTTATTAAAAAGAACGGAACATTCAAGTACGACTCCTTCGCTTGTATGATGGAATCATTTGCCACAACCTCTGGATCCATCCATATAAACAGATGATTTAAGTGCACTCCAGAAAGAACAAGTAAAACAAACATAATAATACTTCCTGGCAATAAATAAGCAGTAATAGCCTCCATTACTCTAAATAAAACTGGCGACCATCCTGCCTGTGCTGCGTATTGTACCGCATAAAAAGCCAATGTACCCAGAGCAATCATAAAAAAGAAGAATGCTGCTACATATGTGGCAGCCCAAGGTTTATTTTGCAATTGGTGTAACATATGCTCTGCGTGCGTATCCTCATCGCTGTGGGCATCAGATGCTTGTTCTCCTGTCGCAGCAACTACTTTTGAATTCTCAGCATCCACTCCATCAACCTGATGAGTCGTTTCTTCAGCTGCAGCGTGTCCTTCCCCGTGAGCTTCATGAGAGGCAATAATTTCTTTTACATCTTCGATGGAAGATGGAGCAGATAAGAAACCATAAATAAGTCCTATTGCCCCAACAATCATTAAGATTATTGCTGTTATTTTTAATTTACCAGATAGCGTGTACATATTAAAATATATAATGCGGTTGATTCTTAATTTTGTTCTTGGTTTAAGCTATTGCTCTCTTCCGTTTCTGTATTATCGACATCTACAGCATCCTCTTCCTCCACCATTTCAGTCTTCGTTAACAGAGACTCCATTTTCATCTTCTCTGCTTCTTCTTCTGTCAAAAATTCTCTTTTAGGATTTCCTTCCAATTCATCTTTCAAATCCATCACATAATGATCAATTTGCCAACGCTCTTCTTCATTGGTTTGTGAAGCGTAAGATCCCATAGTATTTCTTCCGTAGAACATCACGTGATATACAGAACCTTCTGTAATCGCTCTACCTTGATCATCATAAGAAGGCACACCCAGTATTTTTTCTCTTTCTACTAAAGTTCCTTTTCCGTCACCTTTATCCCCATGACAAATTGCGCAATATACTGTAAACAGAGCTCCACCTTTATTTACGTTATCTTCTGTGTAAGGAAGTGGATTCTTTAAATTGGCTTTAGCATCATCATATCCATCTAGATTATTTTCATAATCATATGGCATCCAACCCCTAGGAATAGAACCCTCCACAGGCAATTTGGCTTCCTGTCCCTCTACAAAGATATCGTACTCCCCATAAGTTTCATAACCAACAGATTCATACATATCAGGAAAATATTGATAATTCCTATCGTTTTCATTAAAACAGGATACTGCCAATAAAGACACTAAAGTTACACCTGCTATTCTAAATAAACTTTTCATAGGTTTATTTGTTTATTAAATTCACTTCTAAAGCGCCAGTGTCGCTTAGAAACTTAGACATTAATTCTACACTATGATTGGCCACACTCACTTCCATCAAAAAATGATCATCTGTGGTTCTTACATCTGGATTTTCTGCTTGCTTAAAAGGCCATAGTTTACTTCTTAAATAAAAAGTAATAACCATAAGGTGCGCTGCGAAAAATACGGTTAACTCAAACATAATAGGCACAAAAGCCGGCAAATTTTCCAAAAAACTAAAACTTGGTTTACCACCAATATCTTGAGGCCAATCTTGGATCATAATAAAATCCATCATCCAGATGGCGAACGCTAAACCTACCAAACCATATAAAAAAGAGGTAATTGCAAGTCGTGTTGGCTCTAATCCCATTGCCTTATCAAGACCATGCACCGGGAAAGGAGTATAAATCTCCTCAATGTGGTAATTGGCCTCTCTCGTTTGCTTTACGGCTTGCATAAGCAAGTCATCGTCCGTATAAATAGCGTGTATAACTTTTGAAGACATTCTTTACTTATTATAAGTTTATATTATTATCTGAGTCTGAATTTGCATCCTTAGCCTTGTTCTTCTCGTGGCTAATATTTGCTGCTGGCTTTATAATAGACCCTCCATACAATGCTACATCATCTCCATGTTGTGCTCTTAATTTTTTATACTTTTCTCCCGAAGATTTCAAAATAGTTTTGATCTCTGCTTGTGCAATTACCGGGAATGTTCTTGCATATAATAAGAATAATACAAAGAAGAAACCTATAGTTCCAATAAAAATTCCAATATCTACAAAAGTTGGAGAGAACATCGTCCAAGAAGAAGGTAAGTAATCCCTGTGCAGCGAAGTTACAATAATTACGAAACGCTCAAACCACATTCCTGTATTTACAACAATTGAAATAAAGAAAGAGAACATAATACTTCTTCTTAATTTCGGGAACCACATAAATTGAGGTGAAATCACGTTAAATGACATCATACACCAATATGCCCACCAGTAAGGTCCTGTAGCTCTGTTTAAAAATGCATACTGCTCAAATTCTACACCAGAGTACCATGCGATTACCAGCTCGGTAATATAGGCGACCCCAACAATAGATCCCGTAAGCATAATTACAATATTCATCAATTCAATATGCTGTACCGTAATGTAGTCCTCTAAATTAGACACCTTACGCATAATGATTAACAATGTGTTTACCATGGCAAACCCAGAGAAAATCGCTCCTGCAACAAAATAAGGAGGAAAAATCGTGGTATGCCAACCTGGTATTACAGAGGTTGCGAAGTCAAAAGATACAATCGTGTGTACAGAAAGTACCAAAGGAGTAGCCAAACCAGCCAGTACTAAAGATACTTCTTCAAAACGTTGCCAGTCTTTTGCTCTACCAGACCATCCGAAAGAAAGTATAGAGTAAATTCTCTTCTGAAAAGGTTTTACCGCTCGGTCACGAATCATAGCAAAATCAGGAAGCAAACCTGTCCACCAGAACACTAAAGATACCGAAAGATACGTAGAAATTGCAAAAACATCCCAAAGCAGCGGAGAGTTAAAGTTTACCCATAACGAACCAAACTGGTTGGGAATAGGCAATACCCAATATGCCAACCAAGGACGTCCCATGTGTATAATAGGAAATAATCCTGCCTGCACAACCGCAAAAATAGTCATCGCTTCTGCAGATCGGTTAATAGACATTCTCCACTTTTGCCGGAATAATAATAGTACAGCTGAGATAAGTGTACCAGCGTGGCCAATACCTACCCACCATACAAAGTTGGTAATATCCCAAGCCCAACCTACGGTCTTGTTTAATCCCCAAGTACCAATACCTGTTGCTACCGTATAAGTGATACATCCTAACCCCCAAACAAAAGCGATAAGGGCTATAGTAAATGCAATCCACCAAGACTTATTGGCTTTTCCCTCTACAGGAGCCGCAACGTCTAAAGTAACATCATGATAGGACTTATCTCCTGTAACTAAAGGCTTTCTAAAGGGTGCTTCGTAATGAGACATAATGCGTTATAATTAATTCTTTAAATAAACTATTAAACTTTTGAAGTGTTTCTAACTTTAGCGTGATAAAAAACGTTTGGTTTTGTACCTACATATTCTAACAAGTGATACATTCTATCGTCTTGTTTCTTCTCATACACCACACTCTCCTTATCATTGATATCGCCAAACTGAATAGCACCAGCACTACACGCACTAGAACAAGCGGTTTGGAATTCTCCATCTTTAATTTCTCTTCCCTCGCGTTTCGCATCAAGAATTGTTTTCTGTGTCATTTGTATACACATAGAACATTTCTCCATCACCCCACGAGATCTTACCGTTACATCTGGATTCAACACCATTCTACCCAAATCATTATTCATATGGTAGTCAAACTCCTCATTCTTGTTGTACAAGAACCAGTTGAAACGACGCACCTTATAAGGACAGTTGTTAGCGCAATATCTTGTTCCCACACAACGGTTATAAGCCATTTGGTTTTGACCTTGACGTCCGTGAGATGTTGCCGCTACTGGACAAACAGTCTCACAGGGCGCGTGATTACAATGCTGACACATTACTGGTTGAAATACCACCTGAACATTTTGGGTTGCAGCGTGCTCTAACTCTCCAAACCCACCTAACGAACCATTGTCTCCAAACAAGCCAGAAAAGTCATCTTTCTTATCTGTATCTTCTAAGAAGGTTTCTTCCGAAGAATAATAACGGTCAATACGCAGCCAGTGCATATCTCTACTACGTCTAATTTCAGACTTACCAACTACTGGCACATTATTCTCACTATGACAAGCAATTACGCAAGCCCCACATCCAGTACAAGCATTCAAATCTATAGAAAGATTAAAATGATGCCCTATACTTCTGTCGAAAGAATCCCAAAGATCTACTTCTGGAGAAGTCACTGGAGTTTCTTCATGATTTAAAGATACCATAGGAACACTATTCCATTCCTCCTTATCTTTGGTATTAAATATTTCTAATGTAGTTTCTTTAACAATTTCGCCTCTACCCATTAAGGTGTTCTGCAATTGCACACAAGCAAATTCATGTTCTCCTGCGGCTTTCTCTATCGTTACATCTTGTACATTATTAAAATTCTTATATAAAGGGTAAGCATTTACACCTACCTGCATTTCTTCCTGTATCGCTTCTTTTCTACCATAACCTAATGCTAGTCCAACAGATCCTCTTGCCTGTCCTGGCTGAATAATTACAGGTATACCATTTACCTCGGTATTTCCCAATTTGAGATTTACATAACTACCATTTAATCCACCATTAGCCACGTGTCTGTTACTCAATTCTAATGCATCCGCATCAGCTTTAGAGATGGTTAAATAATTATCCCAAGAAGCTCTAGTAATAGGATCTGGCATTTCTTGCAACCAAGGGTTGTTTGCTTGCTCTCCATCTCCTAAAGCCACTTTAGTATAAAGCGTTAACTCTAATCCTTTTGATTTTTCAGTCTGACTTAATTTCCTAGCGGAAGAAGAAGCAGATAAAGCTGCAGCTGAAGACTCCGTAGTACTGGAAGCAGTTGACACAGAAGTAGACTCAAATACCCCGTCGTGCAACGCACTAGACCAAGAAGTTGAACCTAACATTCCTTTCCAAGTTTCTTTAATATAGTCGTAATATGACTTATCGTTATCTGTCCAACTTAATAAGCAATCTTGAAATTGACGCGTATCGAATAATGGCTTAATTGTAGGCTGCATTAGACTAAAATTGTTTTTAGTCATTTGCACATCCCCCCAGCTTTCTAAATAGTGAGGTGTAGCTCCTACAAATTCTGCCAATACAGCAGTTTCGTCCATTTTTGAAGAGAAGGAAACCGTAAGATCTACCTTATTAAGCGCCTCTACAAATTCATCTGCATTAGGAAAACTGTATGCAGGATTCACTCCTACCATCATAATTCCTCCTACAGAACCACTATTCATATCTTCCACCAACTGAAGCGCTTCATTAGCATCTCCTTGACGAATCATTCTTGCATTGGCAGTATCCATCACAGCACTACCTAATTTTTCATTGATTGCCAATACTAAATTCTGCGCATCTATATCTTGGATTCCTGAAACCACAACAGCTCCAGTTCCCGCTTTTCTTAATTCTTCTTTAGCTTTAATAACTACATCGTCTAGTTTCGCTGACAAACCACTAGTAGTGGTTCCCGAAACATATCCGTAAAGAGCTGCTAAAATCATCTTTTGTTCCGAAGGAGTTACAGGTACACGCTTATCTGCATTTGCACCTGTCATAGACATATTAGATTCAAACTGAATATGACGAGACATTTTTCCGTTCTTCGGAATTCTTCCTTGAGCATATCCTGAATCGTTTCCCCCACCGTGCCAATCTCCCAAGAAATCTGCTCCTACAGAAACAATTGTAGTTGCCTTAGAGAAATCATAATTTGGAAGAGCTCTAAAACCGTATTTAGCCTCAAAAGCATCTAAAGCCGCAGTTTCAGAAACAGTATCATAAATCACGTGACGCACATTAGGATACTTCCCTTTAAACTCTTCAATTAATTTGGCTGTAGAAGGACTTGCAAAAGTTTGCGTTAACAAAACCAATTCTTTTCCGCCTAAAGCAGCGAGCCTCGCTTCTACCTCATCATCAAAGTCTCCCCATGAAACTCCTTCTCCGCCAATCGTAGGCCCACTCAACCTCTTAAGATCGTATAAGGATAATACAGAAGCGTGAACTCTAGCATTCGCACCTGAATTCACCTTTCCTAGAGTATTATTTTCTATTTTAATAGGTCTCCCTTCGCGAGTTTTCACAAGCACGCTAGAAAAATCAAAACCATCTGCAATGGTTGTAGCATAATAATTAGCTACTCCAGGCACAATACGCTCTGGCTGAACCACGTAAGGAATTGACTTTGTCACAGGACCTTCACAAGCCGCAAGTGACGCAGCTGCCGTACTAAAACCAACAAATTTAAGGAAATCTCTTCTGGAAGTTGACGAACTTTCTAAAGTCTCTTTGTCTCCCAAAAATTCATCTGTAGGAATCTCTTCTACAAATTCTTTTTGTTGAAGCGCCTCAACAATAGAACTATCCTCATTTAGCTCTTCAACACTTTTCCAGTATTTCTTGTTTGATGACATATGATATTATAGATATTAACTTCTTATTCTTAAAAAAACTAGTAGTGACATTTACCACATTCCAAGGCTCCCATTTGAGCCGCTGTTAATGTTTCAACGCCGTATTTCTTAGACAATTCTTCATGAATTTTATCGTAATACTTATTGCCTTGCACTTTTACTTTTGTGTCTCTATGACAATTGATACACCAACCCATTGTTAAGGGTGCGTCTTGACGCATTATTTCCATTTCTTGCACAGGGCCGTGACACTCCTGACACGCAATCCCAGCAACCGAAACGTGTTGCGAGTGATTAAAGTAAGCGAAATCTGGCAAATTATGAATTCGAACCCATTTCACAGGTTTCTCCTCACCAGTATAAGATAAAGTTTCTGTATCCCAACCTACTGCATCGTATAATTTTGCGATCTCTCCATCATAAAATTCTTTAGAATAATCGTCGGTAGCTGTTTCTGGCGCCACTTCTGATATAGATTTATGACAGTTCATACACACATTTAAAGAAGGTATTCCCGAATGCTTACTTACTCGTGCAGAAGAGTGACAGAACTTACATTCAATCTGGTTATCTCCCGCATGGATTCTATGCGAATAATGAATAGGCTGTACAGGTGCATAGCCCTGATCTACCCCTACCTGCATAAAAAAGCCATATACAAAAAACGCTCCTACCAACAATAAGAATATGGAAGACACCAATACTAAAAACTGGTTTTCAACAAAAGCTTTCCATATAGGTTTTCTTTTTTCAGAAACTACAACCGGAACACCGTTTACTTCGGCGAATCGATTTAAAGTTTTATTTACTAAAACTAAAATCACCGTAAGTAGCAATAACACGAAAGCAAGAATTCCCAATATAATATTGGTAGAAACACCGCCACCTCCAGAACCTCCAGAATTAGCTTGAGCGCTATCTCCTGCCGCTTGAGCGGGCTCGGCTTTTGGCTGCTCCACATAGGCCAAAATGTTATCGATTTCCTCATTAGATAACTGAGGAAACGCATTCATAGAAACCTCATTATACTCCTCGTAGATTGCCACTGCCTCAGGATCGCCAGAAGCAATCATCGCAGCACTGTTTTCTATCCACTCGTAAAGCCATTCTCTATCGCGCTTTTCGGTCACCCCGTGTAACGCAGGTCCAATTCCTTTTTTATACGGTTTATGACAAGCAGCACAAAGAGAGTTAAATAAATCTTTTCCCGCGGCCACATCTCCTTCGACATCTCCCGCACCAGAATCAGATTCTTCTGCCGCAGCATCTGCAGCGCCAGAATCTTCTTGAGCGAAAGAAGTTTGCGAGAATGAAAATAACACTACCATAGAAAGTAGTAGCGTTCTAAAAATTGAATGGCGTATATTCACCTTTTTCATATTACAGCTGAATTAACATCTTAGTTTGGTATGGTTTTTATAGTGAAGTAGTTAGCTATATTAACATATCTTAACACTCCAAAATCCAAGGACAAAAGTAATACTTATAGATGATTTTAGGGATGTTAGGGAAGTGTTAATGGCTAATTTATACTATTTCTAAATAATAAAATCAGTACAACTATAGTTATTTAATTATACTTTTGTAAAAAACACTTCGTACCATGACCATAAACAAATCAGTAATATATTTATTCTTAGCGAGTTGCATTTTTAGTGGATTGCGCTTAAACGCTCAAGAAAACAAATCTAACATTACCGCAGACCCATTAGTACAAGAAATGTTAGTTCTGAAATCGAAAATGACAGAGAGCAATGAACTAAATGAACGCTACAAAATTCAGTTGTTTTCTGGCTCTACGCTAGAAGAAGCTAATAAAATAAGAGATAGGTTCAAGCAAAAATACCCAAAACATCCAGCAAGTATCGAATATCAAACTCCTAACTATAAAGTATGGGTGGGGGATTTTAGAGATCGCTTAGAAGCGGAAAGAATTTTTATCGCTATTAAAGAAGATTTTAAAAGCTCTTTTGTTTTTAAACCGAGATAGTGATTTCTCTCTTTTTTAAAAGTCTTTTTTACGTGATAATTAAACAAAGCATTGTCACAATAAATGAATAAAGAATAATCATTTATAAAAATAAAATTCTCTAATTTCAATACATTCGTTTTGAAAATAAGAAATATACTAATACCAACCTCTGCAATTCTCAAGCAGAGGTTTTTTATTTAGCATTACTATTATTCAAGCTTCAAGTCTCAAAAATATCAAATATGCACTTAAGCAATCTTATGGAAAATTTCTTTAAATTTCCTCAATAGATTAGCGTAGCAAAGCTGAAAACATCCAAATAGAATCTAGATTTTTAGCATTTACGCTTTCTGTCTTCCCATAATTGAAAACAAATTAATTCAGGACTCTTAAACATCTAATTTGAGCCATTTTTAAGGATGCTCCATAACTCTATCAAAGTTAGCTGTCTTCAGTACAAATCAGAAGAAAAAGGGTTTAAACCCCTTAACTAATACGATACTAAAGCAAGAATTAAACTCTGCCGCATTACCAAACACCTTCATGAAAAAAGGCAGCTCCAATGGAACTGCCTTTTTGTTTATTCAGAAGTAAATTTACTTTTCTTATTTCAATTTCTTCTTCACTGCTACTTCTTGGAAAGCTTCTACAATATCGCCTTCCTTTATATCGTTGTAATTCTTCACTTGAAGTCCACAATCGTATCCTTTAGAAACTTCTTTCGCATCGTCTTTAAAACGTTTCAAGGAAGAAAGTACTCCAGTATAGATTACCACTCCGTCACGAATTAATCTTATATTACTATTTCTATAGATCTTACCATCGGTTACCATACATCCCGCAATCGTACCCACTTTAGAAATCTTGAAGGTCTCTCTTATTTCTGCGTTACCCGTAATCTCTTCCTTCATTTCTGGAGAAAGCATCCCTTCCATCGCATCTTTAAGATCGTTGATGGCATCGTAGATAATTGAGTAAGTTCTGATATCGATTTCTTCCTTATCTGCTACCTGACGCGCATTACCTGCAGGTCTTACGTTAAATCCGATAATAATCGCTTCAGATGCTGAAGCTAATAATACATCGCTTTCCGTAATTGCACCTACTGCTTTATGAATGATATTTACCTGAATTTCTTCCGTAGAAAGTTTTTGGAAACTATCTGTCAATGCTTCTACAGAACCATCTACATCTCCTTTAAGGATAATATTTAATTCTTTAAAGTCTCCCAACGCAATTCTACGTCCAATTTCATCTAAGGTAATGTGACGTTGCGTTCTTACACTTTGCTCTCTTTGCAACTGTGTTCGTTTGGATGCAATATCTTTAGCTTCACGCTCATCTTCCATTACAGAGAATTTATCTCCTGCTTGTGGCGCTCCATCCAATCCTAATATTGAAACTGGAGTTGCGGGACCTGCTTCTTTAATAGTGTTCCCACGCTCATCGTGCATCGCTTTGATCTTACCACTAGTGGTTCCTGCGAGTACGTAGTCTCCAATTTTTAAAGTTCCGTTTTGAACTAAAATAGTAGACATATATCCTCTACCTTTATCTAAGTATGCTTCTACTACCGTACCAGAAGCTTTTCTAGAAGGGTTCGCTTTAAGCTCTAAGATTTCGGCTTCTAATAATACTTTTTCTAATAATTCTTTAACACCAGCTCCTGTCTTAGCAGAAATATCTTGAGATTGTACTTTACCTCCCCAATCTTCTACCAAAAGATTTAAGGCCGCTAACTTCTCTTTAATTTTCTCTGTATTTGCTGTAGGAAGATCTGTTTTGTTAATCGCAAAAACTATAGGAACTCCTGCCGCTTGTGCGTGAGAAATTGCTTCTTTTGTTTGCGGCATCACATCATCATCTGCTGCAATTACAATAATTGCGATATCTGTAACTTGCGCTCCACGTGCACGCATCGCCGTAAAGGCTTCGTGTCCTGGAGTATCTAAAAATGATAGTTTATTACCATTTTCTAACTCTACGCCGTAGGCTCCAATATGCTGTGTGATTCCTCCACTTTCTCCTGCAATTACATTTTCTTTACGGATGTAATCTAGCAAAGAAGTTTTACCGTGATCTACGTGTCCCATTACGGTAACAATAGGCGCTCTTTCAATTAAATCTTCTTCATTATCTACAACTACTTCCATTGACTCTTCAATATCGGCAGTTACAAAATCAACCTCAAAACCAAATTCTTCAGCAACAATAGAAAGAGTCTCGGCATCTAGACGCTGGTTCATCGTTACCATCATTCCCAATGACATACAAGCTGAAATAACCTTGGTCACACCAACATCCATCATCGTAGCCACCTCACTTACCGTAACAAATTCTGTTACTTTAAGTGTTTTGCTTTCCTGATCTTGTTGTGCTTGATCGTCTTCCGTTTTTTGACGGTGTTGATCTCTTTTATCTCTTCTATATTTTGCTCCTTTACCTTTAGAGGATTTCCCCTGAAGCTTTTCTAGCGTTTCTCTAATTTGCTTTTGTACTTCTTCTTCTGTTGGCTCTTCCTTAGTAACTGCAGGTTTACGCGTTTTATTGGCGCCTCCTCTTTTAAAAGACCCTCCACCAGTTCTTCTGTTACCTCCAGAAGCAGTTCCGCCACCAGTAGTACTTTTACTTATTCTTCTACGTTTCTTCTTTTTGGCTGCAGTGCTGTCTTTAGCATCTTCTTTTTTCTTCGCAGGCTTTTTCTTAAACTGACTTAAATCAATTTTTTCTCCTGTGAAGTTAGGGCCATTAAGCTTTTTGTATTGCGTTTCTAGACGCTCTTCTTCTGGCGCTTTTTCCTCTTCCTTTTTCTCTGGAGCGGCACCGGCTGGTTTCTTTAATCCAGAAGTTTCATCTTTTTTAGACGGCTCTTCCTTCTTAGTTTCTTTAGGCTTCTCCTGCTTCTTAGGCTTAGGACTAGGCTTATTCTTAGATTTATCTTTTTCTAAATCTATTTTACCCACTTGCTTAGGGCCGCTTAAACTAGCTTTAGCTTTCACTATACGAGCCTCCTCTTCTTCTTTTTCTTTCTCCTTCTGTCTGCGCTCCTCTAGCTTACGCAATTTCTCTTCTTGCTCTTTCTCTCTAGCCAACCGAAGATCTTCCTTTTCTTTCTTTCGCTCTTCACTCACTTCTTTTGACGCTACTTTCTTACTCTTATCGGTTTGAAACTTCTCAAAAAGCACCTGGTAAACTTCCTCGGAGATTTTTGCAGTAGGACGCGCCTCAACATCATACCCCTTAGAATCTAAAAATTCTACAGCACGGTCTAATGAAATATTGAATTCACGTAATACTTTGTTTAATCGCATTGTTCTTGCTTCAGCCATAAATTGCCTCTAAATTAACCTCTTTATTCTTATTATATGATTAAAAATTTCATAAAAACCTCTAATCTTCAAATTCTTCTTTTAAGACCCGCATCACATTTTGAATGGTTTCCTCTTCAAGGTCTGTAATTTTAACCAAATCTTCTATGTCTTTTTCCAAAACACTTTTCGCAGTCTCTAATCCTACTCTAGATAACTCTACAATTACCCAATCTTCGATCTCATCAGAAAACTCAGACAATTCTACATCTTCTTCTCCTCCTTCTCTGTACACATCAATCTCATAACCTGTTAACTGTCCCGCCAATCTAATGTTATGACCGCCACGCCCAATAGCTTTAGAAACCTCTTCTGGTCTAAGCATCACTTGCGCTGTTTTCTTTTCTTCGTCTATTTTTATAGATGTAACTTTCGCCGGACTTAAAGACCGCGTAATTAACAACTGCGTATTGGTTGTGTAATTAATTACATCTATATTTTCATTTCCTAACTCACGCACAATTCCGTGAATACGAGAACCTTTCATCCCTACACAAGCTCCAACAGGATCAATTCTATCATCGTAAGAATCTACTGCTACTTTAGCTTTCTCGCCAGGAACCCTTACCACTTTCTTTACGGTAATCAATCCGTCGAAAACTTCTGGGATTTCTTGCTCAAATAATTTTTCCAAGAAAACCGGTGCAGTTCTCGACAAAATAATCGTGGGTTTATTCCCTTTTAATTCTACACTTTCAATTACTCCTCTTACATTTTCTCCTTTACGGAAAAAATCTGAAGGAATCTGTCTATCCTTAGGCATCACTAGCTCATTTCCTTCATCATCTAGCAAAATTACAGTTCTATGTCGAATATGGTGAACTTCTGCGGTATAAATTTCTCCTTCTAAGTCTTTAAACTGCTTATAAATATTGGTATTATCGTGTTCGTGAATTTTAGAAATTAGATTTTGCCTTAATGCCAAAATAGCTCTTCGTCCTAAATCTATCAATTTTACTTCTTCAGAAACGTCTTCACCTACTTCAAAATCGGGTTCGATTTTTCTAGCTGCTGAAAGGGAAATTTCTTGGTTATCTATCTCCACCTCACCATCGGCAACCACCACTCTATTTCTCCATATTTCTAAATCTCCTTTATCTGGGTTAATAATGATATCAAAATTGTCGTCTTCTCCAAATTTTTTCTTCAGAGCATTTCTAAACACATCTTCTAAGATCGCCATTAAAGTCACACGATCTATTAATTTATCATCTTTAAACTCTGAAAAAGAGTTAATTAAATCGATATTCTCCATATCTAATTTCTGTTAAAATGTTATCATCACTTTTGCTTCTAAAATATCGGAATAGGCTATGACGGCTTCTTTTTTCACCGTTACCTTTCCTTTTCCTACCGTCTTGGGCTCTCTAGCCTTCCAATGCAGTGTAATTTCTTTTTCGTTAGCGTCTTTTAAATTGGCCTCTATAGCTTCATTTTTCGTCTTCACCGCCAATTTTCTACCTATATTTTTCTTGTATTGCCTGGGAAGTAATAAGGGTGCAGTTACCCCCGCAGAAGTCACTTCTAAAGAAAAATCTTCCTCTTCTCGGTCTAAATTATGCTCAATTGCTCGGCTAACATCAATGCAATCATTCACAGAAACACCTTGATCTCCATCAATCACTACTAAAATTTGATTATCTCCCTTCACTTCAAAATCTATTAAAAACAAGCCTTCTTTTTCCTCTAAAGCCTTATCTAACAAATCCTTAACCAGTTCTTGTCGCATTAAAATTTTTATAAAAAGAGGGGACTTAAGGTCCCCTCTATCAATTATTTCTTCTTTCCGATGCAAATATAGTAATATTTTCTTACATATTTAATTAGATGTCCAATGAAATTATTTGTAACTTTAATTTTCGTACTAATTAACCAAAACAAACCACCCAAAATGAAAAAAATTCTTGTACCTACAGATTTCTCTGAACAAGCAGAAAATGCCTTAAAAGTGGCAGCGCAATTTGCCAGAAAATACGATAGTGAGATCTATCTTCTTCATATGCTAGAATTGCCTATGCAAAATACCGACCCTGCGATGACCTCTGGAAATCAAATTCCAGAAGCCTTATATTTTATGAAATTAGCTCGCAATCGTTTCGAGGAAGTTTTATCTAGAGACTATTTGGAAGGAATACGAGTTTACGAAACTGTGCAATTTCACCAAGCTTTTGATGGGATTATGGAATTTACAAAACAAAATGATGTAGATTTAGTAGTTATGGGCTCTCACGGAGCCACTGGAATGAAGGAAATTTTTATAGGCTCTAATACCGAAAAAGTAGTACGAAATTCAGATATTCCAGTATTGGTGGTTAAAAATGAATTGATTATTTCTGAAGTAGAGAATATGGTGTACGCTACAGATTTAATGAAGAAAAATAAAGAATCTTTTACCGAGGCAGTAAAGTTTTCTCAAATGCTAAATGCCAAGATGCACGTGGTGTACATCAATACGTCTAGCAAATTTAAAACCGACGATTACCTTATAGATAAATCTACAAAATTTTTGGAAGATTTAGATACCAGCAACCTTACTTTTGAAGTCTATGGTGCAGAATCTATAGAAAAAGGAATCTTAAAATATGCCGCTAAGAAAAAAGCGAATTTAATAGGTATAAGTACCCACGGAAGAAAAGGACTTGCACATTTCCTTAACGGAAGCATTAGCGAAGATCTAGTAAACCACGCCAAAACCCCAGTGGTTACTTTTAGAATTAAATAAATATCTTTTTTAAACCAGATTGAAGACAAGACCAAAAATAATTCCAAAAAGATTTGGTCTTGTCTCTTTTTACTTGTCCTACGTTTTGAGAAACTCCTCCCCTTTCTGAAGAGTTTTTTACCATCATATTTGCAATAAAACTAAGAATCTTATTTTTTCGCTGTCGGTCTTTTTTGAGAATATGAAATTTAAGCTTTTCATAATTTAATTTTAGATCTCCCGAAGCTACATTTTTATCTCCGCTAAAATTATAATAAATCTGCTCTATTCCGCCTTCTGCCTCTACATTAAATGCTGGTGTAAAAAAGGAATTAATGGATGTATCTGGAATCCTATACGCAGAGCCATTTACCCTAAATCTATCTAAAGTATCATTTATTTTAAAATTCCAATTAAAATTTAAGCTAGACTTCCCCATAAATTGAGTTTTAATTTTCACTTTAGTCGTAGGAAAATCTTCTCTTTTTAGGTCCAAATTCGATACGTCGCTAATTTCAGCATTGAGCTCATCAAAAAAAATAGCTGCAGCCGAACCTGGTTTTTTAATCTGTTCCTCATAGGTAAGCCTACTAGAACGTATACGCATAGAATCTATCTTGACTCCAAAATCTAAATTCCGCAGCATCTCGCTATACATTTCCTTTTTTGTGATATCATCTTTTACCGTCTTATCTCTAAAGACGTCAAAATTCATATTTTTAATCTCTATAAGCGGACTATAAAACTTATTTTTCTCCTCTAGATCTAGTTCATATTTATTCACTGTCAACTCCTCTATTTTTAAATCCATCCAATCTTTCTCATATGAAATATGCTTTATGTAATCCTTTTTAGAGTATTTCGGACTCATATACAAGTCGGTAAGAGAAATCTTGTCCTTAAAAAGATGCAATTCTTTCACTCGTAACTCTTGCAAATCATTCATATCAAAAAAGACCTCTCGCGATTTTAGCGTATAATCGCCATAAGTAAAAGGAATTTGTTCCGTTCTTTTATCTTTACTAGATAACATATCCTCAATGTCCAACTCAAAAGACTTCAGTTTTACTTTTTCTATGCTGTCCTTCTTAAAAACAAAAGACCCCTTTTCTAGCCGTAAATGCTTCAGAATAATCTTTTTATCAAAATTTTTGCCGTTTTTTTCCGAAGAATACTGCGTAGAATCTGTTACTTTATGAAGAAATACATGAGGCTCGCTTAGTGAAATGCTATGAATTTGAATGTGATCATCAAATAGTAAAGCTTTATAAGAAACATCTTTAACAGACAAGTAGGCAACTTCAAAGCGGGATTCATTCTTATTGCTCTTCCAAGTTAGCTTTGTTAGATTTACGCTTCCGCGGAATAAACTCAGATCCAAATCTTCATAGGTAGCTACTCCGTAAAGCACTGGCTCTTCCAAAAAAGATTCTATTTTATCTTTTACAAAAAAGTAGGTGAAAATATATCCGCCAATCAGCAGGACTGCCATTATAGAGAGTACTTTTAAAAATGTTTTCAAGCTAAAGTATTTTTTGTTGTTAAAAATAAGTATTTAAAACATAGATAACTTCATCCTTTTTAAAGATTTAACAACGTACAGATATGAATTTTAAATATATCGTTAAAATTAAACTAATTGTATTTTTTTTAAAGCTTAGCGAGATACTTTAAATCTATATTTGTGGCATAACCAATTTAAATACTTAAATGATTCTAAAGCTTATTTTCTTAGCCCTCTTTCTTATTGCAGAGATTGCGTTAGGTATTTACAGCTTTTTACATACCGATAGTTTATTAATAAAATTTATCTTTTTTCTGCTAACTACACTTATTGTTTGTATTTTAATCATTCAGGCTACAAATATAGCTCTACCTACGGATGAGGAATTGGAAAAATAAATTTCTTTAATACCACATAATTTGTTTATCATTACGGCATGAAACTAGTTTGCATCGCTGATACCCACACTCGCGAGAAACGTTTGCATATCCCGTTTGGGAATGTACTTATTCATGCAGGAGATTTCTCTGAAACTGGAACATTAAGAGAAACTAAAGCTTTCCTTACTTGGTTTACCAGTCACAATCATCACCACAAAATATTAGTTCCAGGAAATCACGATTTTTTTCTTCACAAAGAAAACCTTGAAAAACTTACAACTTATTTAAAAGACGTTCATCTTTTAATCAATACTTCTGTTATAATTGAAGGATACCATTTTTGGGGCTCTCCAAATACTTCTTTGGGTAAACCTTGGGCTTTTGGATTAGAACCAAGTGAAATTGAGCAGCATTGGAAACAAATTCCGCGTCAAGCGAATGTGATTATCACCCATAATCCACCATACGACATTTTAGATCACACCAAGAATCATCGCGTAGGTTGTCCTTATTTAAAAAAGGAAGTACAAGAGATACAACCCAAATATCACATATTTGGTCACGCCCACGACAACTACGGAAATATAAAACTAGGAAAAACTACCTACATCAACGCCACTTCTTTTGACGATAAATTTACTACGCCCAATGAACCTGTTGTATTAGAATTGTAAAAATTGAAGTTGAACGTCAAACTACAGTTGAAATTGATGAAGAGTTGAAAAATATCTAACTACAATAAATTTCCCCCAAACAAAACCCACCTAAGAGCAACATTCCCAATTTTTTGTAGTACTGATATTTTTTATTAGCCTATTAAGCTTTACTAGTCCTAAGTCTAAACGTCATGGTTCCAAGTGTCTTTTGCATTCTATCACAACCAAGAGATCCTGAATAAAACCCTCCCACCCATACATGTTCGGACAAGCCTTATCGTCAAATTTTTTCAGGATGACATTCGCTTACCGTCATACAGAGTGAAGCGCTGCGAAACGAAACATCTTTTCGTTAAGAAAGCATGAGATTTCTCCTTTCGTCGAAATGACAGAAATCATTTGGCTGCGCTCAGCATAAACTTCTCGCCAATTTCTTTATAAAATGAAAAAATCCCCAACTCTATTAAGAATTGAGGATTTCTGTTGGCCCACTAGGGCTCGAACCTAGACTCTTCTGTACCAAAAACAGACGTGTTGCCAGTTACACCATGGGCCATTGCAGTAATGCGAGTGCAAATTTAAAAGAAAGTTTCATTATTCCAAACAAAAATTAAAAAATTATTTTTAAAAAATATTTGCTTTCAATTAAAACCTTCAATACAGCAACTATCTAGGTGATGAAAGTGAGACGCGCAGCCTTACTTTTCACATTCGGCTCATAATTCCAAAATAAAATATCATTTACAAATTAAGGTTTTATTTACTAGTGAGTTAAAATTAAATCTAACTTCTATTTTCTAAAAGCAGAGCGGTCTAATATCTTAATCGATCACGATTAAAAAAATATTTTTATCTCTTTCTCGTTCTATAATCATTCGGCATTTATTCTTAAATTCGCCAAATTGCTAGATAACATCATCAATACCTATGAGAGACTTTAACTTTAGTAAGTGGAATAAAATAACGGGATGGGTAGTTTTTGCCATCGCATTGATCACTTACACCTTAACTGTAGAGCCTACAGCAAGCTTTTGGGATGCAGGAGAATATATTTCAACCTCTGCCAAATTGCAAGTAGGCCACCCTCCAGGAGCTCCATTATTTCAAATGACAGGTGCATTTTTCTCTACCTTCGCTTCAGAGCCAGATCAAGTGGCGCTCATGGTAAATATGGTATCCGTATTTTCTAGTGCTTTTACCATCTTATTTATGTTTTGGTCTATCAGTTTATTGGTAAGAAAAATAGCAGGACACGAAGAAATACTTTCCACTTCCAAAAAATTAGCTGTTTTAGGAAGCGCGCTAGTAGGGTCTCTAGCATTCACATTTACAGATAGTTTTTGGTTTAGTGCCGTGGAAGCTGAAGTGTATGCTATGGCAAGTTTCTTAATGGCCATCTTGTTTTATGTTGGCTTGCTTTGGGACAGAGATATGTTTAAACCGCGTGGAAACCGCTGGCTTATCTTAATCGCCTTTATTATTGGCTTGTCTTTTGGAGTGCACTTTATGGCGCTGCTTACCATTCCGGCAATCGGGTTTTTATACTTTTTTAAAAATGTAGAGAAAGTAACCGTAAAGAATTTTATTATTGCCAATGTCGTAGTGGTTGCTATTCTTATGTTTATCTTTAAATTGCTACTTCCTTATTCGCTGACTTTTTTCGCTGAAGCGGAAGTATTTTTTGTCAACAGCCTTAACTTACCCTTTAACTCCGGTACTATTATCGCAGCCTTAGTCTTAATCGCTGCATTTTATTACGGACTTACGTTTACACGGAAGAAAAACTACATTCACGCCAATACCTTAATTCTTTCCACCTTATTTATTTTTATAGGATTCTCTTCCTGGGTGATGTTACCTATACGTGCCAATGCAGAAACGGTAATCAATGAAAATAGTCCAGATAATGCCAGAGAACTTTTGGCTTATTATAACCGAGAACAATACCCAGAAACAAAATTATTTTACGGACCGCAGTTTACAGATCTTTTTGGCGGATTAGATGCAGATCAACCCTATTTAGACGACAAGCCTAAATATGAGGAAGATGAAGCCACCGGAAAATACATTATTGTCAACAATTGGAAAAATGCCAAGCAAAATTCTAGCGCAGAACATAAAACTTTCTTACCTAGAATGTGGAGTACAGACCATATGGCGAACTATATGCAATTTACGGGACCCATAGATTTTTCTATTCTGCCAGAATATCAACAAGAAGATCAATTGGTTTCTACGGTAAATCAGTTTAAGAAAGAATATGCGCTAGGAAAGCTCACCAACGAAGATTACATTAGTTTTTTACAACAGTTTGGCGCCTATCTTAAAATAGAAAAGCCGTCTACCGCTTCTAACTTTCAGTATTTATTTCAGTTTCAAATGGGATATATGTATTGGAGGTATTTTATGTGGAATTTCGTAGGAAGACAAGACGATATTCAAGGAAAATACGATGACCTTCACGGAAATTGGCTTAGCGGAATCGATTTTATTGACGAGATGAGATTAGGTTCTCAAGACAATCTCCCCAGCGATGTAAAAAACAATAAAGGAAGAAATACCTATTTCTTCTTACCGCTTATTTTGGGGCTTATTGGCTTGCTGTTTCAGTCCAAAAGAGATGTCAAAACCTTTTGGGTGTTATTGGTATTTTTCCTCTTTACGGGTATTGCTCTAAAAATTTACCTCAACGAAAGACCTTTTGAGCCTCGAGAAAGAGATTATGCTTTAGTCGGCTCCTTTTATGTCTTCTCCATTTGGATAGGATTTGGAGTGTATGCGATCTATAATAAAATTAAAAGCTTTTCTAATCTCAAGATTATAGCTCCCGCAGTTACTCTTTTATGTTTAATTGCCGTTCCCGGAATTTTACTGTCACAAAACTACGATGATCACGATAGGTCTGGAAGATATACGGCTAGATCTATGGCGAAAATGTATCTCGATTCCGTAGATGAAAACGGAATCTTATTTACCATTGGAGATAATGACACCTTTGCGCTGTGGTATGCGCAAGAAATTGAAGGCTACCGCACCGATGTACGCGTAATTAATACCAGTCTCTTTGCTACAGATTGGTATATCGATCAAATGCGAAAAGCGGCTTATGAAAGCAAAGCGGTGAAAACCATTTTTGAGCATAAAGATTATCTCTATGGAAAAAATGATTATGTACGATTTATGGAAGATCCGCGCGTTAAAGACACTCTTTTACTTACGAGTTGGTTAAAATACATTCAAAGTGATCACGCCAGTACGCAAGCAGAATTGCCCAACGGACAAACCGTAAGCACATTCCCTACCAAGAATATTAGAGTTCCGGTAAATGCTACCAACGCGATAAATAGTGGCATTGTTAAAGCAGAAGAGAAAGATAAAATCGTTCCTTATATAGATATTAAATTAGAAGGAAATGCGATGTACAAAAACCGCATCTTAATGCTAGATGTCTTGGCGAATACAGATTGGAATAGACCCATTTACTTTACCGGTGGAAGCTTTGGAAATGATGATTATTTATGGATGAAAGATTACCTTCAGCTAGATGGAGTTTGCTATAAATTAGTTCCTATTAAAACGCCTATCAATCCTAGAGATCCTTACACTATGGGAAGAATAGATACCGATAAGATGTATAGTATCGTAAAGAACTGGGAATGGGGCAATAGCGGAAGCGATGATATTTATCATGATGTAGAAACTAGAAAAAATTCTATCACCTATAGAAGCAACCTAGCGCGTTTGGTAGAAAATCTTCTCAAAGAAAAGGATTCTGTGAGAGCTAAAGAAATTCTAGATTTAGGAATGGAAAAAATGCCTGTAGACAAATTTGGCTATTATCCGCTTTTAGAACCGTTTATCGATGGTTATTATGAAATTGGTGAGAAAGAAAAAGCACGTGAAATTTGGGACCAAGTGGCTACTAAATACCAAGAAACCGTCACCTATTATAGCACATTGTCTCTAGAAAGACAATACAATATTGGCGATGAAATCATTACCGATATTGAGCGTTATAGAAGTTTAATCGACTTGTTAGTTCTTAATCAAGATGATGAATTGGTAAGAGAAAAGGCAGATGAGTTTAACAGCTACCTCAAAAAGTTTAAGCACTTTTATAGAGACGACGAAAACTATGATGTAGAGGAAGAAATGCCAATGCAAAATATGCCTAACTTAAAAAATGAACTTAAGCAGGAGGAAATTTTGCAACAGGATAGCATCTTAAGCACTCCGCCATTATAATATGGCGGACCTTATTCCTTTTCTCGGAAAGCTATTTTACCCGCATAGAATATGGCACGCCTCCAGAAAAGAGAAAGTGCTTTACCTCACTTTTGACGATGGTCCTATTCCTGAAGTGACTCCGTGGGTCATAGAACTTCTGGATAAGTTTAAGGCGAAAGCTACCTTCTTTTGTATTGGAGAAAATATTCAAAAGCATCCAGCTGTTTTTCAGTCTATATTAGATAAAGAACATCGGGTAGGAAATCATACACTTCAACATGTAAACGGTTGGAAAACTTCTTCGGAAGAATACTTAGATCAGATTCATAGTACGCAAGAAATTATCAATACATATGTTTCTACTTCCGCGAAAGCCTTATTTAGACCACCCTACGGAAAAGCAACTTCTTCGCAAGCCAAAATGATTTTAAAAGAATATGAAATGGTGATGTGGGACGTGTTGAGCAAAGACTACGACGCTCAACTCTCCAAAGAAAATTGCTGGAAAAGAGTACAAAATTACACTAAAAACGGAAGCATTTTGGTTTTTCACGACAGCTTAAAAGCAAAAAAAAACTTGCGGTATGTGTTACCAAAAGTTTTGGCACACTACAGCAAGTTAGGATATAGATTTGATGCGCTTTAAATATGCTTATTTACGATAGCGATTAAACTTTCGGCATCTTGTTGGCCGCTTTGGCGCCACAACATTTCACCTTTTTTATACAAAATAAAGCACGGCAGATTTTCTACACGTAAGGAACCTGCAAGTGCTCTATTCTTATCGACATCTATTTTAATCACTTTAGCTTTATCGCCTAAAGCCGAAGCAACATCTTTAAGAATTTGGTGGGTAGAAGTGTCTTTTTCACTCCATTCGGTATAGAAATCTAGTAAAACAGGCTTTTCTAAATCTATTAATTCTCCGAATTTTGACATATAAGTACTTTTTAGAAAATAAAAATAGAAAAGCACTTGCTACCTACCAAACAATTAGGAAATTGTTAAGACTTGAACTTTAGTCTAAGGATAAACTTAATGAATATGCTCTAATCGTACTTCTATTTCCAGAAATCACTTGTCCAAAAACTCTAACATAATCACCTGGATCTAAGACAATAGTTCCTGCAATTGGTACAGCACGTACACTATTATTGTTTACTTCTTCATAGACCTCTGTTCCTAAAGGTATATCTATCGTAGCTCCATTACTATCATATCTCCTTAAGTAAAATGCATGTATTGTACTATTAAGATTTGTAGTTGTTTGTGTAGCTTGATACGAAAGACTACCTGTTACCGTAAAAGTTCTGGTTTTATTTCCATTATATTGAAGCACGTTATCATTCAATCCATTCGCAGTACTCGACATTCTAAATAAGTTACTGGCATCCGTGATTCCTTCAATTGGAGCTCTAGTAGCAATACTAAATGTAGGATTATTATTTGTAGAGTTTCTTTGAATATAAATTGTTCCTGTGGCGAGATTATCGCTCTCACTTTTTATTCCTGGAGAGTTAACCGTCCAATTATTACTGAAATTAAAACCTTCATAAATTTCTGCTCCAGCAGTATACGGCGCCACGTAAGTTCCTCCGCCAGCAAAAACAGTCCCAAATAATGTACCAGTACCAACTGATGGATTTGCACTTACATCTAATCCCACTGCACCAGCTGAAACGGTAGTAAAACCACTTGCTTTTTGAATAAATCCAAAGCTTCCTGTGAAAGTTTCATAAGTACCTGTATTGCTCGCCTGCCAGCCCATGTTATTCAAGAGCAAGTTGCCAATGTCTGTATAAGTAATACCATCCGAATTACCTATGTATTGTACTACATTGAAGAAAACTAATCCGTAACTTGATACAGTACCTACAGAACTAAAACCATTAACCACTACACTTTGAGCAATTAAACTATTTGTAGGTGAAGCTGCAAGATTGAACAAATTTCCTGTTCCTGAATTATTAAATGTTATATTTCTAAAACTGGCAGTGGCAGAACCTATAAATAATGAGCTAGAACCTGTATAGTTTAAAATATCTTCATTTGTATCTTTACCTATTAAATAAGCTCCATTTACATCGATAGATTGATTAGTAGTAACAGTACCGTTTACTTCATAGAGTGTATTTTCGTCTAAGGTTATAGTCGCACCATCTTGACCTCCATTAGGAAAATCTTCTACGCTCTTAACTATAACATAGTTATCTCTTTGGGCATCTTTAGAAAGAAACGGAGTCCAGTTTGCCGTTGTAGCATCTCCTGCATTGTAATAATACGCATTCTCATCGGTATCAAAAACCATAAGAGATTTTGCTGGCTCTGCAATTGCTTCTCTCTCTATAGAAGTCATTCTGGGGATTAATATTCCGCTGTCTTTTGCAACAATATCCAATGCTGCACTTGTGTCTGGATCTATTGTGTTTATTCCTACTTGCGAAAACCCAAAATAGCAAGAACTAAAAATTAAAAGTGTCGATAATATATATTTCATCGTAGTGATTTTAAATAATTATCGGCAAAGATACACACAATTAAGGTTTAAGAGCGAATAATATAGATTAAAATCATATTTCTTTCCTTTTTATAAGTTTAATCACGGTAATTTCTGGCCAAATCCCCACTCTTCCTGGATAACCTAAATAACCAAAACCTCTATTTACATTAATGTAGCGACCAAATTCCTTATAAATTCCTGCCCAATTCTCATAACGATATTGAATAGGACTCCATTTTATCCATCCAGGGATTTCAATACCAAATTGCATTCCGTGCGTATGTCCGCTTAAGGTGAGTTGATAATGTTTCTCGTCAGATTTTATCTTCTCTTGCCAATAGGAAGGATCGTGGCTTAATAAAATTTTAAAATCCTCTTTCCTTAAACCTTCTGCCGCTTTATCAACATCGCCATGTTTTACAAAACCACCTTTTCCCCAGTTTTCTACGCCAACAATATTAATTTTATCTTCTCCTCTCGTGATAGAAGTATGCTCGTTAAGTAGCAACTTCCAGCCCATTTGAGCCTGAATTTCTTTTAATCTATCTAAGTTATCTACCTTTTCTTTTGCACTTGGCCACGTCATATAATCTCCATAATCGTGGTTTCCCAAAATGGAATACACGCCGTCTTTTGCTTTTAATGTGGAGAAAAGATCACTCCAATTGTCCATTTCGGCAGCTAGATTATTTACCAGATCTCCAGTAAATAAAATCGTATCACTTTTTTGCTCGTTAATAAGATCTACTGCATATGCTATCTTCTTATGATTGTCAAAACTTCCGCTGTGGATATCGCTAATTTGCGTAATTCTATACCCATCAAAAGCCTCGGGCAAATCATCAAACTCCAAGGTATAACTCAGCACTCTAAAATCATACTTTCCTTTAAACATTCCGTAGATTAAACCCGCAAAAGGAATCGCAGCAATTCCTATAGCTAGTTTTCCTATAAAAGCTCGTCGCGAAGGAAGATGGAACGACGAATCTGGCGTAAAAAACCGATGGTAGGTCGCAGAAAATAGTCGGATAATGTCTTCTCCCAACATAAAAACGACCAGAATCAATTCCGCAGAGACAAAAGCCAATACAAAGCCAAGCGCATAACTTTTAGAAGGGCTTAGCACTTTCCCTACACTAGGCTGCACCCAATGGTATACAAAATTACCTAACACCAAAAAGGACATCGCAATGAGAAAATATTGAAACCAAACCGACTTAAAAGCAACTTTTACCGCCTGATGGCTGTAGAAAGTCATTAACACATATAAAACCACAAAGATTACCCAACGCATATTTTTATATTTAGCGGTGCAAAACTACACAAAACGAGATCCTTAGCTCTTCATTTTTATATTATTTAACGTGAATAGAAGTGGCTGTAATTACGCTTGCGCGGAATAAAAACTGCCACAAGAACTACAATTTTCACATAAAATCTTGTAGATTTGATACCTTTACATTCCATTTTCAATATCAGTTTCATGGCCAATCAAAAAAGACTTTTTTTACTCGACGCTTACGCTCTAATTTTTCGTGGATATTATGCGCTAATCAAAAATCCTAGAATCAATTCAAAAGGAGAAGATACCTCTGCCATTATGGGCTTTACCAACTCCCTTTTTGATGTGATTAAAAGAGAGAAACCAGATCATTTGGCGGTGTGTTTCGATAAAGGAGGAAGCCAAGCGCGTACCGAAATGTTTGAAGAATATAAAGCCAATCGGGATGAAACTCCGCAGGCTATTCGAGACGCAATACCGCATATAAAAAGTATATTAACAGCGATGCACATTCCTTGTATTGAGTTAGAAGGTTTAGAAGCCGATGACATTATAGGAACGCTAGCCAAACAAGCCGAAAAGGAGAATTACCAAGTCTTTATGGTGACACCAGATAAGGATTTTGGGCAATTGGTTTCTGAAAATATTTTTATGTATCGTCCTGCACGTATGGGAAATGCCATTGAAATTTGGGGAATCCCAGAAATACAAAAGCGTTTTGGCGTAGAACGTCCAGAACAAGTGATTGATTATTTGGGAATGATGGGAGATGCTTCAGATAATATTCCCGGTTTACCAGGAGTGGGAGACAAAACCGCAAAAAAATTCATCACGCAATTTGATAGTATGGAAGGTTTATTGGCCAACACCGATAAGCTGAAAGGAAAAATGAAAGAAAAAGTAATCGCCAATGCAGAGTTAGGCCGTCTTTCACGAAAATTAGCTACCATTTTTACAGATTGTGATGTAAAGTTTAATGAAGAAGAGTACGAGCTTTCTAAACCTAATGTAGAGGAAGTTGTAGAGATTTTTAAAGAATTAGAATTTAGAAGACTTACAGATCAGTTTATAAAAATGTTTAACGAAGGTGGAGAATCTGGCGGCGGATTAACAACTCCCGCAGCGACTGCCGAAAAGAAAAAAGAGGCCAAATCTACCGCAGGTGCAGGTCAGTTTTCATTATTTGGGAACGACACTTCAAAAAAAGACGTTTCTGCTGAAAGTTTTACAGGATATCAAAATTTAGAAAACACTTCCCACCTCTATCAATTGGTAGAACCCGGAATGGCAACACAGCTTTTCTTAAAAAAGTTACTGGAGCAAACTTCGGTTTGTTTTGATACCGAAACCACTTCCCTCGACACTTTTGAAGCCGAATTGGTAGGAATTGCCTTTAGCTGGGAGAAAGGAAAAGGATACTACCTTGCTTTTCCCGAAGATCAAGATGAAGCAAAAAGCATTTTAGAACTTCTAAAGGACTTTTTTAACAATCCCAAGATTCAGAAAATAGGGCAAAACTTAAAATACGATATTAAGGTATTGGCAAATTATGATATAGAAGTGTCTGAGCCGCTTTTTGATACGATGTTAGCGCATTATGTGATCAATCCAGATATGCGTCATAATATGGATGTGTTGGCAGAGACTTACCTCAACTATTCTCCAAAACCCATTACAGAACTTATCGGAAAAAAGGGTAAGAATCAAAAAACGATGCGTAGCGTAGCTTTAGAAGAACAGAAAGAATACGCTGTGGAAGATGCTGATATCACCTACCAATTAAAACAATTATTTGACAAAGAGCTGGAAGAAACGCAAACCAAGAAACTTTATGAAGAAATTGAACTTCCGCTGCTAAAAGTTTTGGCAGAAATGGAGTTGGAAGGGATACATGTAAATCGTGATTTCTTAAAAAGTCTTTCTGGTGCTTTAGAAACCGATATTCTTAGTCTGGAAAAAACAATTTATGAAGAAGCGGGAGAAGAATTTAATATTGGCTCACCTAAACAATTGGGCGAAATTCTCTTCGGAAAGTTAGCCTTGGTAGATAAACCAAAAAAGACCAAAACAGGTCAGTTTTCTACAGGAGAAGAGGTGCTTTCTTATTTAGCAGACGAACATAAAATTATTAGAGATGTGCTAGCTTGGCGCGGATTGGTAAAATTGAAAAACACCTATGTAGATGCTTTACCCGAACAGATTGAAGCGAAAACAGGTCGCATTCATACCGATTATATGCAAACGGTAGCTGCTACGGGAAGGTTGAGTTCTAATAATCCTAACTTACAAAACATTCCTATTCGTACTGAAAGAGGTCGTGAAGTTAGAAAAGCCTTTATTCCTAGAGATAAAGACCACATTTTACTTGCAGCAGATTATTCGCAGATAGAACTTAGAATCATTGCAGCTCTAAGTAAAGAAGAAACGATGATTAAAGCCTTTAAAGACGGAGAAGATATTCACGCTTCTACGGCGGCAAAAGTTTTTGATGTTCCTTTAGAGGAAGTCACTAGAGAGCAACGAAGTAATGCAAAAACGGTTAATTTTGGAATTATCTATGGAGTTTCTGCTTTTGGATTAAGCAATCAAACCGATTTAAGCCGAAATGAGTCTAAAGAACTCATTGAAACCTATTACAAAACCTACCCTAAGCTAAGAGATTTTATGGACGAGCAAGTGAATTTTGCTCGTGAACATGGGTATGTAGAAACCGTGATGGGCAGAAGAAGATACTTAAAAGACATCAATGCCAAAAATAATGTGGTACGCAGCGCTGCCGAACGTAATGCCGTGAATGCTCCCATACAAGGAAGTGCTGCCGATATTATTAAAGTGGCAATGATTAATATTCAGCGTAAGCTAAAAGAAAAATCGTACCGCAGTAAAATGTTATTGCAAGTGCATGATGAATTGATTTTTGACGTACATAAAGAAGAACTGGATGCGC
The DNA here is from genome assembly GCF_031845265.1 of Mesonia ostreae. Lineage (NCBI taxonomy): Bacteria > Pseudomonadati > Bacteroidota > Flavobacteriia > Flavobacteriales > Flavobacteriaceae > Mesonia > Mesonia ostreae. The sequence goes on along the minus strand of NZ_JAVRBG010000002.1, from coordinate 12,738 downwards.
TTCAAAAAATGGTGAAAGAAGAAATGGAACATGCTTTTGAGTTAAGCGTACCGCTAGATGTAGAAATAGGAACGGGCGAAAACTGGCTAGAAGCACACTAGTAAATTCATCCCTTTCTAAATCCTCCCCAGTGAAGAGGACTTGAATAACATCATTTTACGAAAATAGAAAAGGCTGTTTAAAAAGTTAATTTCTGTCAACCTGAACTTGCCCGAAGTGAATTCATTCAGGCGGGCTTGATTCAGGTTCTTATATTCGTCCGTGAATCAATACGGTGAGATTCTGAAATAAATTCAGAATGACAGTTTTCAAGACTTTTTAGACAACTTCTCCTTATTAACGCGTTTCCACGCTTATAAGAAAAAGCAACTATTCGTCTTTCCCTAAATATTCATCCACAATTTCGACTATTTCTTGCTTTTCAGCGAGTTCTAATAAGCCTAAATTTACTTCGTTTACCAATTTACTTTCTAAGGGAAACGCCACACCGTAGCCTTGCTTATAGTATTCCGCTTTAGCGATATAAATCTCTTCTTCTAAACCATTTGTTTGAAAATAAAGCAATTGTGGTCGGTCGTAAATTACCGCATCCACTTTTTTCTCATCCAATAATTTCATAGCTTCCTGAAGGTTATCTACCATCACTGGTTTAGACTTATGTTCTTTTATAAAACCAACGGCGGGAGAGCCTGTAACGGTTGCCGTTTTCTTTCCAGATAGTTCTTCAATATTACTTACGGTAGAAGATCCCAAACCAGAAAGCGTTAAAGTACTTGCAATCCCAGCAACCATAGAAGTCGCAAAAATAATAGTAACTACCATCCAAATACCAGCAATAATACGACCTCTAAGACTCACTGGCGCCATATCTCCGTATCCTGTAGTACTCATGGTAACGATAGCAAGCCACATACCGTTTCCTATTCCCTTAACTGGGTCTTTAGGAAACTGTTCTGGAGAATGCCTTCTTTCTGCCAACCAAAATAGAGTTCCTACAATAGATAAAATAAATACAAATATGCCTACTGCAATTAATAACTGCATACTAAAAAAGGGTTTTATTCTTCCCCACAATCCTGCATCTTCTACTCTAGATGCGATAGCCAAACTAGATTGGTAGTAAGGTTGTGAAAATATATAATGTTTTGCGCGTTGTGAGGTAATACTAATAGGCCCAACCATTAAATCTATGTCTCCTTTCTTCATTGCTTGCAGCCCTTTATTTACTGAAGGGTAAGAAACATAATTAAAATCCCAGTCTTTTTTACCTGCTACCTCATTCCAAATTTCTACGGCAATTCCTTCAGAATCTGCATTGGCAAACACAAAAGGTTCGCTACCGGCAACTCCTACTCTTAAAACTTTAGGAACGGAATCTGTTTGAGAGGTTTGTGCATTTACTTCTTGTCCTGAAAGAGTGAAGTAAAGGATAGAAAGAAAAAATCCGTATAGGAAATTTTTGGAAGTCATATAATTAAATCGTTTTTTAAAAATGTGATTGATTTGTTATGCCAAAACATCTTCTCATAAAACCAACGAGATCATTTTGACAGGCTGCAAAATAACGAAATTTATTAAAAAGTGTCTATTTCTCTAGATTTATGGAAGAAAACTCTCCTATTTTTAATTCTCTGAACAATTTTCTTACACTTTCTTAAATTGGGTTGGGTGGTCTTATATGTTTTTATCCCAAAACGAATCCTTTTTTTTATTTGCTCAAAGTTATGAATTGACTTCCCTAGATTTTATTAAAGAAATATTAATACTTTTATCTTTTGATCGCATTCTTTCTTTACGGAAGTGATATTCCGTATTATTGTATAGTTTAGAAGCACAACCAGAAACAGATGAAATTTAGTCTAGAATTTAAAGAAGCCGTATTACAACTCTCCGAAAAAGAGAAAGACAAACTTTTAATTAGGCTTTTAAAGAAAGACCACAATTTGGTGAATCGTTTATTTTTTGAGCTTCTAGACGATAAAAATGTAGATGATCACCGCGCTATTATGGAAGAGCACGTATTAACACGAGGTAAGGAAATTACGTCTTATGCGAGATCACTACAACACTTAAAAGTACTTACCGGTTTTCTTAGTGGGGATATTGCCGAACACGTGCGCGTGACCAAAGATAAATTTGGTGAAGTCTCCCTCAACCTTTTGATGCTGAACACGGTTTTAAAATCTTCAGATTCCTTGTTCCAAAAAACGAATCGAAATCATGCTAGAAAGTTCTGTCTGTATGTTATAACCAGAACGTTTAGGTGCTTGGTACTCATTAAAAAAATGCACGAAGATTTACTCCTAGAATTTGAAGCGCCTTTAGAGGAATTAGCCGATTTGATTAGCGAGAAACCATTACTAATGCAAACCGCTATCAACCACGGATTGGACTTGAATTGGCTTAACGCCGAAAACATCCCAGAGGATATCGCACAAATACAAAAACAGATAAAAGCACAAGGGTTTTTGAGGTGAATTGATGATGTGGTAATGTGATGATGAGATAATTTGAAAATCAAAAATCTGACTGACATCCTGAACTGGTTTCAGGATCTTAGACTTAAGAACCTTTTACTCTCTTTTTATTACCAATCTGATTATTGAACTTTAGCAAAAGAGAACTATGAGATTGCCTTTTTTCTTTTTCACTCTATTAATTATCTCTTACTTTACTGAACAGAAAAAGATTAAAATTAATTTAGTACAAATGATTTAGCAAAGTGCCAAAACTCTTGCTGCAATAACTCATAAATAATCAGCTATTTAATTGAATTTAAGACGTATTAAAAGCCGTCATAAATAATTTACCTCCTCATGAAATTCTTAATGATATTGCTGTTATTATTATTTTTTAGCAGTTGTTCTGAAGTAAACACTACGCAGGCAAATGAAGTTTATAAATACTGGTCGGGTTCAAATCCACCAACCGATTTAAAACTCATAAAAGGGCAGTATTGGCAATCGGCACATTGGACAAAGGAATATATGATGTCGCTAAAAATGAAACCCACTAAAACTTGGTGGAATACATTTATCGTCCAAAACAAATTGGAAGTAGATACCTTACAGTAGACAAAGCCTAGTCATTTACCTAAATGGTTTAATCCCTCCAAAAATTCTGTGCGATATAAAAGAAGTGGAAAGTTTGATCAAGGTTCAAGATATTTTCTTGAAGAATCAACGATAGAATGTTACCTGCATGAAATTCAACTTTAAACTATAAGAGGTTGATCATAGTTAGTATAAACTCTTAAAAATAGAAGCTAAGAAAATAGAAAACATATAAAAATTCTTCGACTCAATCTTGAATCTCAGCAACCTTAATTCGGTTTTATTGACTACTTTCGCCCGCTAAATTCAATATGATTAAGTTTAATCGCAACTTCCCTATGAAAAAAATAGTACTACTTCTTGTCTTGTTTTCAACAAATTTATCTCAGGCTCAGTTTATTAAAGAAAAATCGATTAATGCTATGATTGGCTACGGACTTAGTTCTCCTCACGAAAGTGAAGGAGATATTAGCAATCAAGGTGTATTCCTGCAAGCTGAATACGTAATGAAAGCTGCCTCTTGGATAGATTTTAGGCCTTACTTGGGTTTTATTTATACGAGCTCTAATGGGAAAGATATAGACGAGAATCCTACGTACGAAAAAGCCGAAACAACAGCGGTTTTATTGGGAGGGAAAGCAAGAATCCTAGCCCCTATTCCTTATGTGGCTCCGTACATAGAGCTTGGAATAGGCGCTTCCATTGGGAAGTTCGTTACCTACACCGCATTTACAGATATTGATAAAACTGGCGTTTTCTTTCACGTCCCTTTTTCTTTTGGTTTAGCATTGGGACGAACGCATAATGTAGATTTAGGCTTTACCTATTATTTTCAACCTAGTGTAGAGCAAACCTCTGGCGCTGTGGCAGTAGGTCTTTCATTTCCTTTAAAAAGTTAGAGATTATCCTGCGGTAATTCTTCCGTAGAAACAACATTTTTTTAGTACCTTCCAACGTATATAAAAGTTGAAATCTTTAAGCAACAAGTATAAGTCATAAACGTAAATTTCTGCAAAAGATCCACCAATCCAACTGGATGGGAAAAGAGAAAATTCTGAAAAAGATTATCCAAAGGAAAATAATTTCTATAAAGTGAAAAATGATGAGTAAGATGAGAAAAGTTATCTATAGTATTCTCTTTATTCTAGGCGCACTATTGGCCATACTGTCCCTACTTTCTATCTTTAGAAATGCAGAAATACGTTACCTAAAAATGCTCGACTTTCCACGGATTCAATTTTTTATCGCCGCTATTATTTGTTTTTTGTTATTAGCCGTGATTATAAAAAAATGGAAATGGCAAGACTATCTATTAAGTTTAGCTTTGTTTATTGGCATAGGAGTTCAAGTTTTTTTTCTTATCAATTACACCGTCTTGGTTCCTGTTGAAGTGCCCACAGTGAAACAAATTGCCGAAAATGAAGAGAAACTGAGTATTTTACTCACCAATGTAAAAATGAAAAATAGAACCTCTCAAGCCTTGCTGGATTTGGTAGCGCATAAAAATCCAGATATTATATTGGCGATGGAAGTGGATACCTGGTGGAAAGAACAACTTAAAGTTTTACAAAACGAATATCCTTATACGCAAGAATCTATTAATGAAGTCACTTATGGACTTATTTTGTACAGCAAGTTTCCGCTAGAAGTTAAAGAAATAGATTATTTAACTCACGACCAAGTCCCATCCTTTGAGAGCTTGATTACATTACCAAACGCTAAAAAAATTAGTTTTCACTCCATTCATCCAGTTCCGCCTACGCATTTTGAAGATTTACCAGATAACGCTGGTGAACAGGAAAATGCACTCCTAAAGTTAGGCAACCGCATTGAAGACAATAAATTTCCCGCCATTGTAGCTGGAGATTTAAACGATGTGGTGTGGTCTTACCTAGATGATTTAACAGGCACCAAAGATCTTCTATACGATTTGCGGGTGGGCAGAGGTTTTTACAACAGTTATAACGCACAAAATTTATGGATGAGGTGGCCCTTAGATCATATTTTTGTGAGTGAAGAATTTAAGCTAAAAACACTTCAGCGTCAATCTAGTATAGGCTCAGATCATTTTCCTATATATGCAGAACTAGTGCTGTAAAACGGTTTCATTGCTGTGTAAATTCTTATAAAAAAATAGCAACGCATCTTATATCCATTCAAAAAATCGTATCATTTTTAAGTCTGTAGAGAAAAATTATAATGATTAGGAGCACAAAAGACATTACTTCTAGTTAGAGCAGTTTCCCGCTTTCCATTACAAGTCCTCATTTCGCTAGCGCTCACTGCGGGCTTTTCATTGCAATCGGGGCTATGAGAATGGTTTGGCAACAAATCAATATACTCCAAGAGGTTTTAAAATTATACACTACTAAATATTCCTATTAAAACTAAAAACCCGGGAGCTTGTCCGGGATTTTATCTTTCAGTTTTTTTAAGTGCAGTACCGAAGCTTTTTGTTTGGCTGGGCACTATCTACCTGCAAATCAATCAAAATTTATCCACTTATATTTTTTTTACTTAAGGTAAGTCATTAAAAATGATTTTTTTTGCATAAAGCCTTTTGGCATATTGAAGGCTCACGCGGTAGCGTGAGAATTTTGTAGATATGCTTCGGGGGCTTTTTGCATATTATACAATTTCAATCCCATCAATCTTCTTCATCAACCTATCGGTTTCTGTTAGGGCGACGATTATTTTTTGGTAATGTAGAATGTCCTCAAACTTTAATTCGCGGCCTTTTCGATCTTTTAGCCATTTTTGGGCGGGTTGGTAACCGCCAATATAAAATTCCCAGGCAATTTTGGGTACTTTATCAAAATACTGTGTGTCGTTAATCCAAACTTTTCCCATTCCCTCCTCTAATTCTCCAGAAGGTGGGAGATTTTTTCCGACCTTGCTCTGGTTCTCGACTCCGCTCGAACTGACAGCAGGCTCAAAACCCGGACTCGTTTTCGTGATTTTTCTAGTAATAATGTTATCGCCATCTACAGGATATGTTGTGATATACTCTTCGGTTTTATCGCTTTCCAGTAAATGAAGTTGGCGAAGCTCGCCACCTAATTCTACCATCTTCCAAAACTTTGCTTTGTCTTTTGGATAAGGAACACGTGGAAAATCTATTTTTAAAAATTCTTTATAGGTTTCACGGTAAGTAGGCGAATGCAAGACCGCGTAAATATAATCCAGCAGGTTTAATGGCGTAAAATAGCTTTTGAAATCATCGCGCACCTCCCGACTTTCCGCAAAACAGACTTCGCCGGACTTTGGTTCTTCGGATAAAAACTCCAAACCAAGGCTTTTTTCTATTTCCGACAGTATTTCTTTGTCTAAATTTGGCACGCGTCCAGCCTGGGTTTCGGTGCTTTGTTGATCGGTGGTTTCTGGGTAAAGGTAGAGGGGAGATATGAAATAATTACCACAAACTAAAGAACCTTTCTCGCACATTAAATCTGTAGCCAGAATAACAAATTTTTCATTTTCAAAATTTTGTCTTAAATGTATTAAACCAAAATTTCTTTTTTTGAGAAAGTTTTTTGTTATGGGTGTTCTAGGATATGCATGAAAACCTTTTGAATTACCAGTAAAATAAGTAAATCTAAAATCAAAAGGTCTATATATCAATTTCAAAAGAGTTTTATCATTACTTAAATCTTCTTTCGCAAGTTTTAATTTCCAATCTCTTCCATCCTTTTTTTCATTATAATTTTTTCTGAAATCTTCGACGTCGGAGTTCTTTAAATCCTCAGTAATACCGTATAGCTCCTCTTTACTAAATTGAATTGTTATATTATCTCGTTCCGTTTTAATTCCTGTCGAACCTGAGTTAAAGAATTGATTTGTACTAAATCCCTTTTGATAATCTTCTTCCGCTCCATAATTCTTTTGAATCATAAAATAATTAGGGGCTTTATTTGGCAATTCAACAAAAGGTATTTGAGATAAATCATTTTCTGTCAGAAAATGATATTTTTTATTTCGTGTTCCATAACAATCGAAATGAAAAACTCGACCTAATTTGTCTTTCTTTTTTTGTCCGGTTTTTACTAAAATGTTAATGGATACACCTTGCTGTATATCAAAAACATTTTCATCCTTACTACCATCGGGAGCGGTTTCTTTCTTTTTAGAGTTGCCATGTAAGTCCAAAATGTAAATTTTATCAAATCCCTCTAAAAGATACTTTCGCATTTGCCGAAATACAATGCCATCAATGAAACTATTATTTGAAATATAAGCCAAAACACCACTACCATTTTTTTCAATATAATGTTGTCCATAGCGAATGAATTTCACGTAATCATCAGAAAGAGAATTATAACTTTTTTCGTTCAACTCCTTTTTGTAATCAGCAATCAGGTTATCAATCCATTCACCTTTATTTGTACTACTCACCGCATAAGGCGGATTCCCAATCACGCACATTACCGGTGTATCGCGTTTAATATGGTTGGCTTCGTTGGCTTCGGTACTTAACCAGTTGGAGAAAAGTGTTCCCGTGTCTTTATGGTGTTCTTCTAAAGAGTTGGTGAGGTACACATTTAAGCGTTGGGTGCTATCTTCTTTATAGCCAGTTTCGCGCAAGAGCATTTCCAGTTTTAAATGCGCCATGGCGTAAGAAGCCATCAACAACTCAAAACCATTAAGCCGCGGGATTAAGTGTTGCTCTACATAACCGCTCCACGCGCCTTGCATCGCTTTAAACTTTTTGCTGTAAATGTAATTCACAACTTCTGCCAAAAAGGTTCCCGTACCGGTTGCGGGATCTAAAATTTGCACTTTATGAACTTCTTTTTCTACTTGCTTGTAACCCGTTGCAGAACGTTTGTCGGCCACATCTGTATTTACTTTTATTTTGGTTTTAGAAGTATCGGCTAGGCCTTGCGTTAGGTTAAATTCGGTTTTTAGCACATCATCTACGGCGCGAACAATAAATTTCACTACGGGTTCTGGCGTGTACCAAACTCCGCGTGCTTTTCGCAGTTTTGGGTCGTATTCTGCCAAAAAGGTTTCATAAAAATGAATAATGGCATCTTGGGTTTGGGTGCTTTTTCCGAAGTTTTTTAAAAGCTGCTCCACATTGGTGGCCCTAAACACATCGGCAAGGTTATCTACGGTGGGTTTTATGCGCTCGTCAATATCGGGGCCTGCCACATAACCAAATAATTTCCGAAGAAAAGGGTTAGATTTTGGGATAAGTTCGGCCGCTTCTTGCCGGCTAAAATCTTCTAAAGTGGGGTCGTGTAAACGGGCGGCGAACATTCCGTAGGCCAAAGTTTGCGCATAGATATCGGCAAAACCTTTAGGCGTTAAATCGTGGATAAGGATTTCTTTAAAGGTTTGAAATTGTCCCTGTAAAGAAGTGTTTTCCCGGGTATGCTCATCGGAAGTAATGGCATTTTCCAGGATATTTTGCAATAAACGGGCTTTTGCGGCCATCATTTCGGCGAGTTTTTTAGCCGATTTTATGCTTTGGCTTATAAAACTGCAAAAGTTTTTGATGAGGTTTTCAAACTGCTGAAAATTTTCTGGAAGTGGAACAAGTTGATTATCTTGAATTTCGGCCAATTTTATTTCGTGCACCAATTCTCCATTCTGATAAAACTGAAACCATAGATAATCTGTAATAATTAAATTATCTAAGGCATTTTTGTAGCGCGTAAATTGTTCTTTATAGCTTTTTGAATTGAGGTCTTTACCTACATCTTTAGCTTCAATATAACCTACCGGAATTTTACCATTCGTTAAAACATAATCTGGGTTACCACAATCGGTTACATTGGCCGGTTCGTTGGTAATATCTATGTTGGTTAAAATGCTACGGAGTAAATTTTCTAAATCGGCTCGGTAAGAATGTTCTCTAGAAATCCCCGAACCGTAACGTTTGGTTACGATTTCTAAGTACTGCGGTATGGTCATAAACTGTTAGTTAGAATCTCAAAGATAAGAGAATAATTAAAAGTAAACCTGATTGAATGAGGAAGAACTAAGACTTGAAGCTAAGAAAACAAAAGTTGATACTATATAGCGAGGAAAAACCCCTCCATCTGCTGAAAATAGCAGACACCTCCCCTTTTAGTAAGGGGAGGAGCGTTTTAGGGGAAAATGAAAAATAGAAATGAAAACTATAATTGTTAAAGTTGCTCCCTTTGTTTAAAGGGGAGCTGTCCGCAGGACTGAGGGGTTTTTTTAAGCCTAAAACTCAAAAATCACCAACTAAGCCCCCCGCGTTAGGGATTGCAATGGAAATCCTTTTTTAATCTTTGCGAGAGCAAAAGATTAAAAAAGATTGCAGTGTAAAGCCCGGGCCGCAGGCAACGCCCAAATTCTAGTTTTGCCAACATTTAAAAGTTATTCTTGCTTAGCTTTGAAGTTCAAATAGTTGGATGCGAGAAGTATTGGTTAAAAAATTAACTTCTCCCCCTTGCTCAATAAATTAAATATTGTATTTTTGCAGCCCGTTTCCCGTTTTGGGAAAGGGAATGGAATGTTTAATTATTAAATACAATTAGTGTGGACACATTAAGTTACAAAACAGTTTCTGCCAACAAAAACACCGTGAATAAGGAGTGGGTTGTGCTAGACGCTGAAGGACAATCGTTGGGTCGCCTTTCATCTATTGCTGCAAAGTTTATTAGAGGAAAGTACAAGACCGATTTCACCCCACACGTTGATTGCGGAGATAATGTTATTATTATCAATGCAGAGAAAATCAACTTAACCGGTAAGAAATGGGATGCCAAAGAGTATATCCGTCATACAGGTTACCCGGGTGGTCAAAGAAGTTTAACGGCTTCAGAGTTATTTGGTAAAGACCCAGTGAGGCTTATCGAAAAATCTGTAAAAGGAATGTTACCTAAAAATAAATTAGGAGCAGTACTTTTCAAAAATTTAAAGGTAAATGTAGGTTCTGAGCACAATCATGAAGCGCAAAAACCTAAAACTATTAACCTAAACGAATTAGTGTAAATGGAGACAATTCACAAAATTGGTCGTAGAAAGACTGCTGTTGCGCGTGTTTACCTTTCTGAAGGATCGGGAAACATTATAGTGAACAAAAAAGAGCTTAATGATTACTTTACTACTGGAACGCTTCAGTATAAAGTAAACCAGCCTTTAATGTTAACTGGAAACGAAGGAAACTTCGATTTAAAAGTAAGCGTATTAGGAGGAGGAATTACTGGTCAAGCAGAGGCTGTTCGTCTTGCTATCTCTCGTGCAATGTGCGAATTGGATGCAGAAAACAGATTAACGCTTAAACCAGAAGGTTTATTAACGAGAGATCCTCGTATGGTTGAACGTAAGAAATTCGGTCAGAAGAAAGCTCGTAAGAAATTCCAATTCTCAAAACGTTAATCAATTATTGGTTTGGAGGATACTCCCCCAACCTTTTAAAAAAGTATTGTTGTTATTCGTTCGCAAGAGCGAAGTTAGTTTAGCATCTAAATAAATAAGGCCGTGTTTTACGCCACTTATTTATTGCTATCTCAACGAACGTAAACTATTACAAAAATGGCAAATAAAGTAGAAGTAAAAGAATTACTTGATGCAGGTGTACATTTTGGTCACCTCACAAGAAGATGGAATCCTAATATGGCGCCTTATATTTATATGGAGCGTAATGGTATTCATATCATCAATTTATATAAAAGTGCTGCAAAAATGCAAGACGCGGCAGACGCGCTTAGCAAAATCGCAGCCAGTGGTAGAAAAATCTTATTTGTTGCTACCAAGAAACAAGCAAAGGAAATTGTAGCCGAAGAAGCTGCAAAAGCAAACATGCCTTATATTACTGAGCGTTGGCCTGGTGGTATGTTAACCAATTTCGTTACCATTCGTAAAGCGGTAAAGAAAATGGATATGGTAGATCGCATGAAAAAAGACGGTAGCTTTAATTCTCTTTCTAAAAAAGAGCGTTTACAAGTAGATCGTATGAGAGCTAAGTTAGAGAAAAACTTAGGTTCTATTTCAGATATGACTCGTTTACCGGGTGCATTATTTGTAGTAGATATTACTCGTGAGCACATCGCAATTAAAGAAGCACAAAAATTAAACATTCCAATCTTCGCGATGGTAGATACCAACTCAGACCCAAGAGAGGTAGAGTACGTAATCCCATCTAATGATGATGCTTCAAAATCGATCAAAAAAGTAATCTCTTATGTTTCTGATGCGATCGTAGATGGCTTAAGTGAAAGAAAAGCAGATAAGGAGTCTAAGAAAGAAGCGAAAGCTGCTAAAAAAGAAGACGAGCCTAAGAAGAAAAATGCTGAGCCTAAAGCAGAAAAGAAAACCGAGTCTAAAAAAGACGTAGAAGTTCCTTCTAAAGATGCTGAAGACAAAAAAGCAATGAAAGAGGCTAAAAATGAAGTAATTCTTGAATCTAAGGAAGAAACTTTAGAAGAAGCAAGAAAAACTACTAACAAAGAGGAAAAATAAAATAAGTATTTTATACAACTCAAAAGCAAATCGTTTAGTGATTTTATTGTAAAATAGAGTTTTCTAAACGATTTTCTTTTTAAATTAAAACCAAACAACATGGCAAAAATAACTGCTGCTGAAGTAAATAAATTAAGAAAATCTACCGGTGCCGGTATGATGGATTGTAAAAAAGCCTTAGTAGAAGCTGAAGGTGATTACGATAAAGCTATTGAGGTTTTACGTAAAAAAGGACAAAAAGTAGCTGCAAAAAGAGCCGACAGAGAGTCTTCTGAAGGTGCTGCTGTAGCTAAAGTAAATGCCGACCAAACCAAAGGGGTAGCAATCGTTCTTGGTTGTGAAACAGATTTTGTTGGAAAAAATGACAACTTCTTACAATTAGCGAGCGAATTAGGTGACTTAGCTTTAAACTATGATTCTAAAGAAGCATTTTTAGCTGCCGATTTTGGCGGAATGTCTGTAGAAGATAAATTAGTAGAGCAAACTGGAGTTATTGGTGAAAAATTAGACATCAATGCTTTTGAAATAGTAGAAGCTGCTTACGTTGGTGCTTATGTGCACATCAACAAAATTGCTGCTATTGTAGGTTTCTCTGCAAAAGTAGACAATGCTGAAACCCTTGGAAAAGACGTAGCAATGCAAATTGCTTCGATGGGAGCAACTTCTTTATCTTATAAAGATTTTGATTCTGCTTTTGTTACTTCTGAAACGGAAGCTAGAATTGCAGAGATTGAGAAAGATAACATTGAGTTAGGGCGTTTAGGAAAAACTAAAAAGAATGTACCTCAATACATTTCTATGTCTCAAATTACTCCTGAAGTATTAGCTAAAGCGGAAGAAGATGCTAAAGCTGAATTACAAGCAGAAGGTAAACCAGAGAAGATTTGGGATAAAATTTTACCAGGTAAAATGGACCGTTTCTTATCAGACAATACTACTTTAGACAAGGAGCAGGCTTTATTAGATCAAACTTTCATTAAAGATGACAAAAAGAGCGTAGCAGAATACGTATCTTCTTATGGTGAGGTAACCATCACTTCATTTAAAAGGGTTGCTTTAGGATAAGCAATCTCTTCATAAATTTAAAAAACCCGCTTTCATTCCTTTGAAAGCGGGTTTTTTTATTACTTTAATCCGCTTAAATAAACTACCTCGGGGCAAGCCCACGAGGTAATAAACTACCTCGGGGCAAGCCCACGAGGTATTAAAATAATTTGAGCTGTCCAGAATAGATTTTCTTATAATCTTC
>NZ_JAVRBG010000001.1:264106-419675 GCF_031845265.1 Mesonia ostreae | reverse complement strand
GAAGATTATAAGAAAATCTATTCTGGACAGCTCAAATTATTTTAATACCTCGTGGGCTTGCCCCGAGGTAGTTTATTTCGTTCAATTTTTGAAATGTAAGTTCTGTCGGATTATTTCGAAAAACAAAACTCCTATAAATTTTCCCCAATTCGATAATTCCGTCATCCAAATCGGTCGCAAATGTTGATTGGATACTAAATACTAATAAAATGAATAATGTTAAATTCTTGTTCATAGGTTTTTTTTATGGTTACGCACAACTCATTACATCAACTCAAACATACACTTTTAACATAAATATGCGTAGGATAAAATCTCTATTCAACTCCTTTGTATATGTAATCAAGCCTTCCTCATAATAAATAATGGATAAAAAATCCAATTCTCTCCATCGCTAGGCAAGCGATTAAAAAGACGTTTATTTCTGGTCTTTCTGGCTAGACAAACGTTTAATGATTATCACCAGCTTTATTAAAAACCAGAGAAGAATTTAATCTTCTGATCTTTTTGAAAAGTTTTAGTTTAAAAACTACTTATCTATACTAAGCTTTTTCTGGATCAATAAACACATTGGTTTCTTGACGTTTATTTTTAGCGTCTTTTCTAGGCATAGTGCTAAAAATTACATCCCAAAACGGAGAAGAAACCCCAAAAGCTCTGTCAGATTCTCTATAGTGATGAATGCTGTGGTGATGCCACAAAATCTTCAAGAAATTATTAGGTACTCTAAAGGCGTGAACGGAGTAGTGTACCGCCAAATAACCCGCATAGCCCATAAGAAAGCCAGCTAAGAATCCAAAGGCATATTCCCCTAAAATTGCGCGATATATGATAAAGAATACGCTAGCTACAATTAAGCTCAATAAGGGTGGCATTGCCAATCTAGACTTGTCTTTTGGATAATCGTGATGAACCCCGTGCATGGTGTAAGAAATTTTTCTTTTACGCTCAGATGTAGCTGGGATATGGTATAAATAACGGTGCATAATATACTCCATTAAGGTGAAGAATAATAAACCTCCAAAAAACAGTAAAATCATGGAAGGTGTTGAAAATCCTTTTTCAAAAATTCCGTAATACACAAGAGCAGCCGCAATGACCGAAAATATGATAAGGGGCATAGAAATATGCGTATGCGTTAACTTCTCCAAAATAGGGTTATCAAATAATTTTGGTGATCCTTTATGTTTGGGTCTCTTTAATTTTGTTGATTCCATCTTTAAAATTTTTTAAAATAGTCCGTTTATTTGAGCGTCAATTTTGTTAATAATCTCTCCCAAATCTTCTGGGTCATCCACAAAGTTAATATTATCTACATCAATAATTAATAAATTCCCTTTGTTATACGTGGCTATCCAAGCTTCATAACGCTCGTTAAGTCTGCTTAAATAATCAATAGAAATAGTGTTTTCATAATCTCTGCCTCGACTATGTATTTGAGCTACCAAATTGGGAATGCTACTTCTAAGATAAATCAATAAATCGGGACCTGTAGTAACGCTTTCCATCAAATCAAAAAGAGACGAGTAGTTTTTAAAATCTCTATTAGACATAAGTCCCATAGCATGCAAGTTGGGTGCAAATATAAAAGCGTCTTCGTAAATGGTACGATCTTGAATGATGTTTTTTCCGCTGTCGCGGATTTCTAGAATTTGCCGAAACCTAGAGTTTAAAAAATAAACCTGAAGGTTAAAAGACCAACGCTCCATATTATTGTAAAAATCCTCTAAATAAGGATTTTCGAGTACATCCTCAAATTGAGGTTCCCATGTATAATGTTTGGCCAAAAGTTTGGTTAAGGTTGTTTTTCCGGCTCCTATATTTCCGGCAATAGCTACATGCATAAGATTTATTTTGATCAGTGGATTAGGTAATGCTTTACGTCTTTACCGTTGTAAATATAAAGGTTTTCGTTATTTAAGTAAAATTCTTTGACGTCATTTTCAGAAATTTTCAGGTCTAAGAATTTTCCTTGCATCGCTTTTAAAAACTGAAAACCGTTTTCATTTTTTGTAATCATCTTTTGGTCACTTACCTGAAACGCTGTGGATGGGGAGATTTCAAATTCTTTAATAAAACTCCCATATACATTATACATCTCTATGCTATTCTCTAATTGCACCCAAGCAAAGTTAAAATTGCTTTTTAAATTATAAACCTGGGTATTAAAAGGCTGCGAATGACTTTGAATTTTTTGGTTTTGATAATCATAGAGTTCTAATTGCTGCAAATCTGTATTGAAAATCCAAATGCTGTTATTTTTGGCCGTGGTTGCAAAAAGAACGGTTCTAAAGTTAGGCAGGTTGTTAAAATTAACTCGGGTAATTTCGTTTAAACGATTGTCTAAAATGATTACGGTATTCATATCGCGATAGAATAAAGTAATTCGTAATGGGTTTATGATATCTACGGAAGTAATTTTCCCTAATTGAAGATCACTAAACTGAAATTTCTTTTCTTTTTCAAGCTTATATAAGATGTTTTTTGTCTGTTGATAGGTGTTTCCATATTCATCAACGCCTATAAACTTTTCCGCAGTTAAAGGAGTTTCAGAAATAATTTGAGCAGTAAGTGCTTGGGCTTTGCTCTGCGAAACAGAACACATCAGAAAAAGGACAAAAGAGAATTTTAATAGCATAGCTTAAAGTTACAATAAAACCGATAACTCCCAAGAATTGGACCATAAACAGTCGATAGCATCGGTAAATAAATGAAATAGAAGACCAAAAAAGAATACTTTAAGAACTTTGTTTTTGATTATGAGTAAGAAAACCAAATAAATAGCTGCGGCAATATAGGTATGAAATGTATGAAAATTGATGGAACAACGATCTGGATCAAAAATAGGCTTTGCCCAAAGATGGTCTACATCTATAAGCATAGTAGCCAACAAAACCAAGTAGTATTTTTTCCAATTTTTTTTATCAAAGATATATGCGATAATTCCTATAACCAAAAAGTGAAAAGCGTAATGTACAGCATGTTGTAACATGAGCTTTATGGTTTTTCAATATCATCTTCATCTGGTAGTAAAAGATCTTTAAGTCGTTTTTCTAAGACGATGTATCTACCAATCCCAATAACGATAAACAATACGCATATAAAAAGTGCGAGATAACCAATAATGTGCATGTTTTCTTGGTTTTCTAATTGCAATAAAGCAGTTCCGCCCACAAGTAGATATAAGGAAGCACGAATGTATGCCAATAAAGTTCTTTCGTTAGCAAGTTTGGTTCGCTCTAGAGCCAAATGCTCCCTAAGGTTCTTCTCATTGGTGATTCTAGGTTTAAAAGGATTATGTAATTTTACTCTTTTCATAGTTTAAAATGGGAAAAAAAATGGAATTATAAAGGAAGCAGCGATCCAAATAATAAAATTAAGCGGGGTTCCAATTTTTAAAAAATCATTAAATTTATAATTACCGGGAGCATAAACCATGGTGTTGGTGGGATAGCTCACAGGAGTCATAAAAGTTAAAGAACACGCAAACATGACAGCAATTAAAAATGGTTTTTCGCTTAATTGCATCGCCCCAGCCAAACTAATTACAATGGGTGTCATTAATGCCGCCGCAGCTTTGCTCGACAATACATTGGTAGATAGGAAAGTAACTAAAAAAATAGTACTTAACGTAATTCTAGGATCTAAACTACCTAAACTTTGGTAAATATAGTCCGAAATAATATCAGAACCTCCCGTTTTTTCTAAAGCTTTTCCCATAGACAAAACACCCGCCATCATAAAAATCACTTTCCACTCTATGGCTTCATAAGCTTCTTTTGGCGACATCAGCGTGGTGGTTACAATAAGCAAACTTCCTACCAAAGCACTCATCAAAATAGACGTGATGTTGAGTGCAGCAGCCAAAATAACCCCAATCAAAATCAATAAGGTTGGGATAGCTCTTTTTAAACTGAAGCGAGCTCCTTGATATTCTGATAAAGTAATCATTAATTTTTCTGCGGTAAGCACATTTAGACTTTTAGTAGACGCGAATAATAATAATAAATCTCCCTCTTTTAATTGAATGTGCGATACATCATTGGTAATAATTTCCTTGCGCTGTCTTATGGCTAAAACTGAAGCGTAATACTGATTTCTAAAGTTGAGTTTTTTTAAATTTTTCCCTGCCAAAACAGATCCGTAGGGTATTAAAACTTCATAGATTTTCTTTTCGTGGTGATCATCCAAAATACTTTGATCTCCAATAAGATGATAACTTTCAATTTCTTGGAGCTTTGCCAAATTAGCCGGATCAATTAAAATTTTGATTTTGTCGTCTTGGCGAAGCACCGTCTCTGCATTGATCTCATACATTAAAGTATGCTTGCGTTTAATGCTTAAAATTTGTGCATCAAACTTTCTTACCAATCGGGATTTTGCGATGCTTACATCTACATCATCATTAATTTCTTTAAGCTCAATTTCAGCGATGTATTTTTCGGCTTCTGCTTTAAGCAATAATTCTTTAGATTCTCTCTTCGGAAGTAAAATAGGCGCGACAAAAAACATATAAACCATTCCAATAACCGATAGGCATAAAGCTGCCAATGAAAATTCAAACATCCCGAAGGGTTCTAAACCGCTTTCTTTGGCGTAACTACTTACTAAAATGTTGGTGGAAGTTCCTATAAGTGTACACGTGCCGCCAAATAAAGCCGAAAAAGAAATGGGAATCAATAATCTAGACGGAGCTATTCCTGTTTCTCTACATACCAACAAAGCCATTGGAATAAGAATCGCCACCACCGCCGTATCGTTAATAAATGCTGAAAATACTGCTGCAGTAACACAAAACACCATTAATGCAGCTACATAATTGAGCTTCGCTATTCGAATAATTTTACTGCTCAATCCATCGATTAATCCTGTTTTAAAAATGGCAGCGCTAATCACAAACATACAACCCAAGGTGATGGTGGCTGGGTGATTAAACCCCGCAAATCCTTCCTCCGGACTTAAAACTCCAGAAATAATAAATAGAGACATGATAAGAATAGAGGTAGTATCTATGGTAAAATAATCTTTTACAAATAGAAAAATACCAATCGCAATAATCCCAATGGTAATATAGAGCATCATCTTGCGTTTGTCTTATTGTGAACTACTAAAAATACATAAAAGAATAAATTAGTTGATGCCTTTGGCTTTTTATTAATAAAAAAAGCCCTCTATTTATTTATAGAGGGCTTTCAGGTTGACTAAACTCAATTCTTTAAAACTTAAATAAATTAAAATTGAGTTTTATATAGGGTACGGTAAAGCGTTCACTTTTTGTGAAGTAAGCTGTACTATTAGTCGTATAAACCCCTAGCATGAGTTCTATTTTTCCTTTTTTATAACCTAAGGCATAATTTGTGGCAGTATAATGTGAATACAAAGGAGAAGTAAAATAGCCTATGAGCTCATTACTATCATTATAAACTGATTCTTTATAAGTATAGTGAGCACTTCTGTTCATCAAAGAAACTCCTAGTCGTGCAAAAAGTTCAGCATTATTGAACACTTTTACATGATAATCAAGGTAAAAATGAAAATCCATCATTAAACCATAATTTCCCTTTATAGTCCCAAAATCATTGGGATGGTAATTGTCTGTAAAAAGATAGGTGTATCTAAAGCTATGGCTAAAGCCTACATTTAGATTTTGCGTAATAAAATAATCTAAAGTATAATTAAAAGCAAAACCATCATTTTGGTCATCAATACAATAGTTGTAAATTGAAAACCTTCATCAAGAGGAGCCCCATAAGGTAATGGCGTAATTCTATATTCTGGTCCTGCTTGTAAAAATAAATGCCCTTTTCTTTCTGGGTCTATAAATGATTTTTCTTCTAGGGTTTTTTCTTGTGCAAAACAATAAATGCAGTTAAATAAAAAAACCAAGGATATAAAGAGTCTTAAAGTCATACTTAATCTAGATTATATTCTATGCCAGAAACGTTTACAGAATAAGTGCGTGCATAAGGTAGGTTATAAGCATTATTAGGGTTCATAGAAACTTCTGCATGATGATATTCATCCTGCCAAGAACGATATTCAATATTTCTTTTATGTCCCGCAGGAAGATTGAAGTCTTGAACTTTCCTTCCAGCTGGCCATGGGTCACTTTCAAAAATTACATAAAAAATTATATCATTGTTAGTCGTTGTTTGATAGCTGTGCATATTGTAATCTACATTGTAAGTATGCCCAATTTTTCTTCTTTTAATTTTCTTTATACGTCTTCCATTATAACTGTAACAATCATCACTTGCTGTGATAAAGTCCCCACAATCTCCTGTGCTAGTAGGTAATCCACCTATTATACGGTAACCTTTAAAATGAACTTCAGATCTTCCACTATGCCAGTCTTCCTTATGCTGCTTCACCTTCATATCTCCAATCTTTAAACTTTGGTAAGTATTACCTGTAGGAATGCCGCCATTATAACCTCCATAAGGATCAAATGCCATAATCCCAAACTCAAAAGGAGCTACTCTACTTACAAACTCATCATCTATATCATCAGAAGTATACTGAGAAGGAATTAAATCAAGAGATGAATTTTCTTCATAAATTATAGCATATTCCTTTTTGTTTGTCAAATCGTAGGTAGGGAATAAATAAATAGGAGCTTCTGTATAATTGTTATTGATAACTTGGGTATATTTTTCATACAAAGTAATACTTGGATGCCAATCTTCTCCTTCAAGTCCCAGAAAAGCGTTAAAAGACCCTTGTATTTCAGTATAATTAATTCCAGCTAAATCAAAAGCATCTTTAATCCTTAGTTTTAGAGGATATTTTTCTATTGGAGTATTGTTTATGGTATCAGATAACGCTTCAAAAATGGCTTCTCTGTTTTCAGCAAAAACTTTCGCAATTTGCATTAAATGATTTTTTTGTAATCAAGTTTCTCCTCTATTGTGCCATTATCTATACCGTTTTTGCCTAGTATAGTGTTTTCTCGATTTAAGGTAGTTAACTCGTTATCTTCTGAAGAGTTTAATTCAGTATCAGATTCTAACGGTTCTTGTTGGCAAGAAAAAAGAAGCGCGAGAAATGCGAAACTTAAGAAAAAAAGAAAATTAGTTCTTACGCAATTGCGCTGTTGTGTTTTGTGTTTTAATGATTAAGAGGTTTTAAATTAGAATATTAAAATTATATTAAAAAATTAAATAAACACTTAAAAATTAACTTTATTTTTATAATTAATATCCCTTCTTCCTAGAAATAATATGTTTTAACTCTTTTCCTTCTTTTAGGCGTAGGTAATTTTCGGTGATTTGATTCGCTACCGAAGCGGGGTTGGTGACACTCGCTGTATGGGGGGTAATCGTAATTTTTTCGTTTTCCCAAAAAGGGTGATCTTTTGGTAAAGGCTCGTCTTGAAACACGTCTAAGGCGGCACCGCTAAGTTGTTCGGTTTCTAGAGCTTCTAGCAAATCACTTTCATTTAAATGCGCGCCTCGTCCTACATTGATGAGGTAAGCACCTTTGGGCATTTTGGAAAATAAATCTTCGTTTAAAATATCTTCAGTATCATCGGTTAACGGAAGTAAGCAAACCACCACATCTAAATCTTTTAAAAATGCAGATAAGCCATCTTCACCTGCAAAAGTATTGATACTTTCTATTTCTTTTTCTGAATTGGACCAACCACTTACCTTAAAGTTATTTTTCGCTAAGATTTGAGCTACGGGAAGTCCTATATTTCCTAAACCTAATACGCCAATGCGTGTTTCTTTAGGTTGTTTGTATGCAACGCGATTCCAATTTTTTTGTTGTTGCTGCAGCACATACTGCGGAATATTTCTGCAATAGTTTAAAACGCTTGTCAGTACAAAATACTGCAAATCTTCAATGAGTTGTTCATCTTCAATCTTGGTTACAATTACTTCCGCGTTAAGCGATTTATTTTTAGTGATATGTCTAATTCCCGCCCCCATAGAAGCGACTACCTTTAAATTGGGGTATTTGTCAAACACATCCTTAGGCGGATTCCAAGCCAATACAAAATCGGTATTTTCTCGGTCGGTATCTTCTGGGTAAACTTCAATTTCTAAATCAGGATTTTCATTCCAAAGCGCATCTTCCCAAGCTCTGGTATCATAATTTGGACTTATCATCACAATTTTCATAAAGGTATAATTTTGAGTTTTGGAGTGTTAGTTTGTTTTGGTTGTAATTTAAGAGCGTATTGATAATTTGAAATTTTCAAATTCCTTTTCCTCTGGAAAGGCCCGCACGGATGAAACGTTCGAACGGGGTTGGGGATAGGATGAGTTATACTATTTATCATCTCATCCAATCCCTACCCTGAGCGGAGGACTTGAAAACATCGCTTTTTTAAACTAGAGCCATTAATTTTAATATACCATTTCAATACTATCTTTTATGATCTATCAGCGCATAAAATGGTTTTTTTACTAGAAAATAACGATTTAATTTACAAAAGCACTGTAACCAGTAATGGCTCTACCTACAATTAATGTATTAATTTCTTTAGTACCTTCATAGCTATAAATCGCTTCAGCATCTGCCACAAAACGAGCAACATCGTGTTCGAGTAAAATTCCGTTTCCGCCCAAAACTTCGCGTGCTCTACTTACAATATCACGAGTTCTCATACTGCAATAAACTTTTGCCAAAGATGCGTGTTCATCGGTCAAGATACCTTGATCTTGCATTTCAGAAAGTCGAAATACCATAGTTTGCATCGCAGTGAGGTTAGAAAGCATTTCTACCAAATGGTTTTGCACCAATTGATACGAGGCAATAGGCCTTCCAAACTGTTCTCTTTTTTTAGTGTATTTTAAAGCATTTTCATAAGCACCACGCGCACAACCTACGGCTTGCCATGCTACTCCGGCGCGTGTCATTTTTAAGACTTTGGCTGTATCTCTAAAAGAATCTGCTTTTTGTAAACGATCGCTTTCTGGGATGACACAATCGATTAAGGTAATTAGCGCGTTTTGAACGATCCTAAGCGCCATTTTATCTTCCATTTTTTCGGCTTTAAAGCCAGGATTTTCCTTGCGTACAATAAAACCTTTTACCTTGTGTGATTCTTCATCTCTAGCCCAAATGATAATGACATCCGCAAAAGTGGCGTTTCCTATCCATTTTTTTTGTCCGTTAAGAATCCAATTTTCGCCATCAAATTTGCAAGTAGTTTCCATACCTTGGGAAACGGCAGAACCTACATTGGGTTCGGTTAATCCAAAGGCGCCAATTTTTTCTAGTTTTTGCATTTTAGGAAGCCATTCTTGCTTTTGCTCTTCACTTCCGCAAAGATAAATGGAGCCCATCGCAAGTCCGCTATGTACGCCAAAAAAGGTAGAAATAGAAACATCTACGCGGGCAATTTCTTGTGCAATAATACCTTCCATTAAGAAAGGTAAATTAGGGCAGCCGTAGCCTTCATAAGGAATTCCCGTAATATTGAGTTTGGCGAACTTAGAACTAATTTCCATGGGAAATTCTGCGCGGTTCCAATGGTCATTTACCAAAGGGCGTACTTCATCTTCCATAAAATTACGCACCTGTAATTGGATATCGCGTTGTTCAGGCGTAAGCTTTAAATCTAGATTATAAAAGTCTCCATCGATGGGCGGGAGTTGATGTTGGCCTTTTTTCGCTTTGGTGGTCAACATTTTCATCATGCCTTTAAGCTGCCTCTCATCTAATTCTCCCAAAGCAGACATCGCTTCTTTTAGATCTATTTTTTTGTTGATAGCCACAAGTTGATTTAAATCTACTTCTTTTAAAAGCCCCATAGTGCTTTTTATTTTTCCCAATAAAGACATAGTGTTTTCTTTTTTTATAGTTCTAAAAATAGAGATTATAAAAACAGGAAGATGTTAAAGGTTTAAGAAGAATTTAATTTTTGTAACAAAAAAGCATTTCAAGAGTCCTATATTTATACTAGCTATGCGTTATTGTAGGCTAAAATGTAACGAATATGATCAAAAAGAAAAGTGATCTTCATCAGTTAGCAAATATAAAGTGTAGGATTATTTTAAGAAACTATTAAAAGGTATAAATCTAAAAATCCCTAGTTATGATAAAATGGATTACAAAATTAAGCTGTGTTGTTTTTTTATGGGCAGGAATGCAAGTTCAGGCACAAGAAATAGCAGGAATCGCTACGTATAAAACTAAAACCACGGTAGATTTGAATGCTGTTAGTGGTCAAAAACTGACCGAACAAATGAAGCAACTCATTATGGAGCAAATGAAACCCATGCTCGAAAAAACCTATACGCTTACGTTTACCAAAGATGAATCTCTTTATGAAGAAGAAGAGAGCCTTTCTCCAGAAGGAAGTTTTATGACTATGATGGGCGGTATGTTTTCTCAAGGGGATACGTATATGAATACAGCTAAAGATTTGTTTGCTCAAGAAAATGAATTGATGGGAAAAAAGTTTCTCATTAAAGATACGTTAGGCTCTTTTAAGTGGAAATTAGAGAAGGAAAGCAAAATGATTGGTAAATATGCCGCTTTTAAAGCTACAGCTGTGAAAGCCGATGAAGGCATGTGGAAAAAAGCTACAAAGCGAGCCAAAGAATGGAGAGAGAAAAATGGTGAGAAAATAGATAGCGCAGCGATTAAAAAGCAAGATGAAATATTGGAAGGTATGCAGAATGTTACCGTTTGGTATACACCACAAATACCAGTAAAGCACGGTCCTGATTCTTACCACGGATTACCCGGACTTATACTAGAAGTTAATGTAGGCGCTACTACAATTTTGTGTAGTAAAGTAGTTTTAAATCCTAAGGAAGAAATAAATTTAGAGATGCCTGATAGCGGAGAGGAAGTAACCCGAAAAGAATTTGCTAAGATTACTGAAGAAAAAAGCCAAGAGATGATGGATCGTTATGGCGGTGGAAAAAGTAGAAGAGGAGGATTCTAATGGAGCTCATGTTTTTTCTAATTTTTAGTCTTATAGGCTAGTTACTTTATCCAACTTTATGAAACAAATTATCCTCATATTTCTGTTGCTTTTCAGCGGAAATCTTTTTGCACAATCAGTTAAAATATCGGGAAGCGTTAAAGATAGTCTAGGCAATCCCTTAGAATTGGCTAATATCATTGCCAATACCACTGCCGCCGGAAAACTAGAAAATTATGCCATTACCAATCCTGATGGCGAATATAGTTTTAGGGTTTCCGCTGGAGCGGAATATAAACTGGTTGCGAGCTTTTTGGGCTTAAAACCTTCAGAAGAAACCATCAACATTCCTGAAGATAGCGAAGATATTCAGCTAAATTTCACTTTGTTTTCTAACGAAAGTGAACTGGAAGGCGTTGAGTTGGTGTATGAAATGCCAGTGACCATAAAAGGAGACACGATTGTATATAACGCAGATTCTTTTACTAATGGCACCGAGCGCAAATTAGGAGACGTGCTTAAAAAACTTCCCGGCGTTGAGGTTACCGATGACGGTGAAATTGAAGTGGAAGGGAAAAAAGTGGGTAAAGTGATGGTAGAGGGAAAAGATTTCTTTGACGGAGATTCTAAACTCGCCACCAAAAACATTCCTGCCGATGCCGTTTCTAAAGTGGAAGTTTTGAGAAATCATAATGATGTGGGTCAACTGCGAGGCTTGGGGAATGATCAAGATAATATTGCTGTAAATATTAAATTAAAAGAAGGGAAGAAGAATTTTTGGTTTGGGGAACTAGAAGGCGGTTTGGGTGACGGAGAAAAAACACGGTATCTAGCCGCCGCTAAACTATTTTATTACAGCCCAAAAACAAGTATCAACCTTATAGGAAATACCAACAATACAGGCGATGTTCCTTTTACCTTTAGAGATTATTTTAATTTTACGGGTGGGTTTAGCAATATTAACCGTCGCGGCGGAACCAATTTTAGAATTAATGACAGCGGACTCGCATTTTTAATTACGCAAAACAATAGAGCCAAAAATATGGAGACTACTTTTGGAGCTGCCAATTTTAGTCAGGAGTTGCAAGAAGGCTTGGATGTGAGTGGCTTTGCTATTTTTAGCGACAATAAAACCGATTTTCTTCAAAAGTCTATGCGCACCTATATTCAGGAGGGAATTGAAGAAACTACAGATAATCGCAATGAGCAAAATAACCGCTTAGGAATGCTAAAGTTGAGCACCAAATACAAACCTAATCTTAACTTTCAGTTGGATTATGATGTCTTGGCGAAAAAATCAAAACAAGAAGAATATTCAGAGGTTTTATCGGTCTTTTCAGATGGAGCTGTAGTCAACCCCATAGAAGAGAACAAAGAAAATGATCCGTTTTCCATCAACCAAAATTTAAATATTTACTACACACTTAATGAGAAAAACATTTTTGCGGGTTACGTGCAGCATATATACCAAAAAGAAGATCCGTTTTACAATGCCTTGGTGCAAATTCAGCCCTTTACAGGTATTTTACCCTTAGAAAATGATGCCAATGGTTTTGATGTAAATCAGTTAAAAACCATAGAAAGCAATAAGCTAGATGCCAAAGTAGACTATTATTATGTTATTAATAAGAAAAGCAACCTTAATCTAAGTTTTGGCTCTACCCTGAGCCATCAAAATTTTAATTCTTCCATTTTTCAGCGTTTATCGGGTGGAGGACAGGATGATTTTACGCAAGAAGATTTAGTAAATGATGTGCAATATAACTTTACGGATGTGTTTGTAGGAGCACATTATAAATTCAAGACGGGTTTATTCACGTTTACTCCAGGCGTGACTTTTCATCATTACCGATTGAGAAATCAACAAAACGGTATCGATGATACCAGTTCTAAAACTTTAGTATTGCCCGATTTATTTACGATTGTAGAACTAAAAAAGAGTGCGAACATTCGTTTGGATTATCAAATGACTGCGGAATATACCGATGTAAATAATCTTGCTGAAGGCTATGTATTTAATAATTACAATCGTTTGTTTCGAGGAAATCGAGACTTAGAGAATGCGATTTATCATAACGTAAACTTGGGTTATTTTAATTTTAATATGTTCAACTTCACCAACATTTTTGGAGGCATCAACTACAGTAAAAAAATAGATGCCATTAAAACGTTTACCGCATTTGAACAAATCAATCAAGTTTCTTCGCCTATCAATAGTAATTTTGTGGATGAAAGCCTTAGCGGAAGCGGACGTTTCCAAAAAACCTTCCGTAAAATTAAGGCCAATTTGAGAGCCACAGTTTCCTATAGCAAACTCAATAGTCTTATTTCTAACGGATCAGAATTTGAAAACGCCGAATCAGAAAATTTCAGTCAAAACTACCAAGCCAGTGTGGAGAGTAATTTTAAAATTCCGCTCAACTTTGAAGTCGGTTACAACCGAATGATCAACAATTACAATAATGGCGGCAGAGACAACACGTTTTATACCGACAGGCCTTTTGTAAATGCGCAAGTAGATTTTTTAAAGGGTTTCACTTTTGAAGCCGATTGGAGTTACTACAATTATACCAACAAAGCCAACACCGTAAGCAACGAGTATTCTTTTGTAGGCGCGAGCTTGTATTATCAGAAAAAGGATAGTTCTTGGGAATTTCGCTTAAACGGCACCAACTTATTTGATGTAGAATCTTTAAACAACGATAGTTTTACGGAAAATTTTAATACTACGAGTCAGTATTTTGTACAGCCTAGAATCCTCATGGCGAGTGTGAAGTATAATTTGTGATAATTAATAAATTACTGATTAAATTTTAGAATTACGATACCTCCTTTTCTCAGGAAAAGTTTGGGGATAGGATGGAGTTGAAAATATATTCAATCTAAACGGAATAAAATTGTAACTAATTCGTTACATTTGTGATATGAGAGAAATCGATATTACAGCAGAATGTTTAGAATTTATCGACAAGCAGAATGACAGAGTTTCGCTGAAATTCTTCCAACTTGTAGAAATTATTGGCGAAATTAAAGTTGTCGACTCAAACTTTCTGAAAAAACTGCAATCAACACAATTTTACGAATTGAGGATTAAAGCAGGAAACGAATATCGAATTGTAATTTTTGCTATCGACCATCTGAATTTTGCTGAATGTACAAAAGCTATTTGTTTGTGCGGATTTCAGAAAAAAGGAACTAAAGATTACAGAAAGGCAATTAAACAAGCCGAAAAAATAGTAGAGAATTATTTAAAAGAAACATAATTATGGAAAAGTCAATAAACGCAAAACAACTGATTGCCGAACGTTACGGAAAAGAAGGTTCAAAAGAACGTGAAGAATTTAGAGAAGATGCTTTTTCCTATTATTTTGGAGAAATCATTAAAAATCGAAGAAAGGAATTACATATGACTCAGGAAAATCTTGCCGAAAAGGTTGGAAAGAAAAGACCCTATATTTCTCGAATTGAAAACGGAGAAGATATGCAATTATCAAACTTTGCTTTGATTGCAAATGCTTTAGGATTATCTATTGAGCTAACAGCGGAATAATTTTAATGGGAATTCCGCTTAAACGGCACCAACTTATTTGATGTAGAATCTTTAAACAACGATAGCTTTACGGAAAACTTTAATACTACGAGTCAGTATTTTGTACAGCCTAGAATCCTTATGGCGAGTGTGAAGTATAATTTACAAACTTTAATTAGCATACTTTTCTGCAATCTTATCCACGCAATTAATGCCGTCTATGGCGGCAGAAATAATTCCACCTGCGTAACCAGCGCCTTCTGCGCATGGATATAAACCTTTAATTTCTACGTGTTCTAAGGTATCTGGGTCTCTAGGAATAAGAATAGGAGAGGAGGTTCTACTTTCGGGAGCGTGAAGCACCGCATTATTGGTGTAATAACCTTTCATCTTTTTACCAAAAGCTACGAATGCTTTTTGCAAACGCTTGGCAATCATTTCTGGCAATACTTTATTTAAATCTACGCTTACAATTCCCGGCTGATACGAAGTTTTAGGGAAATCTTTAGAAATTTTTCCTTCCACAAAATCAATCATTCTTTGCGCAGGAACTTGCTGCGTCTTTCCTGCCGCTTCCCAGCAAGCCTTTTCTACTTGCTGCTGAAACTCTAAACACACCAAAGGATTATTTTTTTCGTAATTAGGCAAATCTTCAGGAGCAACACTCACCACAATCCCCGAATTGGCATAAGGATTATTCCGTCTACTGGGGCTCCAACCGTTGGTGACTACTTCTTCTTGCTCGGTCGCACACGGCGCAATAATTCCGCCAGGACACATACAAAAAGAATAAACGCCCAAACCATCCACTTGCTCTACCAAACTATAAGAGGCGGGCGGTAAATAAGGATTTTGGTCGTCGCCGTGATACTGAATCGAATTGATGAGTTGCTGTTGATGCTCTACCCGAACGCCCAATGCAAAGCCTTTAGCTTCCAGTTTAATATTTTTGCGGTGCAACAAATGAAAAATATCTCGGGCAGAATGTCCGGTAGCTAACACCACCTCGCTGTAATCCAACCACTTTTTATCATTAATTTCTATAGATTTAATTTGCTGATTTTCTATCTGAATATCGGTGAGTTTACTGTCAAAATACACTTCTCCGCCATATTCTATAATCGCTTCTCGCATCGCGGAAATGATTTTGGGCAATTTATTAGTACCAATATGAGGATGCGCATCCACAAGAATATCTGCGTCAGCGCCAAAATGCACAAACCATTCCATTGCTTTGAGTACATTTCCACGTTTTTTGGAACGTGTGTATAATTTGCCATCAGAATAAGTTCCGGCACCACCTTCTCCAAAACAATAGTTAGATTCTGGATTTATGATGTGTTCTTTATTGATTTTCGCCAAATCCCGACGCCGAGAACGAACGTCTTTTCCACGCTCAAAAACGATGGGTTTTAAACCAGCTTCAATGGCACGCAAAGCAGCATATAAACCTGCAGGTCCCGCGCCAATGATCGCAATTTCTTTGGCTTCATGTACTTGGTGCGGAATAAATGGCGGAATGTCTTTCTTGGTTTCTCCTACTTTCCAAAATTCCAGCTGAAGGTTGAGCTTCACTTGTTTTTGACGTGCGTCAATCGAGCGCTTTCTAATCTTCCAGTCCAAGAGGTCTGAAGCTTTTAGATTAGCTTTTTTGAGTCCGCGTTTTAAAATAAACTCACGGTCTTCTTGCTGTTCGGGTAAAATGGAAATCTGTATCAGTTGGCTCATCTGCGGCAAAGGTAATTGAATTTTGAAAACTAAAAATTTAAAGTGAAAAACTAAAAGTGAAAAATTCAGTATTCAGTGTTCAGTAATGAGAGGTGAATGAAAAAAACGAATTCGAAGTCGAATTTAAATCTGAAATTAAAAAAAGAACTATCATATAGAACGAATGGAATGAAGTGAAGAATCTGTATCTCGTTTTTCGAAAACATAAAAAAAAAGATCTTACTTCTAAGAAAAAGATTCCTCCTTCGTCGGAATGACAGTATATTCAGTGTTCATTTTTCAGTGTTCAGTAATTAGAGGTGAATGAAAAAAACGAATTTGAAGTGGAATTTAAATCTGAAATTAAAAAAAGAACTGTAATTCAGAACGAATGGAATGAAGTGAAGAATCTGTTTCCCGTTTTTCGAAATCATAAAAAAAGAGATCTTACTCCTAAGAGAAAGATTCCTCCTTCGTCGGAATGACAGTATATTCAGTGTTCAGTATTAAGATTTAAGGTTTGAAAAATTTGAATTCTGAAATTTGAAATAATCAAGCGGCCGTTGAGTGAAATTCGCAGAATTTTGTATCGAAACGAGAGCGAGGTCAGAAAGTTTAAAGTTAGAACTTCAGTATTCAGTATTGGTTATTAATATTTAAAAGTCCAAAAGTCCAAAAGTCCAAAAGTCCAAAAGTCCAAAGGTCCAAAAGTCCAACACTCAAAATTCAAAAAACTCCAATCCTCAACCTCCAATCTCCTATAATTTTTATCTTAGCAGAATGCAAAAAATAGCTTTTATCCAATCCAATACCGGTTTGTCTGAGAAATCGGTTGTGAATACGGTTCAACTTTTAGAAGAAGATGCCACCATACCCTTTATTGCGCGGTACCGCAAAGAGCGCACGGGCAATCTTGATGAGGTTCAGATTGGCGATATTGTGAAATATAAATCCCTATTTGAAACTTTAGAAAAGCGAAAAGAGAGTATTCTAAAAGTGATTGAGGAACAGGGAGAGCTAACTGATGAGCTAAGAAAAAAGATTAATGCCACTACAGATTTAACTCATTTAGAGGATTTGTACTTGCCTTATAAAAAGAAGCGAAAGACCAAAGCCGAAACTGCACGTCAAAACGGATTAGAACCGTTGGCGAAAATGATCATGGCTCAGAATACTTCAGATGTAGAGAAAATTGCTACCAAATATATTTCCGAAGAAATTTCTTCTGTGGAAGAAGCTCTAGATGGCGCGCGTCATATTATTTCTGAATGGATTTCTGAACGTAGCGATATAAGAAATTACATTCGGCAGCAAATTGCGCGTTCTGGAGTTTTAACGAGCAAAGTGGTAAAGAGTAAAAAGGAAGAAGAGAAAGCCCAAAAATTTAAAGATTATTTTGACTGGGAAGAGAATTTAACTCGAATGCCATCCCACCGTTTTTTGGCTATTCAGCGTGCCGAAGCTGAAGGGTTTATCCGAGTAAAAGTAGAAATAGAGGAAAAGCGAGTGCTTCTAAAAATGGAAGATCGCATCTTGAAATCTTCTGGTGATGCTGCCACGCAAATAAGTCTCGCCATAAAGGATGCCTACAAACGGCTTATTTTACCTTCCTTATCGAATGAAGCTTTACAAAATGCTAAAGCCAAAGCCGATGAAGCGGGGATTGAGGTTTTTGCTAAAAACTTAAAACAACTTCTACTGGGTTCTCCCTTGGGGGAAAAGCGAGTGTTGGCGATAGATCCGGGCTTTAGAACGGGTTGTAAAATTGTTTGTCTAGATGAATATGGAACTTTAAAACATAACGAAACGATTTACCCGCATCCGCCGAAAAATGATGCGAAAGGCGCAATAAAAAAGATAAGTACACTGGCCGAAGCCTATAAAATTGAAGCCATTGCGATAGGGAATGGAACGGCTTCGCGAGAAACGGAACAGCTCATTAAGCGGATTCATTTTAAACATGAACTTCAGGTATTTGTGGTGAGTGAGGCGGGTGCTTCTATTTATTCGGCTTCTAAAATTGCTAGGGAAGAGTTTCCCAATTATGATGCGACCGTAAGAGGTTCTATTTCTATTGGACGACGATTGCAAGACCCACTAGCCGAGTTGGTGAAAATAGACCCAAAATCAATCGGGGTAGGGCAATATCAACACGATGTAGACCAGTCTAAATTGAAGCAATCTTTAGATGTGGTGGTTGAAAGTGGTGTGAATGCGGTAGGAGTGAATTTAAACACGGCGAGTAAATCCTTGCTGAGTTATGTTTCAGGAATTGGAGAAAAACTTGCCGAAAATGTTGTGGCCTACAGAGCAGAGCACGGCGCTTTTAAAAAGCGAAGTGAACTTAAAAAAGTACCTAGGTTGGGCGATAAAGCCTTTGTGCAAAGTGCAGGTTTTCTTCGGATAAAAAATGCCAAACATCCTTTAGATGATTCGGCGGTACATCCTGAGCGTTATGCTTTGGTAGAGCAAATGGCCAAAGATCAAGGTAAAACGCTGGGAGATTTAATTGGTAACAAAGAGCTTTTGGATAGCATTGTTTTAGATAAATATACGAGTGAAGAAGTAGGCTTACCTACTTTAAAAGATATCTTGTCTGAATTAGAAAAACCAGGTTTGGACATTCGCGAAAAGGCGAAAGTCTTTACATTTAATCAGAATATTAAAAGCATAGATGATTTACACACGGGACAATTATTACCTGGAATTGTGAATAACATTACCAATTTTGGTTGTTTTGTGGATGTGGGTATTAAAGAAAGCGGACTTATACACGTCTCCAATCTCGCTGATGAGTTTGTGAGTGATGTGAACCAACACGTGCATTTACACGAACAGATTATCGCGGAAGTCTTGGAGGTAGATATTCCGCGAAAGCGTATTCAGCTCAAATTATATAAGAAAAAGTAATTTTTGTGTAAGAAACAAGAACCAAGAGCCAAGACTTAATTTACTATACTATAGAAACGCAAAACTTCCCAAGTTGTGGTGGATCAAAATTAGGAATTACTGTGCAGATTTTAAAATATCTATGATTATAGGCTTCATTCCGCTGAAGAAAAACTCTACCGCAATAACCATTACAATAAGTCCCATTAGACGCATTAATACATTTTTTCCTGTGTTGCCTAGGAGTTTAAGGATTTTTCCAGAACTTAATAAAATAAGGTAAGTAAGTAATAGAACACCAAAAATAGAGCTAATTAGTACCAATTTATGTTGAACTGTATCCGCATCTTCCATCATAACAATGGCATTGGTAATGGCACCAGGTCCAGAAATCATGGGAATAGCCAATGGCGTTATGGAGATATCGTCTACGATTTCTTTTTTCTCTGCTTTTCCTTTTCCGTGTACTTTAATACTAGATAAACGTGCCTGAAGCATATCCATTCCCATCAAGAAGAAAATTACTCCCCCTACCACACGAAAACTATTCACTGAGATTCCGAAAAAATTAAATAACAACTGTCCAGAAAAGGCAAACGCAATGATGGTAATAAATGCAGCGATCGAAGCCTTTCTTGCCGTATAATTACGATGTGGCGTATCCAAATCGGCTGTCATTGTCATAAATATGGGCATAGTTCCAATAGGGTTGATCAGCGTAAAAAACGATGTAAAAGCAAGTAAAGCAAAGCCTAATAAATCGGTCATAAAAGGTTGATTTTAAAAATGCAAATCAACATAAAATTTTAAGATTCTGAAACTAATTTGGTGTAAAATAAAAGAGGTTTTTTCTGATCGAAAAAACCTCTTTTAATCACTGATTATCAGAGCTTTAATTTATATTGAAAGCTTCTTTGATTTTGTCTACATAATCTAGCTTTTCCCAAGTAAATAACTCTACTTCTTTTTTCACTTTACCAGAATAAGGACTTTCGAAAATTTTAGTAATGGTTCGAGGATCTCTTCCCATATGTCCATAAGCCGCAGTTTCGCGATAAATAGGATTTCTAAGCTTTAAACGTTTCTCAATAGCTGCGGGACGCATATCAAAAATTTCTGACACTTTTTTAGCAATTTCACCATTAGATAAATCTAGGTTTGAAGAATTATACGTATCTACCGAAATGGAAGTTGGTTGTGCTACTCCAATTGCGTAAGAAACTTGCACCAAGACTTCATTTGCTACTCCTGCAGCTACTAAATTCTTAGCAATATGCCTTGAAGCATAAGCGGCAGAACGGTCTACTTTACTGGGATCTTTTCCTGAAAAAGCGCCTCCGCCGTGAGCTCCTTTACCGCCATAGGTGTCCACAATAATTTTTCTTCCCGTTAATCCAGCATCACCGTGAGGACCTCCAATCACAAATTTTCCTGTAGGATTAATGTGATAGGTAATGTCTTCATTAAATAATTTTTGCACCTTCTCAGGAAACTGAGCGATAACCCGTGGCATTAAAATGTCTAAAATATCTTTTTTAATTTTCTTTAGCATTTTATCATCATCGGCATCAAAATCATCGTGTTGGGTAGAAAGTACAATTGCTTTTATATGCTGCGGAATATTATCATCACTATATTCTATGGTTACCTGGCTTTTCGCATCGGGTCTTAAATAGGCGATGTCTTTATCTTCACGGCGTATTTTTGCCAGTTCAATCAACATTTTGTGAGAAATGTCTAAGGCCAATGGCATGTAATTTTCGGTTTCGGTGGTAGCATAACCAAACATCATTCCTTGGTCTCCAGCACCTTGCTCTTCTCTATTCTCGCGATCAACCCCTTGATTAATGTCTTGAGATTGCTCGTGAATTAAAGAAATTACTCCACAAGAGTCACCACTAAATTTGTAAATCCCTTTGGTATAACCAATATCGTTAATCACATTTCTAGCAATATCTTGTACATCTATATAGGTGTTGGATCTCACTTCTCCCGCCAATACTACTTGCCCTGTGGTCACTAAAGTTTCACATGCTACTTTAGAATCTTCGTCAAAAGCTAAAAAGTTATCTAATAGGGTGTCACTAATTTGGTCTGCTATTTTATCTGGATGTCCTTCAGAGACACTTTCTGAAGTAAATAAATACGCCATGTTTTATATATGTTTAATAGAGAATGGCTTGAAGATTGGCAACCTAAAGGAGTTTGCACTGCTTTAGCATTTTGAAGGGTTGCAATCAGTCAAATTTTCCCTGAATTTTGACGCAAATTTAAATAAAACAATTTAGAGCTTGGCGCATTTAACAGAAAATAAACAGTGTTGGCTTAATCTGCAGTAAGCTGAATAAAAAGATCCTCTAAGTTGGAGTGTTTTTGATGAAGTTGTAAAATTTTCAAATCATTTTCTTTTGCGAAATCAAAAATTATTGGACGCATATCTTCTTGAGTTGTAAAATGCAACCAATATGTAAAATCTGCTATTTGGGTGATTTTCTCTAAAGAAGGAATATTTTTAAAAGCAATTTCATCTATACGTTTACCAAACTCGACCTCAATAATTTGCTCGTTAGAATTTCTTAAATCTTTTAATTTTTTATCGGCTACAATTTCTCCTTTTTTGATGATAATTACTCGGTCACAAATGGCTTCTACCTCTTGCATAATATGCGTAGAGAGAAAAATAGTTTTTTCTTTTCCAATATTTTTAATCAGCTCTCTAATTTCTATAAGTTGATTGGGATCTAATCCAGTAGTTGGTTCATCTAAAATAAGTACATCTGGATTGTGAAGCAGGGCGTTTGCTAGGCCTACACGTTGACGATATCCTTTAGATAAAGCGCCTATTTTTTTATTTACTTCTGGCGTTAGGCCAGTAATTTTAATCACTTTTTCGATTTCTTTCTTAGGTATATTGTGGATTTTAGCACTAAAATTAAGGTATTCTCGCACAAACATTTCTAAGTAAAGCGGATTGTGTTCTGGCAGGTAGCCTACTTTTTTTTGGATATCAATTTTATGATCTACCACATCTAAACCATCAATTTTTGCAACTCCTTTAGAAGCGGTAATGTATCCCGTTAAGATTTTCATTAGCGTAGATTTGCCTGCGCCGTTTGGTCCTAGAAAGCCAACGATCTCTCCGTTACCAATCTGAAAAGAAACATTTTTTAAAGCTTCTTGGCCTTCATACACTTTCGAAATTTCTTGAACTTCAATTCCCATTACCCTAGTTTTGTTTCAAAAATAATTAAAATCAACTTACAAAAACGATAAAGATTCAGAATAACCTGTCTCATTTAAAATTTTATAAAAACTAACGTATCTTTGTAAAAAAGATTACTGCTGAAGCTTTACGGATTAAATTCAGCGAAAGCGAAAGAAAAAAATATGGAAAACTCACCTCAACTTAGAGGATGGTTAGATCAATTTAATTTGGACCATCCATTAGTTATCGCAGGCCCTTGCAGCGCAGAAACCGAAGAACAAGTACTCAAAACGGCGCATCAATTAAAAGATACAGACACGAGCGTATTGCGCGCAGGAATATGGAAACCCAGAACGCGACCCGGCAATTTTGAGGGCGTTGGAGCATTGGGATTAAAGTGGTTGCAAAAAGCGAAAGAGGAAACGGGATTGATGACCACCACAGAAGTTGCGAATCCTATTCATGTGGATTTAGCCTTAAAACATGATGTGGATATTTTATGGATTGGCGCGCGAACTACGGTTTCTCCGTTTATGATTCAGGAGATTGCAGAAGCTTTAAAAGGAACCGAGAAAACCGTGCTGATTAAAAACCCAGTAAATCCAGATTTGGCTTTATGGTTAGGGGCGGTAGAGCGTTTTTACAAACAAGGAGTGAAGAATTTGGGGGTGATTCATAGAGGATTTTCTACCTACAATAAATCGGTGTATAGAAATATCCCAGAGTGGCAAATTCCTATAGATTTGCAGAATGAATTTCCAGATTTGCCTTTAATCTTAGATCCTTCTCACATTGCTGGGAAAAGAAATTTGATTTTTGAATTGTGTCAAACTGCATTAGATTTAAATTATGACGGAATTATGGTGGAAACCCATTATAATCCAGATAAAGCATGGAGCGACGCTAAGCAGCAAATTACACCCAACACTTTAATAGAGCTTACGGAAAATTTAAGGGTGAGAAATAAGGTTTCTTCTGATGAAGATTTTAACTATCAGCTAAATAAGTTGAGAGCTAAAATTGATAAAATGGATGAACAGCTTATTGATGTTTTGGGAGAGAGAATGCTCATAGCTGATGCTATTGGAAAAGTAAAAAAAGAGCATAATGTGGCTATTTTGCAACCCGAGCGTTGGCAAAAAGTTTTGCGCAGAATGATTCAGTTAGGAAACGAGAACGGTTTTGAAGAAGAGTTTATCTTACAGATTTATAAAGCGATTCATCAAGAATCTATAGCGAGGCAACAAAAGGTGTTAAATGACTAAAAAAGCAGATTAAACTTTTGTTTTAAGAAATTTTAACTATTTTTAGGCAATAATTTTGCCTTATGAATAGATTTTTGCTTGTTGTGTTGTTAATAATGTTGGCTTCTTTTTCTACAAAAGCGCAGCAGTATCGAGTGAATTACCTGCCCAATGATCTAGATGTGCTAGAGGATTATCTAGAGCATATCAATGATACTTTTATAGATAACATAGAGGGAAAGCATTCTTCTAAAGTAAAAAAAGTCTTTAAAAAGAAAGATGAGAAAATTTTTAGAACGGTAAAAGACAGTGCGTATTCTTTTATCCCAGCCATTGATCAAAAAATGGGTGCCATTGCCCAAGAGATTTATCAAAAAAATCCTTCTATAAACCCTGCCAATTATCAGTTTTTTATTAAAAATTCTATTGTTCCCAATGCGGCTTGTTATGGCGATGGGATGTTTGAGGTAAATTTAGGTTTGTTAACTTCCTTAGAATATGATGATGAGCTTGCTTTTATTTTGTGTCATGAGATTGCTCATAAGCTATTAAATCATTCTATGAAGAAGGTGAAGGCTAGAGTAACCACGTTAAATTCTGATGAAACCAAGCAAAGAATTAGAAAACTAAAAAGAACGCGATACGGGCAATCTAGAGCAGCACTTTTGGTGATGAATGAGTTGAGTGTAGACTTTTTAAATCACTCTCAAGAAGCAGAAATGCAAGCCGATTCTTTAGGATTTGTGTTGCTTTCTAAAACGAAATACAATACAAGTAAAAGTATTTCTTCTTTACGGAAGTTACAACGAGAAGAAGATGATTTATTTTTCTCTTACAGAGTACAATTAGATAGCGTTTTTGATCATGAGAGCTATCCGTTTCAAGAATATTGGTTGGAAGAGGAACAAAGTCTTTTTGATGTTTCAGAAAAAATTAACGATTTTACTTCAACTTCTAAAGACATCAAAACCCATCCTGAAACCGAGGAAAGAATTCAAAAAATTAAAAGTGATTTTAAGCTGAACTCTTTAGATAGCATTAGTGGAGATACTACCTATATAAAGAGTTTGGAAGAAATAGCCAATTTCCATAGCATTCAATATACCATCGATTTAAATTTTTTGGACTTGGCTATTTATCAGTTGATTGAAAAATATGACCGAAAAATAATTTCTGAAGAATACTATTACACCAAAATGGCTTCGGTATTGAAGATTTTATACGAAGCTCGAGAAAATCATCATTTGGGAAAATACATTCCGCATAAGAACAACTTGTCCGAAGAAGAGCATTTAAATACCATTCGCCTGTTCTTACACAATTTAGAACTTTCTGAAATTAAAAAAATTGGTTGGGCATTTTGTGAAACCCATCAAGAGAAGCTTGCTCATCATCAAGATTTTATGCAGACTTATCAATTCTTTAAAAACTTAAACCCCTAATTATGAAACAAAAATTACTTTTTACGCTTGCTTGTTTATTTGTAAGCATCAGTTTTTATGCACAACAAAAAAAACTCACTGGGATTGCGGCATTTGATCTCGTGAACTCTGGAGCTTTAATGGATAAAAAAAACAATGTAGATGGGTACTATTTTTTCTTTCAGGCCGATAAATTAAAAAATAAAAAAAGAGAATATGCCATTAGGATGTTGGACAACAGTCTTAATGAAATAGCCACTAAATCTTATATTGGCGATAAAGGTTTATCTGTATTGACCACCAAATTCAATAACCAAGCTTTGATGTATTCTCTTGTAAATGAGAAAGAGAAGTATTTTAAACTCTTGGCTTTTGACAAGCAAGGAAATGTGCAGATAGACCGCAACATTCCGGTAGAAAAAAAAGAAATTAAAGAGCGTTATAGTAGAGACATTCTTATGCCAATTGATGACAAAGGCTTTTTGTTTAATTTTAGAAAAAATAATAAGAGAAGTGGCTATACCTTAGAGTATCAAGCTACAGATGGTAATAAAAGCTGGTCTTACAGTACGCCAAAAGACGTAAAAATGAATTTTGAAGCTACGCCTATGGCTGCCAATAAAAATTATATAGCAGTAATGGAATATGCATACAAAAGTAATTTTTCTAAAGACAGTGATGTTCACTTATTATTGTTTGACATCCATACTGGGAAACTTCAATTTAAAAAAGAATTTACCAAAGAAGAAGATCCTCGTTTTTTAAGCAATGTGTATTTAGATGATGAAAATAATGTGGTGGTTTTAGGAGAATATTTTGAAGCAAAAGATAATTTTGTTAGAGATGAAAGTCTTGGGATCTATACGCAAGTATATAATGTGAATGGCGAGTTGATTAGCAATTCTAAAAATGACTGGGAGAAAGATATTAAACCTATTATGCCTTCAGAAATAGGAACTAATGATAAAAATAGAGGACACATCTTCTTTAATGATTTTGTGAAAACCAAAACGGGAGAGTATTTTGCTATTGGAGAACGTTTTAGAAAAATAGCAAATGCTTGGGGAATTATTGGAGGAACTTCCTATACGCAATTGGTCATTACAGATGCGATTATGATTCACTTTAATAGTGATTTTAGCATTAAGGACATTCAGGCTTTTGAAAAAGGTAAGTCTAGAGTAGATAGTATGATTGATTTTGGGAGTCCGCAGTATAACGCTCATTTTATGAGTTACAAAGGTGCTTTTGATTATAAATACACTCAGTTTGATGAAAGAAGAAATAAGTTTTATTCTATTTTCTATGATTTTGAACGTATTAAAGGAGAGCAAAATAAATATGCTTATAAAGCGATTATCTATAATGACGGAGAAATCACTGAAGATAAAATCTACATGAAGAATGACTATGACACCCAAACCTATGTGATGCCTGGCAAAATAGGACATGTATTATTGTTAGAATATGATAGGAAACAAAAAAGTGTACTAGCGAGATTAGCAAAGTTGAACTTATAAAACTTAAGATTTTATCAAAAACTTTATGTTATATAAGAAGTTAGTTTCATTTTTGTAAGATGAAAGGAACCGTATACAAATCAACTGGGAGTTGGTATTTAGTAAAAACTGAAGATGGCAAGGCTTACAATTGTAGGATCAAGGGGAAGTTTCGTATTCAAGGAATTAAAAGTACCAATCCCGTTTCTGTAGGCGATATAGTACATTTTGATATTGATGATAAAGCCGATGAAGTGACGGGAGTCATTAAAGAGATAGAAGAACGTGATAATTACATTATTCGTAAATCGGTTAATTTATCTAAGCAAACGCATATCATCGCTGCTAATATAGATGTTGCTTTTTTAATAGTTACTTTAAATAACCCGCCAACCTTCACCACATTTATAGATCGGTTTTTAGTGACAGCAGAAGCTTATGGCATCAAAGCCGTGTTACTTTTTAATAAAATTGATTCTTATACAGAAGAAGAAAAAGATGAAATTCGTTACCTGGCAGCCATGTATCGTGAAATAGGTTATACTTGCTTAGGAATTTCCGCGAAGACGGGAAAAAATATAGATCAGTTAAAAGAAATGATGCTTGGGAAAACCTGTCTATTTTCTGGACATAGCGGCGTAGGAAAAACCACTCTCATCAATAAAATAGAACCGACTTTAGATTTAAAAACAGCTCAAATTTCTAGTCAGCATATGCAAGGTCAGCATACCACCACTTTTGCCGAAATGTTTGATTTAACCATGGGAGCTAAGATTATTGACACTCCAGGTATTAAAGGTTTTGGCGTGGTAGAAATTGAAAAAGATGAATTGGGAGACTACTTTCCAGAATTTTTTGCTTTAAAGCAGTTTTGTAAATTTAACAACTGCATGCATATAGAAGAACCTAAATGCGCCATTAAGGAAGCACTAGAGCAAGAAGAACTTTTTTGGTCTCGCTATAAATCTTACCTTCAAATTTTAGAAGGAGAAGATGAACATTATAGAACCGATATATATCCTAAAAAATGAGAGTAATCCTACAACGCGTAAGTGAAGCTTCCGTAGAAATAGAGAAAAAGAGAGTGAGTAAAATCAATCATGGTTTGTTGATTTTAATGGGGATTGAAGAGGCAGATACTCAAGAAGACATCGCTTGGCTTTGTAGAAAGATTAGTAATATGAGAGTTTTTTATGATGGAAATAAAGCTATGAATCTTTCGGTAAAAGATGTGGATGGAGAAGTTCTAGTGGTAAGTCAGTTTACTTTGCACGCGAGTGTTAAAAAAGGAAACCGACCTAGTTTTATCAAAGCAGCTAAACCAGAAGTTGCCATTCCGTTGTATGAAGATTTTATAAAAGAAATGGAAATTCAGTTAGGAAAACCTATAAAAAAA
The DNA here is from genome assembly GCF_031845265.1 of Mesonia ostreae. NCBI lineage: Bacteria > Pseudomonadati > Bacteroidota > Flavobacteriia > Flavobacteriales > Flavobacteriaceae > Mesonia > Mesonia ostreae. Next base: position 391,903 of record NZ_JAVRBG010000001.1, on the reverse strand, counting down.
GGTGAGTTTGGAGCCGATATGCAAGTGCAACTCGTCAATGATGGTCCTGTAACCATTAGTATAGATTCAAAAATTAAAGAATAAATTTCATATTCGGTTTCAAGCTTTTAGCCTATGAGAATTTTTACGTTGACAATTTTATTCTTTTTAAATTTTTATGAGTCTTTTTCACAAGTTCAATCTATAGAAATTCATGAAGAAAACACTACTCAATTAAGTGCTATTGTAGAGAAGGAATCTCTGAGTATTCAATTTGATAAAAGTGAAATACAAACAGATTATCGTCTTGTTATCAAAGTATTAGATTCTAAAGGTGAAGATGCTGTGAATACTTATGTTCATTATAATAAGGATATTAAAATAAAGAATATAGAGGCTTTAATCTATGATGCACAGGGTGAGCTTATTAAAAAAGTAAAAAAAAGAGATTTTAATGATATATCTGCCGTAAGCGGAGGGACATTATATTCAGATAGTAGGGTGAAGTATTTAAATTATTCTTCGAACTCATATCCTTACACGATAGATTTTTCTTACCAAACAGAAAATACCAATACCGCTTTCTTGCCGCGTTTTACTTTTATGAAAAACTATAATACGAAGGTGAATTATGCAGAGCTTTATGTGGGATATGAAGAAGGTGAGCGTCCAGTAAATTATAAAATTAAGAATGATGGAGAGAGTGCGGTGAAGTTTAAGCAATATCCAGATGGGATTTTGTTTAACGTCAAAGATTTAGCGCCTATAAAGCATGAAGTGATGTCTCCTTCGATAACCAACATTAGTCCTGTTGTTTTGTTAGCTCCTAAAGAGTTTAAATGGTATGATTATGAAGGCAAAGCAAATAATTGGAGTGAATTAGGAACTTGGATGCATGATAAGATTCTTTCTGAAAAAAATAATTTAAACTCAGCTACTATAAATAAAATCAAATCAATTACAGAAGCTGCAGAAAGTCCCTTAGAAAAAGCAAAATTGGTATATGAATATGTTCAGAATAATACTAGATATATTAGTGTGCAAGTTGGGATTGGAGGAATACAACCTATTGATGCCGCAGAAGTAGACCGAATGAAATATGGAGATTGCAAAGGGCTCACGAACTACACCAAAGCTTTGTTAGACGTGGTAGGCGTACCTTCTTATTATTCTCACGTGGAGTCTGGAAGGAATAAAGTAGACTTCGAGGATGATTTTAGTTCCATCAATCAAGGAGATCATGTGATTTTAAATATACCTATTGATGAGAAAGATTATTGGGTAGATTGTACGAGCAATACCGCTCCTTTTGGCTTTTTAGGCAGTTTTACAGATGATCGTAAGGTTTTGGTGATGACTCCAAATGGGGGAGAATTAAAAAGAACAAAGAGTTATTTAAACGAAGAGAATTTAACGCAATCTACATCGATCCTTACCTTAAATGAGGACAATTCTTTTAATTTAAGCAATGAAATAATATCTAAGGGAATACACTACGAAAAAAGATTAGCCAACGCATTTATGCCTGCTTATGAATTGGAAAAGAAAGATAAGAAACGATGGAATTTAATTTCTGATTATGAAGTGGTAAGTCATAAAGTGACCAACCATAAAGACTCTCTTTTTCTTTATGAAGAAGTAAAACTAAAAGGAAATAAATTTGGAAAGAAGCTAGGGAAAAGAATTATTTTTTCTCCTAATATTAATAACAGAGCCTCTTATGTGCCTCCAAGAGTAAGGCAAAGAGAGAATCCGTTTCAAATCTTAAGGGGTTACGCATTGATTGATACAGTAAGGATTAAAATTCCTACTGCATATACGATTGAAGCATTCTCAGAATGTCAAAATTTTAAATCTCCTTTTGGAACTTATCATTTAGAGATTACACGAGATGAGGACTTTGTTATATTTCATCGAAAAATATTAATTAAGGAAGGGCTATATTCAAAAGATAATTATCTAGAATATAGAGATTTTCGAAAAAGAATAGCTTTAGCAGAAAACTCTAAAATATCTATTATAAAATTATAAATTACCAAATGACATCAATTAAACTAAGCGTACTTAATCTCACTTTAATATTTTTTTTTAGCTTACAATTCGCGCAAGCTCAAAAATTTAATTTTACTGAAATAACCAAGAATGATCTTGAGAAAACAGAAAGTACTATAGACTCAACTGCAGGAGTAGAAATCTTAGAGTTTCATAAAGATGTATATTTTGATGTAAGAGCCCACTCTGTAAACCTAATTACAAAAGTTTACAAAAAGGTAAAATTTTACAACACTAGAGACACGGATTTAAATTATGCCACCACAAATATGAATCTTTACCAAGAGGGGGGATTAAGAGAAAAAGTGTATAATATAGAAGGCATTACGTACAATCTCATAGGTGATGAAATTATTAAATCTGAATTAGAAAAGAGTCAAATCTTCGAAACAGAAAAAAATAAATATTACGATCAAGTAGTTTTTACACAACCTCAAATAAATAAAGGAAGTATTACTGAAATTTCATATAAAATAGTATCTCCTATATTTTGGGAGATAGATGAGTTTGAGTTTCAGTTTGATGTTCCTGCAAAGAAAGTTACTGCCGAAATTAGAACCCCTACCTATTTTGTCTTTAATCAAATCCCAAAGGGAAGTATTCAGCCTAATTATGAATATAAGAAAAAAAAAGACTTTAGAATAAACGGAAAGGTAGATGTTTATAAGTATTCTGCAGAAGACGTTCCTCCACTTAAGGATGAGAAATATGTAGGAAATATCAATAACTACAAATCTGGTATTTTGTTCGAGTTGGTGTCTATGAAGTATAGAGATGGAAGTCAGAAGAAATATGCAAAATCTTGGAATGATGTTGCCGCAACAATTTCTTTTTCAGATGATTATAAATCAGATATTAACCGAGTAAGACACTTTAAGGATGATATTGATGCGATAAAATCTGCCACGACAGATTCTTTACAACGAATGAAAATGATTTTCAAATTTGTGAAAGAGAACATTGCTTGGAATAATTACTCTGGTAAGTATTTTGATAAAGGGATGAAAGATGCGCTATTAGAAAAAGAAGGGAATGTAGCAGATATCAATCTTACTTTAACAAGTATGCTTCGTTACGCCGGCTTTGAAGCTAATCCCGTTGTTATAAGTACAAGAGGAAACTTGAAACCTTTTTACCCTACCGTAGATAGGCTTAATTATGTAATTGCTCACGTTCTGTTAGATGATACAGGTTACGTTTTAGACGCTACAGATAAATTTAGTCAACCTAATGTGATGCCCATTAGAACCTACAATTGGAACGGAGTTTTTATGGATAATGACAATAAAAAATGGGGGTTAATAAATATACAACAGCCTCCTATAGCGAATAAAATACAATTCATAAATGTAGAGTTAGATGAAAATGGGGAAGCAAGAGGCAAGGTGAAAGAAACCTTAGATAATCATTATGCTTACTTATTAAGAAAGGAGTATTCTAGCACTTCTCAAGAAAAATACATTCAGGAAAAAGAATCAGAGCAAAGAAATATGCTCATAGAAAACTTTAAGATTGAAAACTTAGAATCTGATGAAGAACTTTCTGAGAGCTATAATTTTACAGTAGAAAATAGCTTTGATGCGGTAGGAAATAAAATTTTCTTAAACCCGTTATTGTTTCTAAGCTCTAAGAAAAACCCATTTAAATCTAAAGAAAGAATCTATCCTGTAGATTTCATTTACCCTTTTAACGATCAGCTTGTAGTGAATATTAAGATTCCAGAAGGATATAAAGTAGAAAGTGTGCCAGAGCCTATTCGCATAGCTTTTGCGGCAAGCACTGGGAGTTATGAATATTCTTTGGCGGGTTCTGGACAATACCTAAGACTCAATGTCAATTTTAAAATGCAGGACAGTGAGATTGATGCAGATCAATATAATTTTTTACGAGAATTTTATAAGCAAATGACAGCAAAAGAGCAAGAACAAATAGTGCTAACAAAAATATAACTAATGAACATTCAAGACGCACAAAAAGCGGTAGATGCCTGGATACAAGAACACGGCGTACGTTATTTTAACGAACTTACCAATATGGCACAACTTACCGAAGAGGTGGGAGAAGTGGCTCGAATTATCGCTAGACGTTATGGAGAGCAAAGTGAAAAGGAAAGCGATAAAGAAAAAGATTTAGGCGAAGAATTAGCCGATGTTGTCTTTGTGGTATTATGTTTGGCTAACCAAACAGGAATCGACTTGCAAGCAGCATTCGACAAGAAATTAGATATAAAAACAAAGCGTGATCACGATCGTCATCACCAAAATAAAAAATTACAATAAGATGAGTTTTAAAAAAATTACAAAAATGCCCACGTTTTGGAAATCGGTAGGTATGCTGGCTATCCTATTTATTATCATTTATAACATTATCAATTTAGGCTTTTCTTATGGTTTTGACACGAGTGCTTTTGTAGAAGGAAATCTGAAACCGCCCTACCTACTTCGTTTTATTTTAGCCAATGTCATTGGTGGTTTTTTATATGGCTTTATTATGACTTATTTTAAGTTTAAAAGTAAACTAAAGGAAGAAGAGAAAAGAAACGCTTAAAATGGAACTTTTACTGCGCGCAAAATCCCAGCATTTAAAAGGTCAGCTAGTCATTGGCGGTTCTAAAAGTGAATCGAACCGATTATTGATTTTGCAAGCTTTTGAGAACGGGATTATAATTGAAAACCTATCCAATAGCGATGATACGTTGGTGCTGCAAAAAGCATTGCAGTCTTCAGATAAAACGATCGACATTCATCACGCAGGAACTGCCATGAGGTTTTTAACCGCCTATTACGCTGGCCAGCCTGGGAGGGAAGTGGTTTTAACCGGCAGTAAGCGAATGAAACAAAGACCCATTCGGCCTTTAGTGGACGCTTTAAGAACATTGGGAGCCAATATTCAGTATCTAGAAAAAGAAGGCTTTCCTCCGCTACAAATTAAAGGGTGTAAAATTGAGAAGAATGAAGTGAAGATTTCTGCAAACATCAGTAGTCAATATATTTCTGCTTTGATGTTGTTGGGAAGCAGTCTGGAAAACGGACTGAAAATTCACTTAGAAGGAAAAATAACTTCGGCGCCTTACTTGCAAATGACGCTTCAGTTGTTAGAAAAAGTAGGCGTTAAAACAGAATTTAAAGACCAAAGCATTCAAATTTTTCCTTCCAAAATTCAAGCGAAAACAATTGCTGTAGAATCAGATTGGAGTTCGGCTTCTTATTTTTATAGTTTGGTGGCTTTATCCGCTTCCGCAGAAATAGAGCTTTCTGTTTATCATGAGCAAAGTTTACAGGGAGATGCTGCGATGATAGAAATATATAAGCAATTGGGAGTTGAAACTAAATTTAAAGAAGATTCAATCCTCATCTCAAAGAAAGGCCAAGCTATATCGTTATTAGAGCTAGATTTAAACGCAACTCCAGATTTGGCTCAAACCATTGCGGTGACTTGCTTCGGATTAGGAATTGCTTGTAAATTAAGCGGCTTACACACTTTAAAAATTAAAGAAACCGATCGACTTCTAGCTCTGCAAAAAGAACTTCAAAAATTGGGGGCAAATGTGAATGTTACCGAGGATAGCCTTAGTTTAGAAAAAAGTAGCTTTATTCTAGAAGACGTGAAGATTGCCACGTATCAAGACCATCGTATGGCAATGGCATTTGCTCCCTTAGCTTTAAAAGCGCCAATCATTATTGAAGACGCCGAAGTGGTGAGCAAGTCTTTTCCCAATTTTTGGGAATGTTTAAAAAAGCTTCAAATTATCTCGGTAACAAATCCGTAAAGCGAAAAAAACATCTGTGTGAAACCTTTTAAAAATAAGGTAAAGCGTATTTCTGGGGAGTATAAAGTCCGTCTTAGTACGATCATATAAGGCGAAAGCACAATATTCTAAAAATAAAGACCTATTTACTTGACAAGGCCTATCTTGAGGTTGTATATTTGCGATTCTAAAAAATAAAGTATGGGAATGAAACTTTCACAGTTCAGTTTTGAACTGCCAGATCAACTTTTAGCTGAATATCCATCAGAGCATCGCGACGAAGCTCGTTTGATGGTAGTAAACAGAAAAGAAAATACCATTGAGCATAAAATGTTCAAGGATCTTATCGAATATTTTGAGCCAGAAGATGTGATGGTGTTGAATAACACAAAAGTATTCCCAGCAAGACTTTTTGGAAATAAAGAAAAAACAGGAGCGAGAATCGAAGTTTTCTTATTGAGAGAACTCAACCCAGAAACACGCCTATGGGATGTGTTGGTAGATCCTGCTCGAAAAATAAGAATAGGTAATAAATTGTACTTTGGAGAAGACGAAAGTCTAGTTGCCGAAGTGATTGATAATACCACTTCTAGAGGAAGAACGCTTCGTTTTTTATATGACGGTTCTTACGAGGAATTTAGAAAAAAATTGGGAGAATTAGGAGAGACACCACTTCCTAAATATATTAAACGAGCGGTAGAGCCAGAAGATGCAGACCGTTACCAAACTATTTATGCAAAAACGGAAGGAGCAGTTGCGGCGCCAACAGCTGGACTTCATTTTTCTAAGCACTTATTAAAACGTTTAGAAATTAAAGGAGTAAACTTTGCAGAAGTTACTTTGCACGTAGGATTAGGAACTTTTAATCCAGTAGAGGTAGAAGATCTTTCTAAGCATAAAATGGACAGTGAAGAAGCAGAGATTCAAACGCCTGCGGTGACTACCATCAATAAAGCTATTAGCGAAAAGAGAAGAATTTGTGCTGTAGGAACTACAGTTATGCGAGCTATAGAAACTCCAGTTTCTTCTATGGGAACCTTAAATGAGTATAGAGGATGGACCAACAAGTTTATCTTCCCTCCGTATGACTTTAGTATCGCCAATTGTATGATTACCAACTTCCATACGCCAAAATCTACCTTGTTAATGATGGTTTCTGCCTTTGCAGGTCACGATTTAATGGAACGTGCTTATGAAGAAGCAATCAAAGAAAAGTATAAATTTTACAGCTATGGGGATGCCATGCTAATTATATAAAACATTTTTTATAAGAATAGAAAAGCTGCACTTTAATTAGTGTGGCTTTTTTTGTGCATTTCCCTGCGGGTCGGGCTTTCCGCTATATCTTTTTTTGTGAAGTTCAGCGCTCACGAGCACAAAAAAAGGATGCCGCTGCAATCCCTAATGCCATCTCATAGAAAACAATTACCTTTGCCAAGTGAAAGAGAAAAAAAGAGACATACGCGCGTTAACGAAGGAGCAACTAAGAGAATTTTTTGTTTCTATTGGAGATCAATCTTTTAGGGGAACTCAAGTCTATGAGTGGCTGTGGAGTAAGGGAGCTCATCATTTTGATGATATGACCAACCTCTCTAAAGAAACCCGAGAAATGCTTTCTCAGCACTTCGTGATCAACCATATTGAGGTAGATGAGATGCAGCGCAGTAGTGATGGGACCATTAAAAACGCCGTGAAATTACATGATGGATTTACGGTAGAGTCGGTGTTGATTCCTACATTTTCTAGAACTACGGCTTGTGTATCTTCTCAAGTAGGCTGTAGCTTAGACTGTAAGTTTTGCGCTACCGCTAAGCTTAAACGTATGCGTAATCTTAATCCCGATGAGATTTATGATCAAGTGGTGGCGATAGATAAGGAGAGTAGAATTTATAATAATATGCCGCTTTCCAATATTGTGTATATGGGAATGGGAGAGCCTTTGATGAATTATAAAAATGTATTGGCATCCATAGATAAGATAACTTCTCCAGAAGGTTTGGGCATGTCTCCTAAACGAATTACGGTTTCTACCTCTGGCGTTCCTAAAATGATCAAAAAGTTAGCAGATGATGAAGTGAAATTTCATCTTGCGGTTTCGCTGCATTCTGCCATAGATGAAGTGCGTACGCAAATAATGCCTTTTAATGCTAAGTTTTCTTTAAGCGATTTAAAAGACTCTTTAATTTACTGGTATGAGAAAACTGGGAGGAAAGTAACCTACGAATACCTGATTTGGAAAGACATTAATGATCAGCAAAAAGACATAGATGCCTTGATAGACTTCTGTCAAGCCATTCCTTGTAAAGTGAATATTATTGAGTATAATCCCATAGATGATGGTGTCTTTCAGCAAGCCGAGAGTAAGATTACCGATCAATACAAAGATGCGTTAGAGAAAAACGGAATAACAGTAACGGTAAGAAGGTCTAGAGGAAAAGATATCGACGCCGCTTGCGGTCAGTTAGCAAATAAGTCGTCTAAATAGCTTTTAGTCTATAGTATTGAGTATAGTTAGTCATGAGTAAATGTGTGCTTCCCTAAATAGAGTTGACCGTTTTGGTTAATATTCTAAGATCTATATTCTAGCATGAGATTCTTCACTCCATTTCATTCGTTCTGAATGACAGCTTTATTCTGAATAGTCATTCCATTGCATAAACGACTGAGGGATTTTTTATTCTTTAGTGATTAGTTTTTAGTTTATCGTTATGAATAGTTAGTAATGAATAATGAGTAATGTCTTCTCTCCATTATTTATAAGGTCTAGTTTTTTGTCTATATTCTAGCATCTATGTTCTAAAATCTATTTTCTAACTTCTAGCTTGAAATTCTTCCCTACCCGCTCCTCATTATTTAAAAGGTAGCAGTTAGCCTGAGTACTTCAAATTTCAATTTTTCCATTTCAAATTTATTAATTTAATCACTCACCACTCACCACTCTCACCAATAGACAAAAAAAGCCCACTCATAAGAGCAGGCTTTATAGTTTTAAAAAATAAGTTAACTTATTTCTTTACAATTTTGAAAGACTTAGATTTTCCTTCAATCTGTACTTGTACTAAATAAACACCACTGTTTAGCGCGTTTAAGTTAATATCAGCAGACTGAGTATCTAATTTTTTAGAGATTACCTCTTGTCCTAAAATATTGTATAATTTAGCATTGCTAATTGCTGTATTTGCTTTTAACGTTAATACGTTGTTTGCTACGTAATGGTTAAAACCAGTAAATTCTTGATCATCAACTTTTAATGCATCAGACTCCACTTTGAAATCATCTATTTGGAAGCCAAATTGATCATTTCCTTTGTGGTGGATAGCAATATAAACATCTTGCTCAGCATAAGCATCTAAAGCAACTGTAAATTCTTGCCAATCGATAGCTGTAGGTACTAAATCTGCTTCTAATACGGTAAAGCTGGCAGGATCTGTATCTGTAGTTGAAATTGCAATGTCAAAAACTTCATTGTTGTAAGTTCCGTCTGCTGCTTTAGCAAAGAATGTAACTACATTTCCTTCAGTTCCTAAGGTAACCATAGGTGAAATCATCCAATCATCATTAGGTGCTGATGTAGCAGCAAAAGATGTCATCGCTTTAACTCCAGTTCTAGCAGTCCAATCACTAGCATCGGTAGGATCTAATGGAGGATTTGTAGTTGTACTATTAAATACCATAAAAGCAAATGCCGCTCCAGAATTGTCAAAAGTTATTCCATTGAATCCATAAGTTGTAGATTGATCTACATCAACTAGTGTCCAATCTCCAACATTGTCAATTGCAAAATCAGCATAATCTTCGAAACTATCTTCAAAAAGAGTGGTTTGTGCATTCATCGTAAGTGCTGCAGCAAAAGCTGCAAGCGTAAGAGTAATTTTTTTCATAACGTGTTTTATTATATTTGGGACTAAAATAGTAAAAATCTAGATACTCCAAGCAATTTTAAAGTCTTTTAACAAGATTTTGAGGGTTTACTGTCTTATATTTGCTCTATCTTGAAGCCTATAGCTCAAATAAAAGAACCCATTACTCATGAAATGGAACTTTTCGAAAAAAAGTTCCATCTTTTTATGTCTTCCCGTGTCGCATTACTTAATAGGATTACCCATTATGTAGTGAACCGCAAGGGAAAGCAGATGCGTCCCATGTTTGTATTCTTAGTGGCCAAAATGGTTTCTAAAGGCGAAGTAAATGACCGTACCTATAGAGGAGCATCGGTGATTGAATTGATTCATACCGCCACTTTAGTTCACGATGATGTGGTGGATGACAGTAACCGTCGCCGCGGATTTTTCTCCATTAACGCGCTTTGGAAAAATAAAATCGCCGTGTTAGTCGGGGATTTCTTACTTTCTAAAGGTTTACTCCTTTCTATAGATAACAATGATTTCGATTTGCTTAAAATCATCTCGGTGGCTGTTCGCGAAATGAGCGAAGGGGAATTACTACAGATTGAAAAAGCCAGAAAACTCGACATTACCGAAGAAGTGTATTACGAAATCATTCGGCAAAAAACAGCGACCCTTATCGCTGCGTGTTGCAGTTTGGGTGCAGCTTCCGTAAAGCCAGATTCAGAGCACGTAGAACGTATGCGCGAGTTTGGAGAGATGATAGGAATGGCCTTTCAAATTAAAGATGATCTTTTTGACTACGGAAATCAAAAAATAGGAAAACCCACAGGAATTGATATTAAAGAACAAAAAATGACGCTTCCACTAATTTATACCTTAAATAATTGTTCAGAAAAAGAAAGAAGGTGGCTTATCAATTCCGTTAAGAACCATAATAAGGATACCAAACGCGTAAAAGAAGTGATTCAGTTTGTGAAAAACAACGGCGGATTGGAATATGCGGTAACACAAATGAAAATGTACCAACAAAAAGCTTTCGATATTTTAGAAATCTATCCCGATTCTCCATATAAGGCTTCTCTCGAGATTATGATGAACTATGTGATAGATAGGAAGAAATAGTTTTTTAGCTCGATTATATTTCAAATTTCAAATTTCAAATTTCTCATTTCAAATCTCAAATCTGATTACTGAACACTGAAATTTTCACTTATCTTTACTCAACGCTCACCAATCATCTAGTCATGCTGAACTTGATTCAGCATCTCATTATGAAAGCAGAATTACTTTCGCTACCCAATGCGAGACCGTAGCTTTCTAACAAAGCGAAGAACTAATCGAATAACAGACCCTGAATAGATTTCAAGGTGACAGGTTTTATTTCAAATTTTCTGCTGCCTACTGTCTACTGAATTTTTCACTTATTTCCACTCATTACTGAATACTGAACACTGCAGAGGTCCATATTCTAACATTTAATCGTCTATTTTCTTATTTTTCTCACCCCCAGGCAACCTTATTTAAAAACACTTCGTCTATATTTATAGAACAACTAAGTGAAACAGGTGAAAATTATATCTCTACATAAAAACGAGAAAAAACTCATTCAAAGAGCGGCGAAAAATAATCGCTTGGCGCAGCAAACTTTGTATGAAATGCACGCCCCCAAAATGTTGAGTGTTTGTAGAATGTATATCAAAGACCTTCAGTTTGCCGAAGATGTGATGCTAAAAGGCTTTTTTAAAGTGTTTAAAAACTTGGACGGATTTCAGCATAAAGGAAGTTTTGAAGGTTGGGTGCGGCGAATTATGGTGCGAGAGGCTATTGACTTTTTAAGGAGAAAAAAGGAGATTCAATTTTCTGACCAGATGGAACAGTATGATGCGGCTTTAAATATAGATGATTACGCTTCCGCGGAAGCGATACAACATTTACAAATACTCATAGACGAACTGCCAGAAGGTTACAAAATGGTTTTTGTGATGTATGCGGTTGAAGGTTATAAACATCAAGAAATCGCCGAAATCTTACAGATATCTGAAGGAACCTCAAAATCACAATTGTTTAAAGCGAGAAATCTATTGCAAGAAAAGTTGGCAAACCAAAAAGAAGAAAATCATGGCTAAGATAGATAAAAAGGTAAAAAAAGAATTGGAGGAGAGAACCATCGCTCCCAGTGCTGGTAGTTGGACACAACTTTCTTCTCAATTAGAAACGAAAGATAAAAAGAAAGCCAGCTACAAATGGTATTTAGGAATTGCAGCTAGCTTTTTGGCAGGTATTTTAATCGCCTCTTTCTTCGGAAATGGAAATGAAACAGAAGTTGAAGTGGTAAGTACCCAAGAGGAGATCGCTCCCAAATCAGCGATTGAAAAGAAAGAAAATATTTTCGCTACAGAAATAGAAGGAGAACTGGTGTATGATACGCAGGTTTTAAAAGAAATCGTAGGAGATTTACCACAGCAAAAAGAAACTAAGAGTCAAGAAATAACAAAACCCGAATCACAAAATAAAAATAGCAGTTATTCTAAAAATCATTCTATGGCAAAGGGAAAAACAGAATCTATTGCCGTAGCAGAGTTGAAGAAAAAAAATCTGTTGACCGAAAAAAATTCAGAAAAAATAAGTGAGGAGAAAAAAACAGATGAAAATCAAGCTGCATTGCTCGCACAAGTAGAAGACGAAGAAATCGATGCACTTTTAGAAAATGCACGACGAAAGGTGAGATTAAGAAATTTTAAAAATCCTTATGCCAGAGTTTCGGCCAAAGAATTGTTAGAAAATATAGAAGTAGAAGATAAAGAGTCTTTTAAAGAGAAAGTGCTTCTAGCTTTAGAAAGTGGTTTTCAGCACGTAAAATCTACAGTCATTAAATAGTTCAATCCAATCATTTAAAAACAAGTATAATTCTAGCTAGATTTCTAGTCGGCTGGAAAAGTACACTCTAAAAACAAATTATTATGAAAACAATCCTCATTAGTTTAAGCATTTTATTGAGCACTTTGGTAGCTCAAAATTTACAGGCGCAAATCAATATTCAGGTCAATTCTGGTATCGATTTAAAGATAGAAAATCTAGAAAAGCAAAAAGAACAAGTCCAACGTATAGAAAAGAAAAAGTTACGAACCGAGGTTGAAGCCATTACTAAACGTTTGCATGCCAACGAGATTAGTGAGCAAGAAGCTGAAATTTTAAAAAAAGCTGCCGCGGAAAAAAGAGCGATGAATATTGAAAATCAATTGGATATTATTGATGCTAACATCGCTTTACTAAAGCGAAATGCGAATACGGAAGACGGAGAAGAAACCGTGGACGTCTATTATAGAAAGCTAGATTATTTAAAATATAAAGAGGACGATGAACAGGAAGAAGTTTATGATTCTATTCCTAAAAGTACTACTTCTGGAATCACATTGGCCTTCGGACTTAACAACGCTATCATCGATGGACAGTCTTTAGATGATTCTCCTTATAAAATAGGGGGAAGTCGGTTTTTTGAATTGGGATACGAATTCGAAACCAACTTGATATCTTCTGGTTTTGCAAGAATTAGATACGGACTTTCATTTCAGTTTAATGGCCTTAAAGCCGATAATAACCAATATTTTGTAACAGATGGAGATCAGACGTATTTAGAAGAATATCCTTTAAATTTAGACAAAGCAAAATTAAGAATGGACAATTTGGTACTTCCGCTTCATATTGAGCTTGGACCAAGAACCTTAACTTATGGAAAAAAACGAGCCTATTACGATACGAGTAATTTTAAAATAGGATTAGGAGGATATGCTGGAGTTAACCTAAATACCATTCAGAAATTAAAATATGAAGAAAACGGAAATAACCGGAAAACCAAACTATCTCAAACTTACAATACCAGTAACTTTATATATGGACTAAGTGCTTATATTGGTTATGATAATTGGGCTTTATACGCTAAATATGATTTAAATACTATTTTTAAAGACAATGCCGTAGATCAAAACAATGTATCGGTAGGATTTCGTATCACTTATTAAGCGGAAGTCTAAATCAAGATTCTATAAAAAGGATAGCTAATTCGTAGGTATCCTTTTTAGTATTTTACTTTCTCAAAACCTTCATTTATTAGACGTTCTTTTAGTCCTTTATAATGAAGTTTGCCGTAAACCAATGCAATTTTATGAGCATTAGATTTTAAAACATTTTTAATGATAAAATCTTCTCTAAGTTTTTCAACGACGTAAGATTTGTTTTCGAGTTTATCGCACCAATATCTGTGATTAAATTTGGTTTTATAGTCGCATTCAGTAAGTTCTATCTCTCCAAATTGTTTTTTATAAGCATCTAAAATTTCAACAACAGAGAGGTCTACGTTCTTATCTAAGCTATAAGAGTAACCTGCAATCTCAGCACTTTGTTGTAAATATCTTCCGCTGCTAAAAAAATTGGGATAAACATTTCTATGTAGAGTATCCGTTAATTTTAGACCAAATGGTGATCCTACAAGCTTCCTCATTTTACGTCTTAGAGTGTCTAAAGTAAGGCTATCTGCATTTTTGGGATAAGTCACCCGTTCATAAAAAATGGTAAAATCATCATTCCTCAAGGTGTTAATAATCTTCGTAGACGTGTTATAATATTTAGGTTTTGCTAAATGAACCATAGGTACTATCACAATTTCTTTATTTTTTCCATTGCTAAGCTTTTGAAATTTTTTTGGATGAGGTTTTTTGGGAAACGCTATATAATGAAAGGCTTCAAAGCAAGAGGTAAAGGTTGAAAAAAGAAGACTAGCAAGTAAAATAAATTTTATATTTTTCATTAGGAATTAGATGTTAGTAAGTGGAGCTAAAAGATTGAATTTGGTATTTAAAACTCAGAAGAGTCGAGTGATTTGTGAAGCTAATAAAAAACCCAAACCTAAGATTGGTTTAATTGTTAAAATCTATACTCTACATTGTTTTAATTCTTTCTTTATGAGACTTCATTTGGCCTAGTTTTTCTATTTTTACCAATTCAATTCATCTATAAAATAAATGATTAAAAAATCGACCATAGACCAAGTTTTTGATGCCGCTCGGGTAGAGGAGGTGATTGGCGATTTTGTTCAGTTAAAAAAATCGGGGACTAATTACAAAGGTTTGAGTCCGTTTAGTGATGAGCGCACGCCAAGTTTTATGGTATCTCCCGTAAAGCAGATTTGGAAAGATTTCTCCAGTGGAAAAGGAGGAAATGTTGTGGCTTTCTTGATGGAACATGAGCATTTTAATTATCCAGAAGCCATAAAATATCTAGCTCGTAAATACGGAATTGAAATTGAAGAAACCGAGCAAACCGATGAGCAAAAACAACAAGCCGACGAACGCGAAAGCATGTATTTGGTAAGTGAATTTGCCAAAGATTATTTTAAACGCCAACTCTTAAAAACCGAAACCGGTAAAGCCATTGGGTTAGGCTATTTTAAAGAGCGAGGATTCACTAGAGAAACCATAGAGAAATTTGGCTTAGGTTATTCTCCAGATGTTTGGGACGCTTTTACCAGTGAAGCAATAAAACAGGGTTACAAATTAGAATTTTTAGAAAAAACCGGACTTAGCATTGTTAAAGAAGCTAAGCAATTTGATCGTTTTAAAGGCAGAGTAATATTTCCGATTCATTCCATGTCTGGGAGAACTTTGGGATTTGGAGGTAGAATTTTGACGAATGATAAAAAGGCAGCCAAATACTTGAACTCGCCAGAGAGTGATATTTACCATAAAAGTAAAGTGCTTTACGGAATTTATTTTGCGAAGCAGAGTATCGCCAAAGAAGACAATTGTTATTTGGTAGAAGGCTATACCGATGTGATCCAGATGCACCAAGCGGGAATCGAAAATGTGGTTTCCTCTTCGGGGACGGCACTTACCAGTGATCAAATTCGTTTAATTAATAGATTAACTCAAAATGTTACGGTGTTGTTTGATGGCGATGCTGCTGGGATACGAGCTTCCATACGCGGGATTGACCTCATTTTAGAACAAGGTATGAATGTAAAAGTTTGCGGTTTCCCCGAAGGCGATGATCCAGATTCTTTTGCAAAAAACAATACCGAGAGTGACATTAAAGAATATCTAGAACACAACGCTAAAGATTTTATAAGCTATAAAGCTTCCTTATTGGTAGATGAAGCCAAAGGAGATCCTATTAAAAAAGCAGGAGTTATTCGGGATATGGTAAATAGTATTGCCAAAATTCCAGATCGCATTCAGCAAGAAATTTATTTGAAGGAATGCGCTCGCATAATGGAAATTTCAGAAAATGTATTGTACAGTACCTTGGCTCAAATTTCCGCAAAAGCGAATAACGATGCTTCTAAAGAATCGGCGTCAAAACCTAGGGAGATGGCGGTGGTAAAAGAAAATGCGGTAGAACGGCCTAAGATAAATCAGCAGCATCAATTGGAGCGCAATATCATCAGTTTGTTGTTGAGATATGGAAATATACAAGATGATTTTGAAGATTATGTAATGCGAGAAGATGAAGAAGGAAATGATCAATTAGAAGTTGAAATGCAGCATTTAAAAGTGTATGAAAAGATCTATCTAGACTTGCAAGAGGATGAAATAGAGTTTACACATGCGGGTTTTAGAGATTTATACGAAGCTATTTTGGCAGAATTTAACTCTAAAGGAGAGATTAAAACTGAAACTTTTGTCAATAATTTGGTGCCAGATCAGGCTTCAGAAATTACTACCATTTTGATGCAACAAGAAAGAGATGTATTGCACCGCTGGAAAGATCAAGATATTTTTGTAAAAGACAAAAGTGAGTTGGAACCTCGCGAGGTGAACGAAACCATTCTTAATTTACGCCGTTTTTTAATTAAACAAAAGGTAACCGAATTGATGGAAAGCATCAAAGAAAATCGTGATGTTCATAATGTTGAAATCATCAAGGAAACAATGGATTATAAAAGCTTGGAGGTGATTATCGCTCAAAAGCTTAATCGTGTCATCTAGTTTTTCTTTAAGTGTAACGGAATTTCACAAACTGGAATAGGCTTCATTTTATGTTGGTTGGCACGATTCAGTCTAGTATAAATGTTGAAAACCTCTAGTTTTCTACCTTGAAAATTCTGGGCACTTTTTCCTAAATTATCTTGGTGCATAGCCCATTCCAATTCATCGTAAGAAGCACCAATTTGGTCTTCATCGCTGCGGCTGTCTCCAAAAAGTCCGTCGGTGGGAGCGGCTTCCACAATGTCTTTATTAATTCCTAGATAGTGGGCAATTTCATAGACTTCACTTTTAAGTAAATCTGCAATGGGACTCAAATCTACGCCGCCATCGCCATATTTGGTGTAAAATCCAACGCCAAAATCTTCAATTTTATTACCCGTTCCTGCAACTAAATAACCGTGTAAACCTGCAAAATAATACAAGCTTGTCATTCTTAAACGCGCCCTAGTATTAGCTAAAGTAAGTTGCAAATTATCATTTTCTTCCGCTAACGGAAAGACAGATTTCATAGTCTCAAACGTAGGGGTAAGATCTACCTCAATGTTAGTAACGTTCATAAATTGCTTTTTTAAGCTTTCTATGTGTTTTTGTCCTCTTGTAATTTGTGCAGGTGCTTGGTGAATAGGCATTTCAACACACAAGGTGCGCATTCCTGTTTTTGCGCTTAATGCGGAAACTACGGCAGAATCTATACCACCACTTATGCCCACTGCAAAACCATTAGTTTTACTTGTGGTAGCATATTCTTTAAGCCAATTAACTATGTGATCAACTACTTTTTCTGTTTGCATCAACTTCCTTTTTTTGGTTATTTTCTACTACCTTTGTCACGAAAATAATACGAAATTAGATGTAAAAAAAGTCTACAGCGTTAAAGACTACCTAAACTATTTTTTATGAAGATTTATTTTTTGAGTTTTTTCATTCTTTTGGCTTTTGCCTCTTGTAAAAATGATGCAGGTTTGGAGAAAGAGATTGCAAAAATCCCTATTGATTTTCAGGTAGATCGTTTTGATATGGAGTTTGCTCAAGCTTCTTCGGAAGACTTACCAAGATTAAAGAAAAAATATCCGTTTTTATTTCCTGCACAATATTCAGATAGTTTATGGATAAACCAAATGGAGGATGAGGTTCAATTGGAATTGGAGGAAGAGGTACAAAAAGCCTTTCCAGATTTTGAGTCAGAAAAAGATGAGATTATATCTTTATTTCAACACTTTAAATATTATTTTCCAGAGTTTAAAGCTCCGCATGTAGTAACCATTATTTCTGAAGTGGATTACCGAAATAAAGTGGTAGCAACAGATAGTTTGCTACTTATTTCTTTAGATACATATTTAGGAGAAGATCATAAATTTTATGATGGGATGCAGGTGTATTTGAAGAAGAATTTTATAGAAGAACAATTACCCAGCGATATTGCTTTTGAATATGCGCAACAATTGTTAGGAGAAGAAAAGGGGCGTAGTTTTCTAGAACAGATCATTTATTATGGCAAGATTTTATATGTAAAAGATAAAGTTTTACCATTTATGGAAGATGCCCGAAAAATTGGTTATACTTCTAAAGAAATAGAATGGGCGCAAGCCAATGAAGAGCAAATTTGGCGTTATTTTATTGAAAAAGAACTCTTGTATAAAACAGATAATGATCTAAGAGCAAGGTTTATTAACATAGCGCCTTTTAGTAAGTTTAGATTAAATTTAGATAATGAAAGTCCGCCGCAAATAGGACAATATATAGGATGGCAAATTGTAAGGCAGTTTGCAAATAAAAATGAAAGAATTACATTAAAACAATTGCTAACTTTAGATGCAGAATGCATATTTAAGGAAGCTAATTTTAAACCCAAGAAACCAGAATGAGTACAAAAAAATCTGAAATCAAAATTCAAGTTGAAGTAGACGAAAACAATGTTCCAGAAAATTTACACTGGACCGCACAAGATGGTGGAGTGAATAATGAGGAAGCAAAAGCGATGCTTTTATCTATTTGGGACAGTAAAAACCAAGAAAGCTTGCGTATAGATTTATGGACAAAAGATATGCCTGTAGATGAAATGAAAGTGTTTTTTCACCAAACTTTAGTAGCGATGAGTGATACTTTTTATAGAGCTACCGAAGATGAAAAAATGATGGAAACTATGAAAGATTTTTGCGATTATTTTGCCGATAAATTAGAGTTAAAGAAAGAGTAATGAGCTTCCAACAAGAGCCTATTACTCAACTTATATTTGTATATAATGCCAATTCAGGTAAGGGAAATGCTTACCTGGATGCGGCTCGCAAAATAGTTAATCCAAAAGCTTCTTCTTGTAATCTATGCGCAATTACGTATGGTGTTTTTACAGAAAATAAAACGTGGAAAGCTTTTAGAAAAGAGATGCGAATTCCTACAAAATTTCTGCATCAAGACGAGTTTAGGAAAGAATATGCTTCCAAATTCTCTACAAAATTTGAATTTCCGATTGTACTAGGAGTTACCGCTTTGGGTTGGGAAGTAGTATTGGATGCTTCAAGCTTAAATGAAATCAATTCCGCGGAAGCCTTAATAAAGATAATAAAAGAGGAAATAGAATTATAAAGATTGATTGATTTCATCAATATAGGCAAGCACTTCATCTGCACCCAAATTTTTGGACGAAGAGGTGATAAAAAATGGAGGTAAACTCTCCCAAGTTTGCAATAAAACGGCATTGTAATCATTTACATGACGTTCTAATGCTTTAGGTTTTACCTTATCTACTTTGGTGAAAATAATAGAAAACGGAATCTCATTTTCTCCCAACCACTGCATAAACTCCAAATCTATTTTTTGAGGCTCGTGACGAGAATCTACCAATACAAAAGCGCAAACTAATTGCTGACGTTCTTGAAAATAATCGGTGATAAATTTCTGAAATGTTTTCTTGTCTTTTTTGCTCACTCGCGCATAACCGTAGCCAGGTAAATCTACTAAATGCCATGCTTCATTAATGAGAAAGTGATTAATAAGTTGGGTTTTTCCAGGTCTTCCTGAAGTTTTTGCTAGATTTTTTCTGCTGGTAAGCATATTGATAAGTGACGACTTTCCTACGTTACTTCTACCAATAAAAGCATATTCTGGCAATTCGCTAGCAGGACATTTTTCTACCAAGCTGTTGCTCATCACAAAAGACGCCGACTTAATATCCATGCTTATAAATTTCTTTTGGTAAGCCAATTATCTAAAAGTGTATTAAACTCATCTGGATGCTCCATCATAGCAGCGTGGCCACATTTATCAATCCAATACAAATCAGAATTCGGTAAGAGCTTGTCAAAATCTACCGCGACTTCGGGCGGAGTAACATTGTCTTGTTTTCCCCAAATAATGCAGGTAGGCGTGTGCATTTTTGGTAAATCTTTGGCCATATTGTGACGAATGGCAGATTTCGCAATCGCTAAGGTTCTAATCAGCTTATTTCTATCATTTACCGTAGCGTAAACTTCATCTACAATTTCTTTGGTCGCAACCGCTGGATCGTAAAAAACGTTTTCGGCTTTTTTCTTTATGAATTCGTAATCACCTCTTTTTGGATAGCTTTCCCCCATGGCGCTTTCGTAAAGGCCAGAACTTCCTGTGATGATTAGTGATTTTATATTTTCGGGATATTTTTTGGTGGTGAGCAATGCGATATGACCTCCCAAAGAATTTCCTAATAGAATTACTTCTTCGTAATTTTTATATTCGATAAACTCTTTAATGTATTTAGCAAAATTCCCAACATTGGTTTTAAGTAGAGAAAGGGAATATAAAGGAAGTTGCGGGATTACCACTTTGTATCCTTTTTTTGGGAAGTAATTGGCAACGCCATCAAAATTACTTAATCCACCCATAAGACCGTGCAGAATAACAATTGGAGTACCTTCTCCAATCTCTACATAGCTGAATTTTCCTTCAGATATAATTTCTTGTTTCATTCAGTTTTCTTCCGGTTAGCTAGAGCAAATATAGGTATTATTCTACAAGTATAAGTATTTTTAAGAAAACCTGAACTTAAATTGGCTTCGTGGTTTTATTCTGCTCTCTATTTCAGGAAGATATGTGTCGTAGGTCCAAACCTCTCCCACTTTAAAAATCTTTTATCAGCCTCGATTGTACCTTTAGTTTCTCATAATTAATAGATTACTGAACCCAAAACTTATTAACAATGTGGTAAAAAGTGGTAAAAAGTGGTAAAAAAATCAATATATTTGACATAGAATAAGAGAAGCGTGATCAATCTAATAGGAACATATGAGTGTAAAATTGATGCCAAAGGTAGGCTAATGCTACCTTCTGCGCTTAAAAAACAGTTGCTTCCTATATTGGAAGAGGGCTTTGTTTTGAAAAGGGCAGTGTTTCAACCTTGTTTGGAATTGTATCCTATGAAGCAGTGGAATGAGCTGATGACAAAAGTAAATTCATTGAATAGATTCAATAAAAAAAACAATGATTTTATAAGAAGGTTCACCGCAGGAGTAAAGATGATAGAGGTAGATGCCAATGGAAGACTTTTGGTGCCAAAAGACTTGTTTAACTTTGCGCAACTTAAAAAAGAATTAGTGCTTTCTTCCGTAGGAGATTTTATAGAAGTATGGGATAAGGATAAATATGAACACGCTATTGATGACGCTGCAGACGATTTTGGAGCTTTAGCGGAAGAAGTAATGGGAGATAAAAATGGGGAATTTGGAATATCATAATCCGGTACTGCTACATGAAACCGTAGATGGTTTAGCTATTAAACCAGACGGAGTTTATGTAGATGTCACTTTTGGTGGCGGAGGACACTCACGCGAAATTTTAAAACGCCTAGGACCCAATGGAATCTTGTTGGCTTTTGATCAAGATCAAGATGCTCAAGAAAATACGATTGATGATGAGCGTTTCACATTAATTCCTGAAAACTTCAGGTTCATCAAAAAGTTTTTACGCTTTGAAGGTTATAAAAAAGTAGACGGTATTTTAGGCGATTTTGGTGTTTCCTCGCATCAATTTGATGTGGCTGAAAGAGGTTTTTCTACCCGTTATGATGCCGACTTAGATATGCGAATGGATCAAGAAGGTTTGTTGAGTGCTTATGAGGTGATTAATGAATATGATGAAGAAGCGCTTAAGAAGATGTTTTATGAATATGGAGAATTAAAAAACGCTCCAAAATTGGCTAGAGTAATTGTAAGTGCTCGCGTGGAGGAACCAATAAAAACGGGCGATGAGTTAAAAGAATTGTTGATGCCACATTTATTTAAAGGAAAAGAATTTAAAATTTTGGCGCAAATCTACCAAGCGATTAGAATAGAGGTGAACCAAGAGATTGAAGTATTAAAAGAGTTTTTAAAACAAACAGACCAATTGCTAGAGAAAGGGGGAAGAATCAGTTTGATTTCTTACCACTCTTTAGAAGATCGTTTGGTAAAGAGATATATAAGAAATGGACTTTTTAAAGGCGAGGCCGAAAAAGATTTCTACGGAAATATTTCAGTTCCGTTTAAAAAAGTTGGCGGCCTGATTAAGCCAAGTTCAGAAGAAATTAAAATAAATAATAGAGCAAGAAGTGCACGATTAAGAGTTGGTGTAAAGCTATAAGCAAGATGAAAGAAGGGTTTTATAATGTATTAAAAGGTAAGTTTTTAATAAACGACGACGCTATGAAAAACTGGCGTTTTATCCTGTTCTGTACATTATTGGCCATTGTGATGATTGCTTGCTCTCACAGTGCAGAAAGAAAGGTACATATCATCGCAAAAATGAATAATGAAGTACGCGAATTGAGAAGTGAGTCTATCGAGGCGAAAAAAAACCTGATGCAGCTCAAAATGAAATCGGCTATAGAGAAAAGAGTGCAAGGAACGGGAATTGCACCGTCGAATACGCCACCACAAAAAATAAAAATTAATCTGTAATGACAACAGAGAAAGGCATCTTAAGAAGAATATACCTGGTAGCAGCCGGGATGTTGCTTTTTGCGTTTGCGATTGGCTTTAAGTTGATCAATATTCAGGTGGTTGATGGAGAAAAATACAGAGAGCTTTCAGAGCACCGAGTGTATAAAAGCTTTGTAATCCCAGCAAACAGAGGCAATTTATATGATGCTAATGGAAGCTTGTTAGCAACTTCAGTACCAGAATATGACATTAGATTTGATGCCGTAACTGTTTCTCACACAGATTTTGAAGAGAATGTAAAGCCATTATCTGAAAACTTGTCTAAAATGTTTGGTAAATCTGCTGCGCATTATGCACAGAATTTAAGACGTGCTCGCGCTCATAAAAACAGATATTATTTAGTGGCACGAAACGTTAGTTATACGCAATATGTGAAAATGAGAGAGTTTCCCATGTTTAATTTAGGAGCTTTTAAAGGAGGTTTTATCTCAGAGCAACGCACGGTAAGAGAATTGCCTTTAGGTAAAATTGGAGAACGTACGGTAGGCAGAGGCAGAGCTGGATTGGAAGGTGCGTACGATGATTATCTCAAAGGAAAAAACGGAAGAAGATTAAAGCAGAAAATAGCTAAAGGCCAATGGAAACCAATTGGAGATGCTAATGAGTTAGAGCCTCAAGATGGCTTAGACGTGGTTTCTACCATAGATATTACCATTCAAGATATTGCGCACCATGCTCTACTAAGGCAATTAGAAAATTATGAAGCAGACCATGGAACGGTGGTAGTGATGGAAACCAAAACCGGCGAAATTAAAGCCATGGCTAATTTAGGAAGAACCTCTAAAGGCACCTATTACGAAAAAAGAAATTACGCGATTTACGAATCTCAGGAGCCTGGATCTACATTCAAACTGATGACGATGGTGGCTGCTTTAGAAGATAAGGTTTTAGATACCAGCGATGTTTTTGACTCTGAAAACGGAAGAATAAAATACTACGATCGTGTGGTAAAAGATTCTCGCTATGGCGGATATGGAGAAATTTCGGCAGGAAGAGCTTTTGAAGTTTCTTCGAATACGGTGTTTTCAAAATTCATAAACGAAGGATATAAAAATAATCCAGAAGCTTTGGTGAATCGTCTTAATTATATGGGACTTAACCAAAAAATAGGATTAGAAATACAAGGCGAAGGTCAGCCTCACATTCCGCATCCAGATGATGCAAATTGGTACGGGACAACGCTTCCTTGGATGTCTTTTGGCTACGGAGTTACCATTACGCCGCTTCAAACTTTAGCTTTTTATAATGCCATTGCCAATAACGGAGTGATGATTAAGCCTCGCTTAATTAAAGAGATAAGAAATAGAGATAAGATTGTGGAGCATTACGAAGAAGGAAAAATCAACAACTCTATTTGTTCTAAAGAAACCGCTTCTAAAGTAAGGGAAATGATGAAGAATACGGTTTTAAAAGGAACTGCAACAAATATTTATACCGAAGAATTTTCGATGGCTGGTAAAACAGGAACTTGTCTCACTGGTTATGGAAAAGGAGATGGTTCTTCTGAATATGTAGCTTCTTTTGCGGGCTACTTTCCGGCAGATGATCCTAAATATTCTTGCATCGTGGTGGTGACAAAACCTAACCGTAATATAGGTTATTACGGAAATATCGTGGCAGCACCAGTTTTTAAAGAAATTGCGCAAGAAATTTATACAGATACTCCTACCACCAATGAATATGAAGGAGTAGAGGTAGATTATAAGAATGTAAAAGAAGACTACGAACAGTTTTACACTACGGCACAAAAATATAAAAGCATTATGCCAAATGTAGAAGGTTTGCCAGCGATGGATGCCGTTTCTCTTTTAGAGAACCTGGGATTAAAAGTAGTGCTAAAAGGAGTAGGAAAAGTAAGAAACCAGTCCGTAATAAGCGGAAAAAAAATAACGTCTAATCAAACTATTTACCTAACAACAACTTGATTTTA
Source organism: Mesonia ostreae (assembly GCF_031845265.1). Classification (NCBI taxonomy): domain Bacteria; kingdom Pseudomonadati; phylum Bacteroidota; class Flavobacteriia; order Flavobacteriales; family Flavobacteriaceae; genus Mesonia; species Mesonia ostreae. The sequence goes on along the minus strand of NZ_JAVRBG010000001.1, from coordinate 367,418 downwards.
CTAAAAGACATATTATATAAAGTAGCGATAGAATCTGTGATTGGGGATACCAATGTAGCGATACGCAACATAGATTTTGATTCTAGAAAAATCTCTTTAAACGATGTTTTTGTGGCCATTCGTGGAGAGGCTAATGACGGGCACGAGTTCATCGCTAAAGCGGAAAATGGCGGAGCTATTGCTATTGTGTGCGAAAAACTTCCTGTAAAGCAAATTAGTGGAATTACATATGTCTTGGTAAAAAACACCAAAGAAGCGTTGGCGAACATAGCTAGTAATTTTTACGACCAGCCATCTAGTAAATTAAAATTGGTTGGCGTAACAGGAACCAACGGAAAAACAACCATCTCCTCTTTATTGCACCAACTTTTCACCTTAGCGGGTTATAAAGTGGGATTAATATCTACGATTAAAATTGTAGTGGGAGAAGAAGAATTCCCTACGCGTTTAACGACGCCAGACTCGTTGACCATCAATAAATATTTACAGAAAATGAACGATGCTGGAGTGGAGTTTTGCTTTATGGAAGTAAGCTCGCACGGGATCGCACAATATAGAACTGCCGGTTTAGAGTTTCAAGGAGGGATTTTTACCAATCTTTCTCATGACCATTTAGATTACCACAAAAGCTTTAAGGAGTACCGTGATGTGAAGAAAAAATTCTTCGATGAATTGCCAAAATCAGCTTTTGCCATTACAAATATCGATGATAAAAACGGAGCTTTTATGTTGCAAAACACCAAAGCCACAAAGAAAACCTATGCTCTAAAAACCAATGCAGATTATAAGGTTCAGATTTTGGAAAATGAATTAAGCGGATTGTTATTAAAAATCAATACCAATGAAGTTTGGTCTACACTCATCGGCAATTTTAATGCGTACAACCTAGGCGCTATTTACGCTGCCGCGGATTTGTTAGGCTTAAAAGAACTAGAAAATTTAAAATATATAAGTCAGTTGAAAGCGGTTAGCGGAAGGTTTCAATACCTCATTTCCGCTAAGGAAAATATTACGGCCATTGTAGATTATGCACATACCCCAGATGCGCTTCAAAATGTGTTAGAAACCATCAATGCAATTCGTACCAAGAACGAAGAATTGATTACTGTGGTAGGTTGTGGCGGAGATCGAGATGCTACAAAGCGTCCTATAATGGGGAAAGTGGCAAGTGATTTAAGCACCAAAGTGATCTTTACGAGCGACAATCCGCGTACTGAAGATCCAGATAAAATTATTGAAGATGTAGAAGCAGGAGTAGAAGCGCACAATTGGAGTAAAGTTATTTCAGTAACCAATAGAAAGCAAGCGATAAAATCGGCTTGTGCGATGGCGAAAGCTAAAGATATTATTTTGATTGCTGGGAAGGGACACGAAACCTATCAAGAGATAAATGGAGTACGATCAGATTTTGACGATATAAAAATTGTACAAGAAATGTTGGAACAGTTCAATAAATAAGAGACAACAACAAAAAGTAAGATGCTATACTACCTATTTGAATTTTTAGAAAGAAATTATGATGTGCCAGGGGCGCAGCTGTTTCAGTATATCTCCTTTAGAGCGAGTATGGCTATTATATTGTCTTTGTCTATCTCTACTATTTTTGGAAAACAAATTATCAACTATCTACTTAAAAAGCAAGTAGGTGAGAGCGTAAGAGAATTAGGCTTAGAAGGGCAGCAAGAAAAAGCAGGAACGCCTACGATGGGAGGTTTAATTATTATTTTTTCAACCCTTATTCCTGTTGTACTTTTTGCCAAGTTAGATAATATTTATATCATTTTATTAATAGTGACCACAATATGGATGGGAGCTATAGGATTTGTAGATGATTACATCAAAACGTTTAAAAAGAACAAAGAAGGACTTCAGGGAAAATTTAAAGTGATTGGGCAAGTAGGCTTGGGAATTATTGTGGGTGCCACCATGTATATTCATCCAGATATTACCATAAAACAGCATGTAAAAGCAGATCCGCAGGCACAAGAGCAATTTATAGAAAAAGACATAAGTCAAAGTAAAGAAGAGAAATCTACCAAAACAACCATTCCCTTTGTAAAAGGAAATGAGTTTGATTATGCACAGTTAATTTCTTGGATTAATCCAGCCTATGCAAAATACGCTTGGATTATTTTTATTCCGATAGTGATTTTTATTGTGACAGCGGTTTCTAATGGCGCCAACCTAACCGATGGAATTGACGGTCTTGCTGCGGGCTCCTCCGCTATTATTGTCTTGACTTTAGGTTTATTTGCTTGGGTTTCGGGGAACATTATTTTCTCAGATTATTTGAATGTGATGAATATTCCTAACTCAGGAGAGATGACCATTTTTATCACTGCTTTTGCGGGAGCATTAGTGGGGTTTTTATGGTACAATACCTATCCAGCTCAGGTTTTTATGGGAGATACAGGAAGTTTAACCATTGGAGGAATTATCGCTGTATTGGCGATTGCCACTAGAAAAGAATTGCTGATTCCTTTGCTCTGCGGAATTTTCTTTATGGAAAATTTATCGGTAGTGATGCAAGTAGGATGGTTTAAATATACCAAGAAAAAAACCGGTATAGGGAAACGTATTTTTTTGATGTCTCCTCTGCATCATCATTATCAAAAGAAAGGACACCACGAGAGTAAAATTGTAGTTCGTTTTTGGATTATAGGAATTATGTTGGCGATTCTAACCATCATCACTTTAAAACTAAGATAATGAAAGAGCGGTTAGTCATATTGGGTGCTGGAGAAAGCGGACTAGGAGCAGCTATTCTAGGGAAAAAGGAAGGTTACGATGTGTTTGTGTCTGATCGCGGAACGATAGAATTAAAATACAAGCAGATTTTAATTCAGGAACAAATTGAATTTGAAGAAGATCAACATTCCGCAGAAAAGATTTTAACTGCAGATTTGGTGATGAAAAGTCCGGGGATTCCAGACGATGTTCCTTTAATATTAAAGCTGAAGAAAAAAGGAATTAAAGTGATTTCTGAAATTGAGTTTGCAAGTAAATATACCAATGCTAGTTTAATAGGAATTACCGGAAGCAATGGAAAAACTACAGTAACCTCTTGGATTTACCACGTGTTGAAAAACGGAGGTTTAGACGCTTTAATGGCTGGTAATATTGGAGACAGTTTTGCTAAAAATGTAGCCGAAAAAAATCCAGATTATTATGTGTTGGAGCTGAGTAGCTTTCAGTTGGATGGGATAGAGACATTTAATCCGCATATCGCGGTATTAACCAATATCACTCCAGATCATTTGGACCGCTACCACAACAATTTTGAAGAGTATGTGGCTTCAAAATTTAGGATTGTAAAAAATCAGACCAACAAAGATTACTTTATTTATGACGCCGATAATGAAACGATTTGCAATTGGCTCAAAAAAAATAAAATAAGTTCCATACAGCTTCCTATGAGTTTAAAGGAACACGAAGGAGAAGGAGCTTATTTAAAAGACGATAAAATTTATATAAAATTAGAAAACAAAGAATTTATAATGCACAAAGATCAATTAGCGCTAAAAGGAGAACACAATACCAAAAATGCGATGGCAGCTTCTACGGTTGCACAACTATTAAAAATTAGAAAACAAACCATACGAGAAAGCTTAGAGAGTTTTCAGGGGGTGGAACATCGTTTAGAACGCGTATTAAAAATTAATCACGTACAATACATCAATGATTCTAAAGCGACGAACATCAACGCCACCTATTATGCTTTAGATAGCGTACAGCCAGAAACCATTTGGATTGTAGGCGGTGTAGATAAAGGAAACGTGTACGAAGAATTACTTCCGTTAGTCAATGAAAAAGTGAAAGCGATTATTTGTTTGGGTGTAGACAACACAAAAATTATCAACTCGTTTAGTAATTGCGTAGAAACAATTGTAGAAACCAAGTCGATGCAAGAAGCTGTACAAATGGCTTATCATCTCGCCGATAAAGGAAATACGGTTTTACTTTCTCCTGCTTGCGCAAGTTTTGATTTGTTCAAGAATTATGAAGACAGAGGAAGGCAATTTAAAGATTTTGTAAGACAGTTATAAAAGTTGGCAAGAAAGACAGACATATCATCTAAGAATATATTCTTTTATTTAAAAGGAGATAAAGTCATTTGGGCTATAGCAGCGCTTTTGGCTATATTTTCATTTCTTCCCGTGTATAGCTCTAGTAGTAATCTGGCTTATTTGTATGGGGATGGAAGTACGTTTAGTTACCTATTATACCACTTCGCTTATTTATTATTAGGCTTTGGGTTAATTTATGGAATTCATAAAATTCCCTACCATTACTTTAAAGGCTTGTCACTTATTTTAATGCCAATTATTCTGCTTCTGCTGGTATATACCTTGGCACAAGGAAATACGATGGCAGGCGCTAATGCAAGTAGGTGGATAAATATTCCCATCATCAATAAAACTTTTCAAACCTCTACCGCAGCAGCAGTAATATTGCTCATTTATGTGGCAAGGTATTTATCTAAAATAAAAGATAGAAAAGTCACTTTTAAAGAATCCATTTTACCCTTGTGGATTCCTGTAGGTTTGATTGTAGGTTTCATTCTTCCAGCGAACTTTTCTACAGCGGCCATTATATTTACGATGGTGTTTACTTTGGTATTTCTAGGAGGCTATCCTATAAAATACTTAGGAATTATCTTGCTTTCGGCGGTGATGGTGCTCACTATTTTTATCCTTTCGGCGAAAGCCTTTCCCGGCGTTTTTCCTAACCGAGTAGATACGTGGATGAACAGAGTAGAAAACTTCTCTAATGGGGAAGATACCAAAGAAGACTACCAAATAGAAAGAGCAAAAATTGCCATCGCTCGAGGCGGAGTAGTGGGTACAGGAATAGGAAAAAGTGTGCAAAGAAATTTTTTACCGCAGTCCTCTTCAGATTTTATTTATGCCATTATTGTAGAAGAAATGGGCTTAGTAGGCGCTTTTGGAGTGATGTCTGCCTATTTGTTGATTCTATTTAGATTGGTCATTATTGCTACAAAATCCAATACCGTCTTCGGAAAATTATTGGTGATTGGTGTGGGCTTACCAATTATTTTTCAGGCGTTGATTAATATGGCGGTAGCAGTAGAATTATTTCCGGTAACGGGACAAACTTTACCCTTAATTAGTAGCGGAGGATCTTCTATTTGGATGACTTGTGTAGCTTTGGGAATTGTCTTAAGTGTGAGCGCCAAAAGAGAAGAAATAAAACTACAAGAAGAAGATTTAGAAGATGAGGAGCGAGAGCGTTTAGATAATCCTTTAGAAGTTTTAAGCGAAGCGATATGAGTGTATTAAGAGTCATATTATCTGGTGGAGGAACAGGCGGACATATTTATCCTGCGATTGCGATTGCTGATGAACTTAAACGCAGAAATCCCAAAGCCGAGATTCTTTTTGTAGGCGCTAAAGATCGTATGGAAATGCAAAAAGTACCTGCGGCAGGCTATTCCATTAAAGGACTTTGGATTAGCGGTATTCAGCGTAAGCTTACGTTGGATAATTTAATTTTTCCGCTAAAGCTGATTTCAAGTTTATATACATCTCATCAAATTTTAAAGCAATTTAAGCCAGATGTGGTGATTGGAACAGGAGGTTTTGCGAGTGGACCTTTATTGAAAGCGGCGAGTCAAAGGAAAATTCCGGTGCTTATTCAAGAACAAAATTCTTATGCAGGAATTACCAATAAATGGTTGGCAAAAGATGCTAAGAAGATTTGTGTAGCTTATGAAGGGATGAAGAACTATTTTCCTGCGGAAAAAATTGTATTTACGGGGAATCCAGTACGACAAGATTTGTTGGAAATAACCGATAAAAGAGAAAAAGCGCTGAAGCATTTTGCGTTAGATGAAAGTAAGCAAACAGTTCTTATTCTTGGAGGAAGTTTGGGTGCCAAAAGAGTAAATGAACTTATAGAAGAGCAGCTTGTTTTTTTTAAAGAGCAAAACGTGCAGCTCATTTGGCAAACAGGCAAACTCTATTTTGAAAAGTTTAAAGCGTACGCAGCGAATGAACATGTACAGGTGCATGAGTTTTTGAATGAAATGGATTTGGCTTACGCTGCCGCGGATTTAATAATCTCACGTGCAGGAGCAGGCTCTGTAAGTGAATTATGTGTGGTGGGGAAACCGGTTATTTTCATTCCTTCGCCCAATGTGGCTGAAGATCACCAGACTAAAAATGCTAAGTCCATCGCTCAAAATGAGGCCGCAATTTATCTAAAAGAAAGCGAACTAAACGAGCGCTTTAAGAATACCTTTGCAGGCTTATTGCAAAATGAAAAGAGGCAAAAGCAGCTTGCTGAAAATATTAAAAAACTAGCCAAACCCAATGCTACTAAAGACATTGTGGATTCGGTAGAAAACATACTAAAATCATAATTTGAAGAGTTTAAGCAACATATCGACTATTTACTTTCTCGGCATTGGCGGCATTGGCATGAGTGCTATTGCGCGCTATTTTCACGCCAATGGTAAGCAGGTGAGCGGTTATGATAAAACTCCTACCCAGCTTACCAAAGAGTTACAAGCTGAAGGGATGGAGATTTCTTTTGAGGAAGAAATACCCCAGATTTTAACCAATTTAGAAGACAAAGACAAGACTTTAATCATATATACTCCCGCTGTTTCAAAGGAAAATCTAGTGTATCAGTATATTGTAAAACACCAATTTTCTATGCTGAAAAGAGCAGAGATCTTAGGGCTGATTACAAAAGATATTCCAACCTTAGCGGTTGCTGGTACCCACGGGAAAACCACGACAACTGCCATCTTAGCACATATTTTGAAACAGTGCGGAGTAAAGCTTACGGCTTTCCTTGGCGGAATAAGTGAGAACTATCAAACCAACTTTATCAACGACGGGAATGAAGCCGCTGTAGTAGAAGCCGACGAGTTTGATCGTTCATTCTTGCAACTTTCGCCAAATATAGCCGCCATCACCTCGATGGATGCAGATCATTTGGATATTTATGGAAATAAAGAAGAGCTAGAAAACTCGTTTAGAGCTTTTATTGCAAAAGTTCCGAATCAAGAAGACTTTTTCTATGCTGAAGCTTTGTCACTTCAAGGGAATTCTTTAGGCTTTGAGGAAGATTCAGATTATCAAATTCAACATATTTCTATAGATAACGGGGTTTATATTTTCGACTTTAAAACGCCAACGGAAACGATAGAGGGAATCGAGTTTAGCCTTCCGGGGAAACACAACCTAATGAATGCGGCAATGGCATTGGCAATGGCGATTAAATTTGGAGTTAATTCCGCGAAAGCGTCAAAAACATTATCCAGTTTTAAAGGAGTAAGAAGAAGATTTACCTACCACTTAAGAAACGAGGATAGAGTGCTTATTGAAGATTATGCGCATCACCCTAGTGAAATTGATGCGGTTTATCAAGCAGTGCGAGAGATGCATCCCAATAAAAAAGTGTTGGCTGTTTTTCAGCCGCATTTATATAGCAGAACTCAAGATTTTGCTAACGAATTTGGCGTCAGTTTATCCGTTTTTGATGCCGTTGCTTTATTGGATATTTATCCCGCAAGAGAACAACCCATTATAGGGGTAGACTCAAAAATGCTGTTAGAAAAAATTGAAAATGATCAAAAAAGTCTGATAACTAAAGACTCAATATTCAAGAAAATTCAAGAAGTTTCTGCGGAAGTGATTTTGCTGCTAGGTGCAGGAAACATAGGAGACGAGGCAAATAAAATTAAAATTGCGTTAAACCATGAAAGTTAATTGGAATTACATAAAAGCTTTCGCATTATTGGTGCTAGTAGTGTTTTTATACAGCTTTTCTTCGGCTAGAAATAAGAGAAGAAATTTAGAGCGTATTGAAGTGCATTTTACAAATGATGAAAACTTGTATATCACTGAAACAGCAGTTAATAAGTTGTTAATACAAAAACATGATTCGGTTCAAAACTTGGCAAAAGAAACTCTAGATTTGAAGGTCATAGAAAACCGATTGGATACCGATGAAATGATTGAAGATGCTGAGGTGTATCTTACTGTAAACGGGCGACTTGAGGCGGTAATTTCACAAAGAAGACCAATTGCTCGGGTGTATGGAAATGAGTCGTATTATATTGATGTGAATGGTAAACATATGCCATTATCCACAAATTATTCGGCCAGAGTGCCATTTATTAAAAGTATAGAGGAAGAACATATCCCAGAGGTGTATCCGCTGGTAATGAAAATAGACAAAGATGAATTTTTAAAGGAGCATATTACCTTAATCAAGAGAAATCAAAAAGGAGAATATGTGTTAGAAATGAGATTGTACGATTTTGAAATCTTATTTGGAGAAGCAAATTCAATTGAAAATAAAATAAAAAATTTAAAAGCCTTTTATAAAAAAGCATTGCTAGATAATCAATTGGGAACCTATAAATGGGTGAATTTAAAATTTGAAAACCAAGTGGTTTGTACAAAAAAAGGATAGGAGTTTTACTATGGAAGAAAAAGACATTGCAGTAGGATTAGACATAGGAACCACTAAAATAGTGGCAATGATTGGCCGTCAAAATGAATACGGAAAGGTAGAAATTTTGGGAATAGGTAAATCTAAGAGCTTGGGCGTGCATAGGGGCGTGGTGAATAATATCACCCAAACCATACAATCTATACAGCAGGCAGTACAAGAAGCAGAGGTAGATGCAGGAGAGAAAATTGAAGAGGTTGTAGTTGGCATTGCGGGGCAACATATTAGAAGCTTACAGCATAGTGATTACATTACTAGAGCAAACCCAGAGGAGGTAATTAGTGAGCGCGATATAGACATTTTGTGCAATCAAGTACATAAGCTGGTGATGCTTCCGGGAGAGGAAATCATTCACGTATTACCGCAAGAGTATAAAGTAGACGGTCAAGCCGAAATTACCGAACCCATAGGAATGTATGGCGGTAGACTAGAAGCTAATTTTCATGTGGTGGTAGGGCAAATATCTTCGATTAGAAATATAGGAAGATGTGTAAAAAGTTCTGGTTTAGAGCTTTCTGGAGTAACCTTAGAGCCTTTGGCGTCTGCCAATGCAGTATTGAGTCAGGAAGAGAAAGAAGCCGGAGTCGCACTTATTGATATAGGAGGCGGAACCACAGATTTGGCCATTTTTAAAGATGGTATTATAAGACATACCGCAGTGATTCCTTTTGGAGGCAATGTGATTACAGAAGACATTAAAGAAGGCTGCTCTATTATAGAAAAGCAAGCTGAATTATTAAAAGTGAAATTTGGCTCAGCTTGGCCAGGAGAAAATAAAGACAATGAGATTGTTTCTATTCCAGGGTTAAGAGGAAGAGAGCCTAAAGAAATTACGCTGAAGAATCTCTCTAAAATTATTCATTTTCGAGTGGTAGAGATTGTAGAGCAGGTGTATTTAGAGATAAAAAATTACGGTCACGAAGAGCAAAAGAAAAAGCTTATTGGAGGGATTGTAATTACGGGAGGTGGAGCTCAACTAAAGCATTTAAAGCAGTTGGTGGAGTATATTACGGGAATGGATACTCGTATTGGCTATCCCAATGAACATTTGGCAGGAGATTCTGATGAAGAAACTACAATTCCTATGTACGCTACCGCAGTTGGTTTAGTGCTTAATAGCATAGACAAAAGAAGAAAGAAGGAGGAAGAGAAGAAAGAGCAAGAGATGCTAGAAGCACAACAGCCACAACCATCGATTTTTGAAGAGAAAGAAGCAGAAACGGAAGAAGGAGAAGCATTAGAAAAAAATCACGAGACTTCTCCGCAAAAAGAAGAACGAAGAGAGCCGAGAGGTCCTAGAAAAAACATTTTTGAAAAATGGTTTGACAATTTCAAGGATTTTTTGGACAACGCAGAATAAAAAAATAGCTTAAAAGAAAATTAATACCGAAAACAATAGAATTATGAGCAGCACAGAATTCGATATTTCATTTGATTTACCCAAAAATCAATCCAACGTAATTAAAGTCATAGGTGTAGGGGGCGGAGGCTCCAATGCCATTAACCATATGTTCCAACAAGGAATTAAGGGAGTAGACTTTGTAGTTTGTAACACAGATGCGCAAGCTCTGGAAAACACAAGTGTTCCTATAAAAATTCAGTTAGGAGTAAATCTAACCGAAGGATTAGGTGCGGGAGCCAACCCAGAGATTGGGGAGCAAGCTGCTTTAGAGAGTTTTGACGATTTAAAAAACATGCTCGATACCAATACTAAAATGGTATTCATTACTGCTGGAATGGGCGGAGGAACCGGTACGGGTGCAGCTCCAATCATTGCCAAACAAGCTAAAGATATGGGAATCTTAACGGTGGGGATTGTAACGATACCGTTTCAGTTTGAAGGTAATACTAGAAATGATCAAGCTCAATTAGGAGTAGAGCGACTTAGAAAGAATGTAGATTCATTAATCGTTATTAACAATAATAAGCTGCGCGATGTCTACGGAAATTTAGGGTTTAAAGCTGGTTTCTCTAAGGCAGATGAAGTATTAGCAACGGCATCTAGAGGTATTGCTGAAGTAATTACGCATCACTATACGCAAAATATTGACTTGCGAGATGCAAAAACGGTATTGAGTAATAGTGGTACAGCGATTATGGGGTCTTCTGTAGCTTCTGGAAGTAATAGAGCGAAAGAAGCAATTGCGAAAGCTTTAGACTCTCCTTTGCTAAACGATAATAAAATTAGTGGTGCTCAAAATGTATTGTTGCTTATCGTTTCTGGATCTGAGGAGATTACGATAGATGAGATAGGGGAAATTAATGATCATATTCAAGCAGAAGCTGGTCATAGCGCCAATATCATAATGGGAGTTGGAGATGACGAGAGCTTAGAAGAATCTATATCAGTTACTATAATTGCTACAGGTTTTAATGTAGAGCAACAAAATGTAATCGTAAATACAGAAACTAAAAAAATCATTCATACGCTAGAAGATGAGCAAAAAGCAGAGCGTGATTTAACCACAAAAAAGAATACTACTTCTTCTAATTTTAGCGCTCCAGTAGAAAAAACTCCTGCACCAGCGCCAGAAAAAGTAGTTCATGTGTTGGAAGAAGAGCCAAAAAAGACAGAACCTAGGAAAGATGCGCCTTCTGCGGAAATGGGAAAAATGAATTTGATTCCTACCTCTGAGTTGATAAAAAACTTGAACGTTTCTTACGAGGAAGTAACTTATAACGAAGATGACTTCGTAATTATAGATTCTTCCGAAGAAATTAAGGATATGGATGTAAACGGTGTTACAGAAGTTACTTCAGAAGGAGAGGAATCTCAAGCGATGTTTACCTTCGATTTTCCTTTAAATGAAACAGAAGAAGTAAAAGAAACTCCTAAAGAAGAGCCTAAAGCTGAAGAAAAACCAGAGAAAATTGTCTACGATCTTTCAGAAGAAGAAGAAGAAACGAAAGAAATGGAGGTGCATGATGAGATAGAGGTATCTGGAAGCACATCTGCAAACGGAGAAAAGCGTTACAGCTTAGAGGATTATATGGAGGTAGAAAATACCTTGAACGAGGCAAGACCTAGCGCTCCAAAAGCTTCTCCTGCTCCACAAAAGCTAGAAGCAAGAAGAGAAGAGGAAACCGTGAAGAAGACCACTCCGTCTGTAGAGGAGAAATTAACTCCAGAAACGTCAGATGAAGATCCTTTTAACAATCCTATTTCTGAAGATCTTATCGCTAGAGCGGAAGAAAGACGTGCTAGAATGAAAAGTTTCAACTATAAGTTTAGAAACAATCAAAACAGTATAGATGAGATTGAAAAGCAGCCGGCTTACAAAAGAGCAGGCTTAGATTTAGATAATTCTAATCCTAGTCAGGATAAATTGTCGAGAACTAGTATTAGTAAAGATAGCAATGATGAGGTGAGTTTCCGAAGTAACAATTCATTTCTGCACGATAATGTAGATTAATCGATTGTTCTTTTTGCTTGGAATAAAAATCAAGCATAAGTATTCCCCGAAGTTATTTTAAAATAGCTTCGGGTTTTTTACGCAATAATACTTATCTTCGTGCTCCAAATAAAGAACTATGAGTTTTGAGAAAGAAGTAATGACGCAGATGAAAGTTGCCATGAAAGCAAAAGATACTGTGGCTTTAGAAGCTCTAAGAGCAGTTAAAAGCGGAATATTATTAGCGAAAACCGAAAGCAATGCACAAGAGCTTTCTGAAGATGAAGAAATGAAGTTGGTACAAAAGCTAGTAAAACAGCGTAAAGATAGCGCTGCCATATATCGAGAGCAAAACAGACCCGATCTTGCTGAGCCAGAAGAGAAGCAAGCAGAAGTAATTGCTGCTTTTCTACCTGCACAATTAAGCGAAGCAGAAATTGAATCTGAGGTAGAAGTGATTATCGCTGAAACTGGAGCCGAAGGTATGAAAGATATGGGAAAAGTGATGGGAATGGCATCTGGGAAACTAGCAGGAAAAGCAGATGGAAAAACGATTTCTGCTATTGTAAGAAAGAAATTGGGATAGATTTAAAGTAAAAGATTCCTGGCTTCGCAGGAATTATGGCCTCGTGGCGCAACTGAATAGCGCATCAGATTTCGGCTCTGAGGGTTGGGGGTTTGAATCCCTCCGAGGTCACGAATAAATAGAAAAGTCTCACGTACAAATCAAGCTTTCTTGAATTTGTACGTGGGACTTTTCTATTTGTTAGAAAATGATTAAGTTCACTTTAATGAGGGATACCAATTTCAACGTATAACTTTGGTAGGATAATGATTCTAAAATAGGCATTAGTATTAGTTATTACGGAAGCATTTATTCAGGCTAAATCAATTTTGGAATTAAGGAAATTCTATAGATATTCTTGAAAAACCTTCTACTTGAAAAGTGTGTAGGTTACCTAAATCAGGTTCATTAACTTTATTTGTTATTAATTCTACATATTACTTTACAATTCTAATTAATTTTGTTGGAAAATTGTAGAAAAAAACGCATCAATAGGAATCCTGCCGCATAAAATGAAGCGTTTAAAAGGTTTCAAAAAAAGCAAAACTTTTAAAAAAAAACCTAGTGTTATGATACGATAGATACTGCTTTATTTCATATTTTTCAGTATTATAAAGTTTATGGAAGCATTAGATAAAATCATCTCTCAATTCGCATCAGCAATTTGGGGATTTCCTTTGATTATTTTGTTAGTTGGAGGCGGATTATATTTACTTATCTTATCAAATTTCCTGCCGTTTAGATATTTAGGGCATGCTTTAGATGTTCTTAAAGGAAAATTTAATAATCCTGATGACCCGGGAGAAATCAATCATTTTCAGGCACTCTCTACCGCACTTTCTTCAACCGTTGGTATGGGAAATATTGCTGGCGTTGCCGTTGCCATTACTTTAGGTGGACCTGGTGCTATTTTCTGGCTTTGGGTTAGTGCCTTTGTAGGAATGGCTACCAAATTTTTCACCAATACGCTTGCAGTCATGTACCGCGGAAAAGATACTCAAGGGAAACTACAAGGCGGTGTGATGTACTTTATAGAAGAAGGCTTGGGAAAGAAATGGAAGTTTTTAGCTGTCCTTTTTAGTATCGCTGGGTTGGTTGGTGCACTTCCAGTTTTTAATGTCAATCAGCTCACTCAAGCCATCAATTTTATTCTACTAGAACCCAATGATATTACTACTGGACTGGGCACTAATCTCACCATAGGAATCGTTCTGGTCATCTTAACTTCAGTCGTTATCCTAGGCGGTATCCGGCGCATTAGCAAAACAGTTTCTCGCTTGGTACCAGCCATGATTGTTTTGTATTTTATTTCAGTACTCACTATACTTGGGGTCAATTTTGAGGTTGTTCCTCAATATTTCTCAATGATTTTCACAGATGCCTTTGCTGCGGAAAACTATAAAGGAGACCCAATGCTTGGCGGAGTTCTAGGAGGTTTGATTATCCTCGGAATTCGTAGAGGTGCTTTTTCTAATGAAGCAGGTATAGGAACCGCAACCTTGGCACATGGAGCCAGTCAAACTTCAGAGCCAATTCGAGAAGGACTTGTGGCTATGTTGGGACCAGCAATAGACACCTTGGTGGTTTGTACATTAACTGCCCTTTCTATTTTAGTTACCGGAATTTGGCAAACTTCAGATGTGAATGGGGTGAGTTTAACAGCAGCTGCATTTAAGAATTCTATACCTTATGTGGGCGATTATATTTTATTGTTGTGTATTGCAGCTTTTAGCATTTCTTCCTTATTTTCTTTTTCTTACTACGGCACAAAATGCCTGTCATATCTTGCCGGCGCTGAATATAAACATTATTACAACTACGTTTATATTATAAGTATCTTACTTGGTGCAACGACTTCTTTGAGCGCGATGATCAACCTCATCGATAGTTTTTTTGCATTAATGGCTATTCCCACAATGATCGCAACATTAATTTTAGCACCAAAGGTCATGAAGGAAGCTAGAAGATATTTTAAAAAACATCTGGAGTAATGAAATTATCGGTTTCTTCCTACTATGAAAACAGTGTTTTATAAGTAATGATACGGATGGCTGCAGAATAAATATTGATTCAAACTCATTATAATGTTCTCACGTCAAATCGAGCTGACTTGAATTTGTAAGTGGGCGGATTTTCTATTTTTACAGCGGAGCTTTGGGGATCACCGTAGGTAATCTTTTTGAATTTACGAATTATAACGTCAAATTACTATTAAGCCTTTTTGTATTTATAATTAATCAAGAAAAGTCTTCTTTTAATTTTACATTTGAAAATCAGAAAAAAGAACTTTTATAGTTGGTATAGATTCATAGTCTGTTGATGAAAAAAGAAAATAAAACAAAGAAACCATGGCCTACCAAAGATGCTATGGAACAGGTTTATGAGAAGAAGCTTTGGGGGACTGATAATTCTGACTTCTATTCTGGTTTAGGCTCGCATCATCCCGAAATTGTAAGTCCATACATAGAAGTATTGACTTCATTTTTAAACTCTTTTAAGGATCCACTAACGCTATGTGATTTAGGTTGTGGGGATTTTAATGTGGGGAAACAATTGGTGAAGTATACCCAAAAGTATATGGCGGTAGATATTGTACCTAGTCTTATAGCCTGTAACAAAGAGAAGTTTAAAGAAGACCACTTAGAGTTTTATACGTTAGATATTGCCAAAGATGATTTACCTCAAGGAGATTGCGCGCTATTAAGACAGGTGTTGCAGCATTTATCAAATGCGGAAGTACAACGTGTGCTGAGTAAGTTAACTAATTTCAAATATGTTATTCTAACGGAACATGTCCCTGAAGGAGATTTTACTCCCAATAAAGATATTATTTCTGGACAAGGAATAAGATTGAAAAAGAAAAGTGGTCTCAACGTGCTAGCTGCACCATTTAATTTTAAGGTAATAGAAGAAAAACAATTGCTATCTATTCATTTACCCAACTTTAAAGGAGTGATCGTAACAACACTTTATAGCGTGTTTTAAGCTGCTCCTTACCTAACCAATATAATAGCAGTTTTTTGTTTCGGGGAGTTGCTAAAAGTCAGGACTTTATTGTAGTTGCGAGTTTTTGTTTTTGTGAAACCAGGGTTAATATACAAAGATAGATTTAGAAGCACCTTGACAAAGAATGAAGCTCTTTCACCTGTATTTTTTTCACAGTTCTTTGTTTAAAAAAATCATTTTACTTTCAAAATAGAATAATTTATCTTCTTGCTTCTATTTTCTTTCATTCTACCGTAAAACAGTTTTATTATTTTATTTTTCAAAGGATGGTTTTCGTCAAAACAATCTTTTCCTTTAGCATCGTAAACAGTTAAACAAGCATAATAATTATTTTTTGTTTCTGTTCCGCCAGCTATTACAGTATAAACTTCATCGTCTTCAAAAAGCCGAATGTTTTTCCATATTTTTTGATTAATGTTTTCTTGGTGTAGACCGATACTCTGGTCATTCCATATTCCATAATCGAGGTACATGGATTTCATCGTATCTAAAGCAGAATCAATTTTATAAAATCTTAATTCGTGGATAGTAATCGAATCAGAATTGACAAGGTTTAAAGTTTTAACAACACTTAAATCTTCAAAGTTTGTCTTCATTTTAATTTCATTATCACTTACTTTAGAAGATGAACAGGAAATGAAATTTAAAACAAATACAATCAGGAATATTTTTTTCATAATTATTTAATATTGATTACGCCAACTTAAAAATACACTTTTTAACAGAGTTTATCACAAAATAACAATCATTTCAATGGCGTTACATCTCCTCAACTTAGAGGAATTCATCTCAAAAACCCCAATCACTCCACCCCAACCGAATCGTCCCCACGACCATCAGCTACCGCGTGGTAATTACCATCCTTATCTACTAAAATCACTTCCATTCTACCAATTTTGGCAGTCTCTTTAAAGGTATAGCCCTTTTTCTCTAGCGCTTCAATCGTATACTTAGGGAAATCTTCTTCTATCAAAATATGTTCAGGCAGCCATTGTTGATGAAATTTTGGAGCGTTCACTGCTGTGTTCACATCGGTGCCAAAATCAATGATATCTACGATCACCTGAAAAACCGAGGTCGGAATCGTGGTTCCCCCAGGGGTTCCTACCACCATAAAAGGCTTGTTGTCTTTTAAGAGAATCGTGGGCGCCATAGAACTCAGCATTCTTTTCTTTGGGGCGATAGCATTGGCTTTTCCGCCTATAGCACCGTACATATTAGGCACGCCGGGCTTGACAGAAAAATCATCCATTTCATTGTTGAGCAAAAAACCAGCTCCCGAAACCATCACTTTACTGCCAAAATTCCCATTCAGGGTCGTGGTGACAGATACAGCATTGCCTTCTTTATCCAAAACGCTAATGTGCGTCGTTTCTTTCTTTTCTTTTTGAGGAATGATAATATCTCCCACGGCACTGCTTGGCGTTGCTTTATCTGGATTATAATTGGCAAATCGCTGCTTTAAATAGGATTTACTAATTAACTTTTGCGTTTGGTCTTTTATAAAATCGGGATCGCCCATATATTCGGCGCGGTCGGCATACGCACGTCGCTCTGCTTCTACCATGGGCTGCACGGCTTCGGGAGAGTTTAATTGCTTGCCTTCCAAGCCTATTAAATTGGTCATTTCCAGCATTTGCGCCAAGAGAATTCCTCCGCTAGACGGTAAGGGCATCGTCACCACTTCGTGTCCTTTATAATCGAAGATGAGTGGCGCTCTTACTTTCACTTTGTACTGTTTTAAATCGGCTAAACTAATGATGCCGTTACCGCGTTTCATTTCTTTTACGATTAAATTTGCCGTTTTGCCTCTATAAAAACCTTTTAATCCTTTCTGCTGAATTTTTTTTAGGGTATGAGCCAAATCTTGCTGAACTAGAATATCATCTGCTTGCCATTCTAGATTTTTTACGAACGGAATCGAATGCTTATTTAGATGTAAAAAATCATCTTTATAGGTGTTAAACAAATCTGCTTGATCTTGAGTAATGGAAAATCCTTTTTCAGCCAATTCAATAGCCGGTTGAATCAATTGCGTCATGGGAAGTTTCGCGTATTGGTGCATTTCAAAAAGTCCAGCCACAGCTCCCGGAACTCCAGCCGCTAAGCTTCCAAACCGACTAAGATTAGTGTTGGCATTTCCGTTTTCATCCAAATACATATCTTTATGAGATTTTAAAGGCGCTGTTTCTCTAAAATCAATCGTGAATTTTTTTCCTTCTTTCATCGTGGCAACCATAAAACCGCCGCCGCCAATATTTCCGGCTTGCGGATAAACCACAGCGAGCGCATATTGTGTCGCAATCGAAGCATCAAAGGCATTTCCACCTTGGCGTAAAATTTTGGCGCCCACTTCACTGGCTAACGGAAAAGCGGAAACCACTACGCCTTTATTTTTCACTTGAACCTCTTTTACCAGATTATAATCGGTGTGCTGCCCAAAGACAAGGGGAGGGGTACATAAGAGAAAACCAATCAGTAAAAATAATTTTTTCATCACTGCAATTTTAAATCACCTAAAAGTTCGTCATTTTTAATCGAAATCCCGAATGCAAATCTTGATTAATTTGTATAGAATTTCTAGTCTGGTTTGATAAAACAGGAGTCCTGCCCTCGAGAGACCTCACAGCTTTTCAAAAGCTGTGAGGTCTAATGATGATTAAGCTTTTTGGTGTTATGAATAAAAACTGAAATTCAATAGTCAATAGGATCTAACTTAATCAACCAATTTTTCAGAAATCAAGAATGTTCGTTTAAGGTTCTTGCTAAATAAGTTGCTGTTTTACTTTGCTTATTTTTTGCAACTTCTTGCGGCGTGCCTTCAGCAACCACTTTTCCACCTTCTTCCCCGGCGCTAGGGCCCAAGTCAATCACCCAATCACTGCCAGCGATTACCTGCATATCATGTTCTACCACAATGACCGTGTTGCCAGCATCCACCAATTTTGCTAGCTGAAGTTGTAATTTTTCTACATCTGTGGGATGCAGTCCCGTCGTTGGCTCGTCTAAAATATAAAGCGTGTTTCCCTTGCTTAGGCGCTGAAGTTCTGTAGCTAGCTTAATTCGTTGCGCCTCTCCACCAGAAAGCTCTGTCGCCGACTGCCCCAAACGCAAGTACCCCAAACCTACATCTTGCAACACCTTAAGTGGCCGACTAACACGCTCTTCTTCCGTAAAGAATTCCGCAGCTTCATTTACTGTCATTTCAAGTATTTGTGCGATATTTTTCTCGTGATAGGTAACTTCTAGCGTTTTGGCATTATAGCGGGCACCTTCACAAACAGGACAGGGCGCATAAACACTGGGTAAAAATAAGAGCTCTACCATCACAAAACCTTCTCCATCACAATTGGAACAACGTCCTTTGCCTACATTAAAGGAAAAACGGCCAGCATTATAACGACGTTTTTTTGCTAATTTTGTGGAAGCAAATAATTTTCTCACCACATCAAATAAACCAGTATAAGTCGCAAGATTAGAACGCGGAGTTCTACCAATAGGTTTTTGATTCACCACGACCATACGTTTTAGAGTTTCGGCGCCTTCGGTAATGTTACCTCCCAACGTTTCTACGATGTTTTTTTGCAATTCATCTTCTGTTTCTTCTTCCGTAGAAGTTTCCTTTCCCAGATGCGTGGCCATGAGCTCCACCAAAACTTGACTTACCAAACTACTTTTCCCCGATCCTGAAACCCCGGTAACACTGGTTAATACGCCTAAAGGAAGAGAGACATCGAGCTTTGTTAGATTATTTCTAGTCACGTCACTTAATCTCAACCAACCGGAAGGTCTTCGCGGAGCAGACTTTTTAAAAGGTAAATCATTAAACAAGTGTTCTCTGGTTTTTGAGCGTGCAATCTTTTTTAAGCCAGCTGGGGGACCGCTGTATAAAATTTCTCCGCCACCTTCGCCAGCATCTGGACCTACATCTACAATCCAATCGGCATGGCGAATCACATCTAATTCATGTTCCACAATAAAAAGCGAATTTCCAGATGCTTTTAATCGGTCTAAAGCTTTTAATAAAGCTTCGGTATCTGCGGGATGCAATCCTGCGGAAGGCTCATCTAAGACATAAACGACGCCAAATAAATTACTACGTACTTGAGTGGCGAGCCTTAAGCGTTGATGCTCTCCAGGAGAAAGGGTAGGAGTGCTGCGCTCTAAGGATAAATAACCCAGCCCCAATTCTAATAAAACTTTCACTCGGGCTACCAGATCTTCGGCTATTCGCTGCGCAACGATTACTTTTTCTTTATGATTTTTAGCTAATTTGTTGAGTCCTAGCGCAGATCCATCGGCATAAGGAGTAAAAATAGAAAGTAATTTCTTGAGAGGAAGTCGGGAAATGTCGGCAATATCATAATCGGCAAAAGTCACCGAAAGAGATTCACGGCGTAAACGTTTTCCTTTACAGGCAGGGCAGTCGCTGCTTAGCATATATTGCGATACGCGTTTTTTCATCAAATTACTTTTCGTATTGGCAAAAGTATGCAGCACATATTTTTTTGCGCCGGTAAAAGTCCCCATATAACTTGGTTCTCTATTTTCTTTAATAGCCACCTGAACTTCTTCTCGGTCAAGACCAGGATAAACGGGTACGCGTGGTTTTTCATCGGTGAACAAAATCCAATCCCGTTCTTTTTGAGGAAGATTTTTCCAGGGAACATCAACATCGTAACCCAACGTGATTAAAATATTCTGAAGATTTTGACCTCCCCAAGCTTTTGGCCAAGCCGCGATGGCTTTTTCCCGAATCGTCAAAGAATCGTCTAAAACCATGCTTTCCTCAGTCACTTCATAAACTCTACCAAGACCGTGGCATTTGGGGCAGGCTCCCTCTGGAGTGTTGGTGGAAAATGATTCCGCATATAAAATGGATTGATCTGCTGGATAATCTCCCGCGCGCGAATATAACATCCGCAGTAAGTTGGATAAGGTGGTTACAGAACCGACTGAAGATCGCGTAGTGCCCGAGCCTCGTTGTTGTTGTAGAGCGACTGCTGGCGGAAGTCCTTCTACTTCATCCACTTCTGGGATTGGCATCTGATGAAAAAGTCGTCGTGCATAAGGCGACACCGATTCTAAATATCTTCGTTGAGCTTCGGCATACAAAGTTCCAAAAGCAAGGGATGATTTCCCAGATCCTGAAACTCCCGTAAATACGACTAAAGCATCGCGAGGAATTTCTAAACTTACGTCTTTGAGATTATGTTGTCTTGCTCCGCGTACCGTAACAAAGCCTTCTTTTTGGGTATTATTTTTATTCGATTCTTCCATGTTTGTGCAAGAAACAAAAAATATATCAAGAACCTATTGCTAAGAATTTTAAAGTTTTCACAAAGCTTGAGCCTAGAAAATTATTGTTTGCTTTCTGATAAAAAAATCAGACTTAATTGTAACTAATAAAGTAACATCAGGTTTTTAAGTTCAACTCTTACTTTTTTGTAGCTACAATAGAATAAACCATAGGAATTTTATTTTCCAAATGTTCTATTCTATATTTTTGAGGAGCTATTTCGATGGTTTTGTTAAAACAATTATAGGGAGAATAATCAAACTCTTCAAAAGCATTAATCTCAAGTCCGTTTTTGATTAAACTAGTTATGACTTCGGCTAAGCCGTGATTCCAAACTACAAATTCCTGTTGAATGTCTGCACTTTTGTCGGCATACGTGCCACTTTCAGTTTCAACGATGGCGCCAGAATTAAAGTAATTATATTCAATTTTTTTAAAATTGTCATCAAACATCCAAACAACCGGATGAAATTCTGCAAATACAAATTTCCCTTTTGGTTTTAGAAATTTAGAAATGATTTTTGCCCATTTATCGATATCGGGGAGCCAACCAATAGTGCCGTAACTTGTAAAAACGATATCAAATTCTTGCTCTAAATGATTTGGTAAATCGTAAATATCGCAGCACATAAATATGGTGTGAGATTTGGTTTCTTTTGCAATCTTTCTAGCGTTTTCAATTGCTTTGTTAGACAAATCTACGCCAGTAACTTCTGCTCCGAGTCTACTCAACGAAATAGAATCTTGTCCGAAGTGGCATTGTAAATGCAAAATAGATTTGCCTTTTACATCCCCCAGGATGTCTAACTCAATCTTATTTAAAGAAGTTTCTCCTTTTAAAAAAGTGGGAACTCCATAGAAATCTGATTTTAAATGGGTCTCGGTTCTATTATTCCAAGATTCCCGGTTGATCTCTATATAATTTTTTTCTGAAGTCATTTTGTTTGAAATGCTTGAGGTATATTTTTCTTGGTTTTTCCATTTATAATTAAAACCTAAAAAAAGTGGAAGAAAGCTTGAAGTGGCGTTTAAGCTAGTAACCTCTTTATGTAGTTTAACTTTTTTGGGGTATAGTTACCGTAAAGTTAGTGCCTTCAGTACAACTCATTTCATAATTCAGAGCCTTGCCACCAGCATTTTTTCCGTAAGATTTTAAAACTAAAAAATTAAAAGGAGCTTTTATGTTCATGAGATTAAAGGGTTCTACGGCTGCTGTTGCTTGAAATATAGGAAAATAATTATGGTCTGTTTTTTCTATTTTCAACCTGTATTTGGCAATTTCTTCTTTCTTTTTGTTGATTATAGCGAGTAAGATTTCTTTCTCTTGGCTTTTCGATTTTACATAAGAAAACTCATAAGTATATTTGGGAAGGTTAAGTTTATACGGATTCGTTTGTACAAATTCTAACTCTAAAGAGTCTTTAGATTTAATATTAAAATAATGTACTTGCCTTCTCTTAGTGTCTATAATCCAAGCTTCTGTAGAATCTTTGCCTTCATTTAGACGCAAGGAATAGGAATAATCTTCAGAATTAAACAAATAGGTATTTTCATTATACTTGGAAGAGGTTGTAGAAACTTCACTTTTTATGAGTCTATCAAACGAATAGGTTTGACCAAAACACGTATTGCAAATGCAGATAAATAATAGACCTAGAATTGCTCTTTTCATAGTTTATTTAAGAAGTTGTTCGAAAAAATAAAAGTACACTTTAAATGTCAAAGCTTACAGAAGAATAACACTTTTTGTTTAACCTAGAGTTTAAATTTATTAAGCTAAAAGAATTCGTTGTATGTATACTCAAAAAAGCTTTTTAAACCACCGGTCTAAAAAGCTTTTTTGTAACTAAAATTTAATCAGAATTTATTAATGCGGGAGGTGTTTTTTTAGGACTCCGTATAAGAAAGTACCGGCGAGAGCTCCAAAAATGACAATTAAAATAGAGGTATAACCTGCGCCTGCAAGAACGTACATAGGTCCTGGGCAAGCTCCTGCTAGCGCCCAACCTAAACCAAAAATGATTCCGCCAATAAGATAACGTGCAATTCCTTTATTTTTGGGCTTCAGGCTCATTTCGCTTCCATCTAAGGTTTTAATGTTTTTACGTTTGATAATTTGGACGCCAATAACTCCTAAAACTAAGGCCGAGCCTATAATTCCATACATATGAAAGCTTCCAAACTGAAACATTTCATAGATTCTAAACCACGAAGCAGCTTCAGATTTAAACATTAAAATTCCGAAGAAAGTACCAATGACTAAATAAGTTAAATATTTCATAGACTAAAAGATTAATGGGAAAATTAAATGAATCATAACTAAGCCGCCTATAAAAAAACCAATCACGGCAATTAGAGAGGGGAGTTGTAGGTTGCTCAATCCAGAAATGGCGTGCCCAGAGGTACAACCACCAGCATAACGGGCTCCAAAACCAACCATTAATCCACCTAATAAGAGGATAATGATATTAAGAGGATTTGATAAAGCTTCTGTAGAAAAAATTTCTGTGGGTAAATAGCTTTCGCCAGCACTTTCAATTTGGTAATCTGTGGCGAGTTGTTGAGCCACTTCGGGATTAATTTTTACGGTTTTATCGCCCATATAATTTGAGGCGATAAAACCACCAATTACAGCTCCTACAACCAGTATTAAATTCCAGCGTTCTGCTTTCCAATCAAACTTAAAAAAGTCGGCTGCCTTTCCTGCTCCCATTGCCGAACAAGCCGTGCGAAGGTTAGAAGACATCCCAAACTGCTTTCCTGCAAGCAATAAGATAAACATGGTTAACGCAATAAGCGGTCCCGCAACATACCAAGGCCAAGGATCATATATCCAATTCATAATCATAAAATTTTGAGCAAAGATGATGTTTTTATAAAGTAATATCGGTAACAAACGTTACAATAAGTGTAATTATTTTTTATTAGTTTAGAGAAAAATAGAAAAATGACACGTACTAAAAAATTAAACTTGATTTCTATATTACTTACAATCAAAGCTTTGGTGATGATTGTATTGGGAGTTGCTGCCCAAATTCCTGCGCCCGCTGTTACAGGGATAGGCTTTCTTTTAATCGTCTGGGCGATTCAAGTGCTTAAGTAAGGAAGTGTTTTTTCTCTTTAATTTTTGTTAAAAATTGCCTTTAAAGCGATTAAGTAACAAAGGTTACAAAGCTCACGATTTAATTGTTATATGTTTGGAGCATCGTGAAAACACAAACTTACATAGCGGCAGTATTCATCTTCATCTTCTCGGCAAAATTTATGGCCTTAGAAGCGGGAGGATTAAATTTGCTTTTCAGCGGAAGTGATATTACTTTCGTGAATCCGCATTGTAAGAAAGAGAACTTTCCGAAGCAAGATAAAAAGGAAACTCAATTTTCTGAAGTAAATCAAATTACTTCTCAAGTGATTGCCTTAAGCAGTTTTTGTAATTCGCAATTTCAGTTCAATCTCTTTTCTTGGGAAACCAATGCGGTAGAGCCCATCGCAACTTTCAACGATTACTATACTTCAAAATTTAATTATCTACACCTAGATAATACCTCTCCACCACCCCGGATCGCCTAAGAATAATGATAAAATTTTAAGTCGGTGCTTCCGTAGTGGTTCCATTTCTGGACATTTGTGGGAATTAACTGTTACGGATAGACACCGCACAATATCAACTCTTAATTTTACATGATATCTCATGGCGACAACTATTTCAGTCAACTCTAGATCGGTTCAAATTTTAAGAATATTCGTTAGCGGTATATTTCACGTAGCGGGATTTAATCACTTGTTGCACGTAGAAAAAACGGCAAAGCGAATTGAGCAAGCTAATTTTAAAGGAATTGCCCATCTTTTTGGGGAACCTCAATGGCTTATCATTATCTCTGGCATCGTAATGCTTTTGGCAGGTTTTATTTTCCTTATTGGATATAAAACCAAATGGGCAGCGCTCATTTTGATGGGCGTTTTAATTCCCATTACCTTAACGATTCAGGTAGGGCAAATTACAACCTTGGGGCCACTCTTTAAAAATATAGCCATCTTAGGCGGACTTCTATTCTTTGTTTTAAACGATACCAGTACGTCAAGAAAACCAATTTAGGATTCTTCAAACTTTAAATCATTCACCTAAAAAATTAACAATGAAAAAATATATTTTAAGCTCCCTCTTTCTAATGTTGGCCTTGTTTAGCACGGCTAACCTAGTGGCGCAGCAACATCAAGACGATAAAAATAATTATGTGGTACTCACTAAAAAGGTACCACAATTGCAACCCATAATTCTTACTGCGGAAGCGCTTAAAGCGGAAGAAGGAGAAGATTTTGGCGATTTCCAAGTGATTATCTGCGGAAAACAAATAGGCGATATCACCAATACGCATAAAATGAATAAATTTATTAAAAAGGCGGAAGAAGCCGGAGTACACTTAGTAGCTTGCGGGTTTTCGCTGAACAAATTTAAAATCGATACCACAAAAGTACCTGAAGAAATGAAGGTCGTAGAAAACGGAATTTTGTATAATTTTCAGCTTCAGAAAAAGGGCTATAAAAGTTTAAGTTTATAATGATGAACGTATTTAACACCACAATTTTAGCAAGGCTTAGCCTTTTAGGAATATTAATAGCCACTGTTTCTTGTAAAAATGAAACCTCAAAAGATATGGCTAAAAACGCCGAAACGAAAGATACCTTGAGTATAACCATACTCCAAACGGCAGATATTCACGGCCAATTAGATACGCATCCAGAGCTTTTTTGGGAAGACAAAGAAGTAGTCTTTAAAGATCGTGGCGGATTGGCAAATATTAAAACGCTCTTTGATCAAGAGCGTGAAAAGAACCCGAATCGTACTATTATTGTAGATGGTGGTGATTTGATTCAAGGAAGTGGTTATGCGGCCTTATCAAAAGGAAAAGTGATGCCAGATATTATTAAGAATATGGGCTATGATGTGATTATTCCAGGAAACTGGGAGGTTGTTTATGGTAAAAACAACATGATGGAGATAATGAAAGGCTATGATACGCCCATTATCGCACAAAATATGCACCACGACGAAAGTAAAGAGCCTTTATTTCCTGCACATTGGGTAAAAGAGATTGAAGGCGTTCGCATTGGTTTTGTAGGGATTAATGATCCCGCTGTTCCTGTTAGACAAAATCCTATTTTTAGTAAAGGGATTGGGTTTAGCGGTCTTGATGATGATTTAAAAAAGATGGTAGATGATATTAAAGTCAAAGAAAACATAGACGTGCTGTTCTTAGTGACGCATATTGGAGTTTTTAAACAAGTAGAATTGGCAAATCATCCCATATCCGAAAATGTAGATTATGTATTGGGTAATGACACGCACGAAAGGGTACGAGAATTGATACAAGGAAAATATGCTAAGGTGACAGAACCAGGTGCATTTGGTTCTTTTGTTGGGAAATTAACCTTACATTTAATAGATGGCAAACTAGTGGGAGATGATTATGAGTTGATCGATGTGGACCCAATTAAATATCCTGCAGATAAAGAATTGCAAGCGCTTGTAGATAGAGAAAAGGCACCTTATAAAGACTATTTAGAAACGGTGGTAGGCTATACCAACACACCAATATACCGTTATTTAACCGTAGAAAACCCTATGGATAATATGATTACCGATGCCGCACGTTGGAAAACTGGAGCAGATATTTCTATCTCCAATGGCTTTCGTTTTGGAAACCCTATAGTTCCCGAAAACGGACAACCAGAACCTATCACACGTGCTAACTTATGGAATTTACTTCCGGTAAACGAAAAAGTGAAAACAGGAAAAGCGACTGGAAAGCAAATTAAAAATTGGTTAGAAAGTGAAATGCATAATGCTTTTGCTGAAAATGCCACCGAAAGATTTGGCGGTTGGTTGGTACGTTTCTCTGGGATGAAAGTTAATTTTAATTCTCAGAATGAAAAAGGAAAGCGTATTTCTAGCATTACTGTGAAAGGAGAACCTATGCAAGATGATGAATATTATACCATTTCTGCGTGTGTGCGTCCGGGAGATCCTATAGATAATTTGTGTAGAATGCCTAATGTAGAAGAAGTAGAAGTTAAAGATTATACCATCCACGAAGTGGTTGAAGAATATTTAGAAAAGAAATCGCCAGTATCTCCTAACTTAGAGGGAAGAGCGTATTGTGACTATCTTGGAAAGTATTCTTTTTCTACAGTTCCTGGAACCGAATATAAATTTCAATAGAAAATAATTATGAAAGAGAATAAAAAAGATAGCGCTAAGAAAACTTGGATCCAATACGGAATTTTTGGAGCAATCGCTGTTGTACTTTACATCACAGGATTGCACGCCGAAGTAATTGGATTCGCTCAACGCGGAATACTTGCTACCGGTTTAATGAATCCTGATGTGAAAGAAATGACCGTAACAGAAAACACAGAAAGCGAAGAAGCGGCAGCAATTGATGCTAATAAGACAAAAGCAGATTTTAATTTTGATTTGATTGATAGCGAAGGAAACACCGTCTCTTTGGAAGAATTGAAAGGTAAAGTCATCTTTATGAACTTGTGGGCTACTTGGTGTCCGCCTTGTGTGGCGGAGATGCCTAGCATTGATGAGCTGCACGAAGAAATGGGAGATGAGGTTGCTTTTGTGATGCTCTCTTTAGATGATGATTTTGAAAAAGCCAAATCTTTTGATAAACGTAAAGGCTACAATTTGCCTATTTATACGGCAGCAAACGGAGTTCCTAGAATGTATCATTCTTCTGCTATTCCTACTACTTATGTAATTGATACCAAAGGAAACTTGGTGATGACACATAATGGAATGGCTGATTATAGCCATCCAGATTTTAAGGAGTTTTTGAAAAGTTTGTAATTTTTGACTATTCGACTATTCGACTATTCGACTATTCGACTATTCGTGTATTCGGGTATTGGTGTAGTCGTGGGTCAAAAGGTCTTGGTTCAAAAAGTCCTGAGTCAAAGCGTCTTGTTAACTAAAAGTCTATTTTCTAGGTTCTAGACTTTATTTACTAGAAATCTAAAAGTCTAGCATCTTGTTCGACCAGCAAAAAAAATGTAGATATTTTCCTCTTGCACGACATTAAGTAAATGTTCTATATTTATCCCATTATGGAATTAACTAACCAAGTTGTCTTACGTCCTAGGTTTCGCCTAGAACTAAATGAAGATCCCGAAAAGCTATTAGTGGCTTTTAAGTCGGCTGGAAAGAATAATGAAAGCTTTGTAACAAGTAGAGCAGACGATCATGTATTTATACGATTTCCGAAGGAAAAACAACATTTTTGGTCGCCTCAATTACACTTAGAAATCTATAAAATTGAAGATCAACCTACAGTTTTAAAAGGACTTTATGGACCAAGTCCTACCGTATGGACGATGTTTATGTTTTTGCATTTTGTAGTGGGAACTCTTTTTATAGGCGCAGGGATATGGGTGTACACTAACATTAGATTAGAGCGACCCAGCACAATGCCTATCATCGCAATGGGAGCACTTTTTGTACTTTGGTTTGTACTCTATTTTTCTGGACGCTTGGGTAGAAAGGTGGGTAAAAATGAAATGCTAAGCTTGCAAAAGTTTATGTATGAAATATTAAACGATACTATTTGACTTTTAAAATGGTTTTCACTTTAAAATTGTGATATAATCAGAACTATTTGATACTTACTAGAAACCAGACCTCACAGATTTTTAATTCCGAGACTTCGGGACTGTAAGGTCGCTCTTTATGCGGAGTTCCTATTAAAAAATGAAATAGAATAAGGTTTTAAAGTATGGACGATATAATTTAAACGCATAATGCGCAAAGAAATAAAACCTGATGTTTTCTTCTTTGCGCATTTTGCGTGAAGTATAAATCTGACTATCTATTTTTTATAAGGATAGTTCATATAACCACCGTCTAAATCATATATTTCTTTAAATCCCATTTGTTTGAGCTGTTTGGCAGCTTTACCACTTCGGTTTCCAGAACGACAGTAAATATATACTGGCTCTTCTTTATCTAATTTTTCAAACTGAGTCGTAAAGCTCTCATTTTGTAAAAAGTCGATGTTTAAAGCGTCATCAATCTCTCCTTCCTTAAATTCTTCTGGAGTACGAACATCTACCAGTTGAACCTCTTTATTGGTAACCGCTTCCTTAAATTCTGTAGCAGAAAGAATTTCAATGTTATCTTTCTGTTGTGCATTACAAGCTGTTAAAGTGCTGATTAAAGTCAGTATTAAAACTATATTTTTCATTTTTTTAGTGTTTTTAAGTTTATAAAAGCAATTTTAGCTTATTATCGTATAAAGATAAGTAATCTAAAAGTGAAAATACGTAACCCTTGTTACTAAACCTGATATTAATCCTTAACTTGTCTATAGAAATACTAACTCATGAATCACGAAGAAACTTATCATCTCATAGGAAATATAGACATCTATGTGCTTGATCAAATCTTAAAGAACACCTACCAGCCTGGCCAATCTATTCTAGATGCGGGTTGTGGAGAAGGAAGAAATTTGAAATGGTTTTATCATAATGATTTTTCACTTTATGGCATAGACAACAAACTAGAACGCATTAATATGGCGCAAGAAAATTACCCAAAAATGGCAAAACAGTTTATTGTTGGGGAGTTGGAAAATTTGCCTTACGGCGGAAATAGTTTTGATCACATATTATGTTCTGCAGTATTGCATTTTGCAAAAAGCGGCGAACACTTTCATACGATGATTAAAGAAATGCTTCGCGTACTAAAAGATTCAGGAACTTTATTTATTCGTGTAGCCTCTAATATTGGTTTAGAAGGGAAGAATGGTTTTGTACAAGATAAACAGAGTAAAGAGACGGGAAATTTTTACGTCACGCGTAAATTGATTTCAGAGCTTTTAGAAATTCATCCCTTACAACTCATCGAGCCTGTAAAAACTACCAATGTGCAAGATGTACGTGCGATGACGACTTTAGTGTTTCAGAAACAATAAAAAACGAAAAGAGCGACCATCCAATGTCGCTCTTTTCTACTAACCAACCAAAAAATCACTTTCCCCCTCGTTGAGGGGTTATTATGAGGCCTGCTTGGAAAAATTCAATTCAGGCGTATTTTTTATTTTAAGGTAGACGGACAAACATAGTTTGTCGTTTCTATTCCTGCTTCTTTGATCGCTTTGAAACCGCCTTGAATATCAATCAGGTTATGAATTCCACGATTTTTTAAAATAGACGAAGCAATCATACTGCGGTATCCACCTGCGCAATGCACATAGAAAGTTTCTTTTTCTGGATATTCTGCTAAATGATCATTAAGGTCAGAAAGTGAAGTGTGGTGAACATTTGGTAAGTGTTCTGCTTCAAATTCTCCCGGCTTTCGTACATCAAATACAGGAATATCTTTTCCATCTTCTTGTGCTTTCTTAAACTCTTGTGCGCTAATAGAAGTTACGGTATCGTATTCTTTACTCGCTTTTTTCCAAGCTTCAAAACCACCTTCTAGATAACCTAAGGTATGATCAAAACCTACACGAGATAAACGTGTGATGGTTTCCTCAATGCGATCGTGGTCTGCAATTAAAAGAATAGGCTGCTCTACATCTTTAATTAAATCTCCTACCCAAGGAGCAAATCCGCCATCAATTCCTATAAAAATAGAACCAGGAATATGTCCTTTGGCAAAATCCTGCGCTTTTCTTACATCAAGAATCACAGCGCCAGTTTCATTGGCTGCAGCTTCAAATGCAGTTGGACTTAAAGCGCTAT
The DNA here is from genome assembly GCF_031845265.1 of Mesonia ostreae. Taxonomy (NCBI): domain Bacteria; kingdom Pseudomonadati; phylum Bacteroidota; class Flavobacteriia; order Flavobacteriales; family Flavobacteriaceae; genus Mesonia; species Mesonia ostreae. The sequence goes on along the minus strand of NZ_JAVRBG010000001.1, from coordinate 336,922 downwards.
TTCCGCGTTTAAGCACTTCTTCAATATTTTGGTAACCTTCTTTGTTCATTTTCACATTCATAGGGAAATAAGCAGGTGGAGGTAATAAACCATCGGTTACTTCATTTACGAACTCTTCCTTAGTCATATCGCTACGCAGCGCGTAATTCATCTCTTTTTGATTCCCTAACGTGTCTACCGTTTCTTTCATCATATTCTTTCCGCAGGCAGATCCTGCACCGTGAGCGGGATAAACCGTAATATCATCAGCCAAAGGCATAATTTTAGTTCTTAGACTATCATATAAAATTCCTGCCAAGTCTTCTTGCGTCATATCTGCTGCTTTTTGAGCAAGATCTGGACGTCCTACATCTCCTAAAAACAAGGTGTCGCCCGTAAATAAAGCATGGTCTTTTCCGTGTTTATCTTTCAAGAGAAAAGTAGTGCTTTCCATAGTGTGTCCCGGCGTATGCAGCACAACAAAAGTAAGTTCTCCCAATTTAAATTCTTGTCCGTCTGTAGCGGTGATAGATTCAAAATCTGGGTTCGCATTTGGGCCATAAATAATTGGAGCTCCTGTTTTTTCCGATAAGGTGATGTGTCCCGAAACAAAATCGGCGTGAAAGTGGGTTTCAAAAATATACTTGATTTTTGCGCCAGAAGCTTCCGCTTTATCAATATAAGGCTGTATTTCTCTTAAAGGGTCAATAATCGCTACCTCGCCTTGGCTCTCAATATAATAAGCCCCTTGGGATAAACAACCGGTATAAATTTGCTCAATTTTCATAATATCTAAGTTTAAGTTTTTATTGTTTTTTTTGCTTCCGCGGAAGCGTTAATCTCTAGGTGAAATTAGTGGTTTTTAGGGTTGATTTTAGTAACCAAGGTTACATAATTAGCTCTTTATAAATAATATAAACGCCCATTAGTAATACAAACCACCCGAATGCTTTTTTTAATTTTTTGCCGTCAATAAATTGATTTAACCAAATGCCTACAAATATTCCAACGATAGAAAGTGCTGTAAACGAAAGTAGAAACACCCAATCGATTTCGTGAGTTTGTACATCGCCCAAAAAGCCTATGAGAGATTTTATAGCAATGATAAAAAGAGAAGTGGCCACCGCTTTTTTCATAGGTAATTTTGCCAATAATACCAAGGCGGGAATAATCAAGAAACCACCGCCAGCACCCACAATTCCTGTGATTGTTCCTACCACAAGTCCTTCAATAATAATAAGAGGGTAATTATAGGTGATGACTTCATTCTCATTGGTTTCTTTCTGTTTATTCCGAATCATGGAAAACGAGGCAAGCAACATAATGACCGCAAAGAATAGCATAATCGCCAGGTTTTTGGTCACTACAAAATCGCCCACCAGAAACAACTCTTCAGGAATAGCGGGAATCAAAAAAGCTCTGGTAAGGTAAACAGCGATAAAAGCAGGAATAGCAAAAATGATAGCCGTTTTAAAGTCTACCATACCTTTCATCATATTTCTAACGGCACCCACAAGAGAAGTAGATCCTACGATAAATAAGGAATATGCGGTAGCGATCACGGGATTAAGGCTAAGTGCGTACACCAAGATAGGTACGGTAAGAATAGAGCCGCCGCCCCCAATTAAACCTAATACTAGCCCTATTAAAAGAGCTCCTACGTAACCAAAAATTTCTGTAACTTCCATTTATTTAATGATCTAATTTTGGCAAATGTACTGCGTTTTAGCAGTGTATTGGGTAACTGATGTTACAAGACCTCAATAAAACTGCGGTGTAATTTTATTCGGTCTTTATTCTCCATTTTTTTAAGTAATCTAGAAACCACCACCCGACTCGTATGCAAATCTGATGCAATTTGTTGATGCGTAGTGTAGATGTGTTTACTGTTTAAAATCTTCATTCTCTCTTGTAGGTATTTCTCCAAGCGCTCATCTAGATTATTAAAAGCGATATTGTCCACACTCTCAAGTAACTCCATCATTCGGGAGTGATAACTCGAAAACACGAAGTTTCTCCAAGTTTTATATTTGCTAGACCATTCTTCCATTTTTCCAATGGGAATCATTAATAGTTTTACCGGAGTTTCGGTGATGGCATGAATTTCACTTTTTGTATTTCCCATGCAACAAGTCATCGTCATTGCACAGGTTTCTCCGCGTTCTAGATAATAGAGCAGCAACTCTTGTCCTTCTTCATCGTTGCGCATAATTTTGATGCTGCCCGAAAGTAATAAAGGCATCGACTTAATGTATTGTCCCGGTTTTATTAAATCTTGACCTTCCTCTACGTCCATAAACGTAGCCACACGATTAATTTCTTCTATAAGTGCAGGCTCAAACTGTGAACCATAATATTTTTTAATCTCTTGAATCATAGGGGTCTGTTTTTATGGTTTTAACTCTTGCGAAGTAGAAATGTTTTTGAATAATTACTGCATTTACCTCTTTAGATTTGTGTGCTGCTTAAAGCGAAGATAAGATTTAAGCAGCTATTTTTTGAAAAATTATCTGTAAGATTATTTCTAATAAACACGTAACTTATAGGCTTTATAAGCGTCATAATTTTAAATGTTTAATTTTAGTGATGATGAAAGCTAATCACAAATCTTTTCTAAAGCTATTATGCAAAATCATAGCGTTGGTACTTGTTACGCTTAGCCTAGTTCCTTATTTTTTGTATCAAGTATGGTGGATCGATATATTTTCTAATTTCCAAGTCCAATACTTGGTGTTGATGCTACTATTATTGCTCATTTTTGCTTTTCAGAAAAATATGATGTGGATACTTTTTTTATTCTTCGGAATTACTTTTAGTGTTTATCAAATATATCCATTTTACGTAAACGCTTCCGCGGAAGCGAAACTGGGAAGCGAAGAATCTATTTCTATTGCGAGTATCAACTTGTTATCGAGCAACCAAAATGTTACTGCTGTTGAAGAATTTATAAAAGAAAAAAATGCTGATATTTTAGTTTTAGCAGAACTAACCTCTCGCTGGAATGAAGATTTAGCTGAGGTTTTACAAACCTACGATTATCATTTAAAAGAGGTGCGAGAAGATAACTTTGGGATTGGAGTATGGAGTAAAATCCCCGCCGAATTTGTTGTTCTTTATTTTTCTGAATATAAATTGCCTTCTATTCTGTTAAGCTATGAATTAGAAGGAAAGGCATTTTCACTTATTGCGACACATCCATTTCCTCCTGTGGGACAGGAACAGTTTGAACAAAGAAACCGTCAGTTAGATAATATTGCCAACTTCTTAGCCATCCAAAAGCCACAGAACGCAGTAGTTATAGGAGATTTGAATACCTCTTCTTTTTCCCGAAATTTTAAAAATTTTAAACAAAAAGTAGCGCTATCTGACAGTCGGGAAGGCTTCGGAATATTAGCTACTTGGCCAGCCAGCTTTCTTCCGCTTCAAACTAATTTAGATCACGCTTTAATCAGTAAAAATATTAGGGTAAAGAAAAGGGAAGTAGGGGAGAATATCGGTTCAGATCATTTTCCAATTTACTTAGAAATTGGTATACCCTAATACATTAAAGCATTGCTATTTGACAAAGAGGCAAGACCCGCCCGTACCGAAGTAATACTCTCGGGCGGACCGCTACGTTGCTAGAATCAAGAACCAAAACCTAATTGTAACTAATTGATATTCACTATTTTTTTTAGAATAAAATTTCTCTCTCAATTTCGATAAAATCACTTTTAAAAAAGTCAGGATCAAATTTAAAACCTTGTTAGATTTCTTATGTATTAAAGGACTCATCAACTTCACATCATTTTTAACTGGATGCTGGTAGTTTTCAGCGGTAATCATTTTATCATCATATCTTATATTTTAGGGCTATACCGCAATTATATTTAGTTGAAGCAATCAATATTTATAGACTTTTATTAAATAATATTTAAAAATGTTTTAATATAATTGATTTTATACTTACTTTTATTCAAAACAAAGTCTTTAAATGAAAAAACTACCTGTAAAATGTCCCAGTTGTGCAAAGAGCTTAAAAGTGAGTCAGCTTTCTTGTGAGGCTTGCGATACAATTATTTCTGGAAGTTTTGATTTACCGGTTTTAGCAAATTTACCTAGAGAAGATCAACAGTTTATTCTAGACTTTATGCTTTCCGGCGGAAGCCTAAAAAAAATGGCGACACAACTAAATAAAAGTTATCCTACAGTAAGAAATATGTTAGATGAAATTATAGAAAAGTTAAATCAAATTCAGCAATAAGAATGAACTATAAATTACTTTACAATCCGTTTGAGCGTTACCAAGAGCGTACTTTAATTCTGGTAGGCAGTTTGGCTCTTGTGGCAGGTGCTGTTTTGGCTTTTTTCTTTAAGGCTCGTTTTGATGGCGTTTTAGACTTGCATTTTGCTTCTCAAATAGAACTGTGGCAAGCTTTTGCAGACCAAGGAGTTAATGTTGCATGTTTATTGATTTCATTAGGAGCGGTGGCTTTTTATATGAATAAAAGAACACGAATTATTGATATGCTCGCCGTTTGCTTATTTGCAAGATTGCCTTATTACTTACTTAGCGTTTTTAATGTGAATGGCTTGATGGTACGAATTTCTGAAGAAATTTTAAAAGACCCTATGGCACTTGCTAAGGGGGATATTGCTATCGCTAACCTATTCTTGTTACTGGTTTTTTCCGGATTTTCTTTATTAGCAATCGTTTGGCAGTTGGCTCTCTTGTATAATGGAACAAAAGTAGCCTCGAATGCTAAAGGGACGACCTATACCATTTTATTTGTGATCGCCATTATTGTAGCAGAAATACTTTCTAAACTATTAATTAATTACTAAGCCTTATGAAATATTTATCTTTTTTTCTAATCAGTTTTATAGTTTCCATCACTTTACAAGCTCAAGAAATTACGGGCGATTGGTATGGAGTTTTGGAAGTACAAGGTCAAAAAATTCGTGTTGTCTATCATATTTCTAAAGACGGCGATAATTTAAAAAGTACCATGGATAGCCCAGATCAAGGCGTTATGGGAATTCCTATGGCGAATACGACATTTAGTCAAGATACTTTAACGATTTCGGCTCCCAATATGATGATGAAGTATTCTGCAGTTTTAAAAAACGGCGAACTTACGGGAGAATACCACCAAAGCGGAATGCAAATTCCTTTACAACTTACACAAGAAGAGCAAGAAATTAACAGACCTCAAGTGCCTAAAAAACCTTATCCTTATTTGAAAGAAGAGGTGACTTTTGAAAATATAAAAGATACTGTGAACTTGGCAGGAACTTTAACCAAGCCTAAAGAGGTTAAGAATTTTCCTACCGTAATTCTAATCAGCGGCAGCGGACCCCAAAACAGAAACGAAGAAGTCATGGGACACCAACCTTTCTTGGTAATATCTGATTACCTTACCCGCAACGGGATAGCGGTTTTAAGATATGATGATCGTGGCGTAGGAAAATCTACCGGAAATTTTTCTACCTCCAATATATATGATTTCACCGAAGATGCAAAAGCAGCCGTTAATTATTTAAGAAGTAGAAAAGATATTGATGCAAGTAAAATCGTTTTATTGGGACATAGTGAAGGCGGAGTAGTCGCGCCATTAATCGCTTCAAAAGATAAAGACTTGGGAGGAATTATTCTTTTGGCAGCACCAGGAGTTCGCGGAGATGAATTGTTATTGCAACAGCAAGAAGACGTGTTAGGAGGCTCTGGGATGCCTAAGGCAAAAGTAGATTCTATTGTAAATTTAAACAAAGGTATTTATGAGATTTTAAATACGGTAGAGAAAAAACACTTAAATAATAAGATAGAAGAATATGCTAAGAAAAAGGCATTATCTACTTCAGAAATATCAAAACAAAAAGCACAATTTAAGAATGAATGGCTGTATTCATTTCTCACCTACGATCCAACGAATGCTTTGCAGCAAGTTACTTGTCCGGTTTTAGCGCTTAATGGTTCGAAAGATATACAGGTGAATGCAGCTCAAAACTTACAAGCAATTGAGAAGAATATCGCTCAAGGCGGAAATAAAAACGTGACGGTAAAAGAATTGGAGAATTTAAATCACTTATTCCAAACCGCTACCACAGGCATGCCGAATGAATACGGACAAATAGAAGAGACCATTTCTCCTAAAGTTTTAGAGATCATCAAAGATTGGATCCATGCCAACTTTTAGGCAAATCCGTTTAAAATAATTACTTTTACTAAAAACTAATTATGAAAAAAATTCTAGTATTGTTTTCTTTATTAGCAGTTTTAGTAAGCTGTGAAAAAGAAACCTCTCAAGCCAAAGAGAACTATGACAAAACTTTAAAGGAAGTTTTTGCTTATCACGATGAAGCAATGCCTAAAATGGGTGAAATAGCCAATTTGATAGCTACTTTAAAGAAGAAAAATGCATTAGAAACAGAGGAACCTAATGAGAAATTTCTAAAAGCCGAAGAAAGATTAAAGCAAGCACACGATCACATGATGACTTGGATGAAAGATTTTTCTGAAAACTTTCCAGATGTTCACACCAAAAGAGATTTAAGCGAGGAAGAGTGGCGAAAAGAAAAGACAAAATTAGAGCCTGAAATTATTTCAGCAAAAAAAATGCGAGATGATGTATTTGAAAGCGTGGCTTACGGGAAAAAGGTTTTAGATAAAGACTAATTAAAAATTTTTGCATTTTTATTGTCCTTAAAAGAAAAAAGACTTCTACTAATTATTCGGTTGTTTGAACCAAAACTTCATCGGGATTAGATGATAAACAACTAGCTTACCTGGTTTAAAAAGTTTTTTTTTAGAGGATGCGCGATTAATTCTTAGCTATATATTTTTTTAAGTACTTCGCATCCTTTTTAATACCTCCAAGTGTGGCAGAACCTCTGGTATGCAGCCAAGGTAAACCAATAAAGTAAAGTCCTTTCATTGCGCTAATGCCTCGTTTGTGTTTTGGATAGGCTTCGTGGGTAAGTTCTAAACCTTTAATCCAAGAAAAATTAGGACGGTATCCTGTAGCCCAAACTATATTTTTAATGTCTTCTATAGATTTTTCATCGGTTTCTATGCGATGTTCGTGTGCATCATTAGTTCTGCCTACAGCAATTACATTTTCCCGTTCTAAAATTGCTTTCACATCAGTTCCTATAACAGGTTGTCTAGACTGACTTATTTTTTTCCCCACATAAGAATCCTTGCTAAAACTTAAAAATCCAGTTTTTGTAAACCACCACCAAAGGGTTTTTCCCAAAATTTCTTGCGGCAGCGTTTTAATATCTGTATCACCAGAGAAGTATGTTTTTCTATCTTTTTGGGACGAGACCTCATCAAGTATTTGTACGCCGCTATCGCCATCACCCACCACCATTGTAGGACCAGCATTTAACTGAGAAGGATTTTTATAAAAATTACTATGTATTTGAAAAATATTTTCTGAAATATCTTCGGAACAAGGCGGCGTATACGGAATGTGAAATGGTCCCGTGGCAATAATTACATTCTTAGCTTCGTAAATCCCATTTTGATGCGTAAGAACAAATCGATCTTCTTTCTTTTCAATCTTTTCTATGAACGTGTTTAGTTTTAAAGGAAAATTAAACTTTTTGGTATAGCGTTTAAAATAATCGGCAACCTCATATTTATTGGGATAATGTCCTTTTGGGGCGGGAAAATCTAATCCTGGAAGATGGTTAAATTCTGTTGGTGTAAATAAGGTTAATGAATCCCAGCGGTTGAGCCAAGACGCGCCTACTTCGTCTTCTTTATCTACAATGATAAAATTCTTATCTAATTCTTTTAAATAATAAGAAATAGATAAGCCAGCTTGTGCAGCACCAACGACTATAAAATCTAACATTTTTTTTATTTCAGGAATAATACACTTTTTAAGAAATATATACAAGTTTACGAATACTTAATCCTTCACAGAAGACCTAATTTTTTAAGAATTCTCATTATTTAGAATTTGTTATAATTGAATTTTTTAGAGGGACTGGCTACAAAATTCTTCTTCTCTTAAAGAATATTTTTTGTATTTTTATAAATAATCCTATAGGTGTTCGATTATAAATTTAAAGATCACAGTCGTCTTAATAATGGAAGTTAGAAACAAAGCATTTGTATAGCTATAGTTTATTTTTTACACTGGGTAACTCTAGAGTTTAATATTAAACTATTGTTTGCTAAAGAATTGAAATTAAATCTTACTTCTATTTTCTAAAAGCGGAGCGGTCTAAAATCTTAGTCAGGCACGACTAAAAAATATTTTATTGGTCGAAGAAGAAACCAGTCCTATTTTTATAATGATTTGCCTGGCAATTTTAATAATTGCTTTAGTAGCGATTATTTTGGTGAAATCTATTTCTTTGATTGAACATCTTTATAGTTATTTTTATAAAAAACCACTCTACACGCATTTTTATGTTAGATTGAAGAAGCTTTCTCCGCAACATCAAAAGTTTCTAAAACAAAAATTTGTTTTTTACACTCGACTCTCTCCTAAACAACAAAGTTTTTTTCAGCATAGGCTTATCACTTTTATCGCTCATAAAAGTTTTGAAGGCAGAGATGATTTTGAAATCACCGAGGAGGTAAAGCTATACATTGGTGCCACTGCGGTGATGCTGACCTTTGGGATGCGTAATTTTCTACTGAATAGGTTACAGAAAATCATCATTTATCCCGATGTTTATTTCTCTACCATCAACAAAGTGCAGCATAAAGGGGAATTTAATCCGCATTTAAGAGCTTTGGTTTTTTCTTGGAAAGACTTTTTAGTGGGTTTTGATACCCATAAAGATAATGTGAATTTGGCTATTCATGAATTTATGCACGTGATTCAAATCAACACGCATAACCATAAGAATATTAGTGCGGTTATTTTTAGCGATGCCAATAAAGAATTAGAAAATTTATTAAAACAGGACGATCTTAGAAATAAGTTAATTAACTCCAGATATTTTCGGGAGTATGCTTTTACCAATAGAGTCGAGTTTTTAGCAGTTCTGGTGGAGTCTTTTATCGAATCTCCGCAGGTTTTTAAACAGAACTTTCCCGAGTTTTATAAGAAAATTAAGGAGATGCTTAACTATCATTTTGCTGGGTATTAGTGTGAAACTATTTTATAGTTTAGAGTGAACGTTGGATTTAATAATCTTGGACACCTATTTTTATAGTCTGAAACATGATATTTCTCGATACAATTCGTTTTTCGTTAGCACTTCAAACTAATTACTCGAAGTGACAAGATGGGTTTACTGTCTGTTCGAGTTCTGTTTTTTCGTATTGCAGAGAAGAAAAAATAGTGTATCGAGAACTATTCCCAATTTTACCTCTTCTGATATTCTGAAACACGAGACTTCTCGATACAATTCGTTTTTCGTTAGCACTTCAAACTAATTACTCGAAGTGACAAGATGGGTTTACTGTCTGGGCAAGCAGATTGCTCATAGTTTCCGTCTCCAAATGAGGATGCAAACCAATCGCGTCAGTATAAATTGAAAAAGCAACTTTTTTTTCTATGCTCCGTGTCAAAATTAGATTGGAATTGTAAATTTTTCCTAAGAAGAAGCGGAGATAAGTGAAGTGAAATTTTCAATTCTTTTTTAAAATAATGCTTGTACACACCCCTAATTTTTTTCGGAATATCTTCCTCATAAAATCCTCCCCTTTTATTAGAGGGGATTTATCGAGACCTTAATTCTTGAGCTGAGAATACATATTAAACGTGCTCAACATTAATTTTTGGTACAAAAAAGACAGTTTTTTCAAACTGTCTTTTTAAAATTCTTCTTGTAGATTATTACTTAGCTAATGCTTTTCTTCGCTGCACTCGCTACTTTATGGTCATTTTCAACCGAGCTTCCAGATATGCCAATAGCTCCAATAATCTCCCCATTTTTATCTTCAATAAGAACACCTCCTGGGAAAGTAATAAGTCCATTATTGGAGTGTTCTATATTAAATAAAGGTTGTCCTGGTTGCGAAAGTTTTCCTATTTCTCCGCTTTCCATATCAAAATAACGAGCTGTTTTTGCTTTTTTAATAGCAATATCTACAGATCCTAACCAAGCGCCTTCCATTCTTCCAAAAGCCATTAAATTTGCTCCTGCATCTACTACCGCTACATTCATTTTAAGGTCGAGGTCTTTAGATTTTTTAACTCCTGCTTCTACTGCTTTCTGTGCTTGTTCTTATGTAAGTTTCATAAATTTTATTTTTATTCAAGTTAGGCAACATCAACGCCAATAGAAACTTATTAAGAAACATCTAACGTTTTTTTTGTGCTAGGGATAGCAGTGGCATCCTTTTTTCTATTCTTGAGAAAGAATAGAAAAAAGATATAACGAATAGCCCGACCCACATGAAAGGTGGGGAGCATCCAAATACTACTCTTTATTTCTTACGTAAATCAATTTAAGCCTACCTTTTTGATTATCTCGTGATTCAATCTCAAATTGGTCGATAGAATTAATCATTGGCGTTAACTTGTGAAAACCGTAGTTACGACTATCAAAATTAGGCTGCTTTTTTTGCAATAAACTTCCCACATCGCCCAAAAATGCCCAACCGTCTTCATCGGTTACATCTGCAATGGTGGAAGCGATGAGCTCTATAACCTTGGGCGTGATTTTATCGACATCATTCTTGGTATTTTTTTCTTTAGAATCTTTAGAGACGTTCGCTTGCTTAGATTTATTTTTTAAGATTTCGATATAAATAAATCTATCGCAGGCTACGATAAAAGGTTCTGGAGTTTTCTTTTCTCCAATTCCAATCACGTGTTTCCCCGCTTCTCGCAGTCTGGTGGCCAATCGCGTAAAATCACTGTCGCTAGAAACCAAGCAGAAACCGTCTATGCGATCTCCATAAAGAATGTCCATCGCATCGATAATCATAGCAGAATCTGTAGCATTTTTCCCTTGCGTATACCCATATTGTTGAATAGGGTTAATGGCATTTTCAAGTAGAACTTTCTTCCATTTATTTAAGTGAGGTTGCGTCCAATCTCCATAAATACGCTTAATAGTAGGATTACCGTACTTGGCAATCTCTTCCATCATTTCTTTAACGTAAGCAGAAGTGATGTTGTCGCCATCAATTAAAACAGCCAGATTAATATCCATAAATTTATTTTTTTAAAGGTAATTGAAATTGATTAACTTTTGATGTTCTCCATAATGATTTTAGCGTGGATTCTAGAATTCTCGATAAACCATTTGTGTGTTTCTAGTCCGCCACAAATCACGCCTGCTAGGTAAATTCCTTTTTGGTTGGTTTCCATAGTTTGCGGATTGTAGGTCGGGATTTTTTTCTCTGTATCACCGAGTCTAATCCCCATAGATTCTAAAAAAGCAAAGTTGGGTTGGTAGCCCGTAAGTGCCAACACAAAGTCGTTTTTAAGGGTTTTAATGCCATTAGGAGTGTTTATTTCTATTTCGTTGTCACGGATTTCTTTCAGCTGCGATTCATAATAGACACTAATACTACCTTCTTCAATACGGTTAATAATATCTGGCCTCACCCAATATTTTACCCGCTCGCCAATAGATTTACCACGAATAATCATAGAAACATTTCCGCCTTTGCGATATACTTCTAAGGCAGCATCTACCGAAGAATTACTTGCGCCAATCACCGCAACATCTTGTCCCGCATAATAGTGCGGATCGTCGTAGTAATGGCTAACTTTTACTAAGTTTTCACCAGAAACATTTAAGGGATTAGGAATATCGTAAAAGCCTGTGGCAACAATAATATTTTTTGTGGAGTAAGTAGCTTTAGAAGAATTGACTTGATAAGCATCTTCTTGCTTCTTAACGCTTTCTACTTTTTCAAATAGTTTTATCTTAAGTTCATTAGACATAGCAATACGTCTGTAATATTCTAAAGCCTCTCTTTTGTTAGGTTTAGGATTATTGCTGATAAATGGAATGCTATCAATTTCCAATTTTTCTGAAGTAGAAAAAAAAGTCATATTGGTAGGGTAGTTGTAAAGAGAATTTACCAAAGGTCCTTTTTCTAGGATGAGGTAATTAAGATTTTTCTTTTTAGCTTCTAAGCCACAAGCAATCCCAATGGGACCCGCGCCAATAATGAGGATATCTAAAGTTGTATTCAAGACAAATAGCGTTTTAATAGGTTGGAGTTGAAAACGAAATATTTCCGATAAGGAAATAGAAGCTTCCCAAAAAATTGATTTTTAGTTATTTGTTCGTGATTTCCTTGAGTTTCTTAATGGTGCTTTTTGGATCGTCTGATTTAAACACGAAACTTCCTGCAACCAAAACATCTGCTCCTGCTTTTACTAATTTTTCTGCATTTTGATCGGTTACTCCGCCATCTATTTCAATTAAAGTAGAAGCATTATTGTTAAAGATGATTTCTTTTAATTGAGCAATTTTTTTATACGTATTTTCTATAAAACTTTGCCCTCCAAACCCAGGATTAACACTCATCATACACACCAAATCTATATCATGAATCACATCTTCTAAAAGCGCTACATTGGTATGCGGATTAATCGCAACACCAGCTTTCATACCGGCTGCTTTAATGGCTTGTAAAGTTCTATGTAAATGGGTACAGGCTTCATAATGTACGCTAAGAATATTGGCACCTAGGGCAGCGAATGTATCTATAAAACGATCTGGATCTACAATCATTAAATGAACGTCTATGGTCTTTTTGGCGTGCTTGGTGATTGCTTTTAAAACGGGCATACCAAAACTAATGTTAGGAACAAAAACACCATCCATAATATCTATATGAAAATAGTCTGCTTCACTAGAATTGATCATTTCAATATCCCGCTGAAGATTAGCAAAATCTGCCGCAAGAATAGAAGGCGCAATCAATTTATTATTTTTCATAAAAAGTCTTGTTGTGTTGAGTTGCAAAAATAAAGAATTAAACTGAGTCTTGATTTCAATTTAACGAAAACCTAAATAATCGTTTTTTCTTTTTTAAAAGTTTGCTTTTCACTATTTTACTGCAATGGTTATTCTTGATGCTTTACTCTCACAAAAAGTGATGTAGAGATTAAGTTTTTTATCAAATTTTTAATTCCGTGGAAACGGAAATCTAAATACTTTAATACTATGATTTTTATTGAAAATGAGGGCGTTAACGATCCGCATCTTAACTTAGCATTAGAAGAGTACATTTTAAGAAATTTTGATCGCGGCGATGATTACCTGCTGTTTTATATTAACGAGCCTTCTATTATTATTGGAAGAAATCAAAATACCCTAGAAGAAATCAACCAATCTTATACCGAAGAAAACGGAGTTCATGTAGTGAGAAGAATTTCTGGAGGAGGAGCGGTTTATCACGATTTGGGAAATCTCAACTTTAGTTTTATCACCGATTATGATAATACCAAACTCAATAATTTTAGAAATTTTACACGACCTGTAGTGAATGCCTTAAATGCGATGGGCGTAGAAGCAGAGCTAAAAGGGAGAAATGATATTTTAGTTGGTGATAAAAAAATATCTGGGAACGCTCAATTTTCTAGTGTAAAAAGAATGCTTAGTCATGGGACCTTGCTTTTTGACTGTGATTTAAGTGAAGTGCAGAACACACTAAATGTAAAGATGAGTAAAATTCAGTCGAAAGGGCATAAGTCGGTTCGCAGTAGGGTAGCTAATATTACTGAGTTTTTACCAGAACCTATCGACATTAAATCTTTCAGAAAAAAAATTATAGAGGAGGTATATCGCGACCAAGAGAATTTTACAACCTATCACCTTACGGAAAAGGAATGGGATGGCGTAAAGAAGTTAAAAGCCGAAAAATATGATCAATGGGATTGGAATTATGGGAAATCTCCAAAATTTAATATTCATAGAACCAAACGTTTTGCGGTGGGGGAAATAGATGTTCGCATCTTTGTAGAAAAAGGAACCATTAAAAGTCTTAAGATTTATGGTGATTTTTTTGGAAAAGAACCTGTAGAAAATATAGAAGAAATTCTTGAAGGGAAACGTTATGATCTAGCGGAAATCACCCAAGCTTTAGAAACTATAAATGTTGAAGATTATTTTGGAAATGTAGAGCAACCAGAATTTATTGATTTACTTTATGGAGAAGATGAACTATAGAAATATAAAAACCCCGGTCATCACTCCGGGGTTCATTCATCAATCAAACGAACAGTTATATTACTGTTTGTTCATGGCAAATATACTAAAATATTAGCCTAAGTATGTTTTTAAAATTTTGCTTCTAGTGGTATGCTTTAATCTTCTAATTGCTTTCTCTTTAATTTGTCTTACGCGTTCTCTAGTAAGCTCAAAAGTTTCTCCTATTTCTTCTAGGGTCATAGGTTGTTGATCGCCTAAACCAAAATAAAGACGTACAACATCTGCTTCTCTAGGAGTTACAGTTTCTAAGGCTCTTTCAATCTCTATTTTAAGCGAATCGTGTAACAACTCTCTATCTGGATTTGGCGATTCGCCAGACCGTAATACATCGTATAAGTTAGAGTTTTCTCCTTCAATTAAAGGTGCATCCATCGAGATGTGACGCCCAGAGTTTTTTAAAGATTCTTTTACTTCATTAATCGTCATATCTAACTCTTTGGCAATCTCTTCGGGACTTGGAGGTCTTTCGTTAGACTGCTCTAGAAAAGCAAAGGTTTTGTTGATCTTGTTGATAGATCCAATTTTGTTTAGCGGAAGTCTCACAATTCTAGACTGCTCTGCTAAAGCTTGTAAAATAGATTGACGAATCCACCAAACGGCGTAAGAGATAAATTTAAAACCTCTAGTTTCATCAAATCTTTTTGCCGCTTTAATAAGACCTAAATTTCCTTCGTTGATTAAATCGGGTAATGTTAAACCTTGATTTTGGTATTGCTTAGAAACAGAAACCACAAACCTAAGATTGGCGTTGGTTAATTTCTCTAAAGCCTTGTCGTCACCAGCTCTAATGCGTTGTGCTAACTCTACTTCTTCTTCTGCGGTAATTAAATCTACTTTACCAATTTCTTGTAAGTATTTGTCTAAAGAGGCGGTTTCCCTATTGGTAACCTGTTTGGTGATTTTGAGTTGTCTCATAGAATCTTCCTGATAATTAAAATATGGGTTATACTTTCTTATACGAGTGCTTTTGAAATAATGTTACAAAAAAAAGTAACTATTTAGTAATGCGTTGGTTTCTAGTTGACTATAAAGCAAAAAACATCCTGCTTGAAAAGCAGGATGTTTTAAGAAATAAATTCTATTTTTTTATACTCTTACGTGGCCGTCACCAAACACATAATATTTGTTGGTCACTAATTGTTTGAGTCCCAATGGTCCTCTGTGGTGAAGCTTGTCTGTACTAATGGCAAGTTCTGCTCCAACACCCATCTGTCCTCCATCTGTAAAACGCGTAGATGCATTATGATATACGGCAGCACTATCTACTTGTTCCATAAATTTCTCAGCTTCGGTTTTATCTGTAGTCATAATAGAAGCAGAGTGTCCGCCAGAATATTCGTTGATCATTTCAATCACTTGATCTAATCCGTCCACTTCAGCTAAAAGAATTTTTAAAGCTAAAAACTCTTCATGCCAAACGTCTTTTCCTGAAATTTCTTCTTTATCGCTTAAAACAGATTTGATGCCTTTATCAACAATAATCTCAACTTTAGCATCTTCTAATACGGAAGCCAATTCTTTTACTTTAGCTTCATACTCTGGAATATTTTTATCTATAAGTACTTTATCTAAAGCATTACAACCCGAAATCTTTTCGGTTTTAGCATTAAGAATTACGCTAATAGATTTTGCCCAATCCGCTGTTTTAGAAACATATAGAAAGTTGTTTCCTCTACCACTAATCAATACTGCACATTTAGCATGTTCTTTTACAAACTGTATCAGTCTTTCTCCTCCACGCGGAACGATTAGATCTAATGGCTCTGTAGGATTTCTTAAGAATTCTTGTGTTTCTTCTCTATTGATATGCATCAAGCGAATCCAAGTTTTGTCTAAATCATTTTCCGCCAATGCTTCATGCCAGCATTTTTCTAATATTACATTACTGTGATACGCTTCTTTTCCACCTTTTAATAAAATCTTATTGTTGGCTTTAAAGGCTAGTACCGCAGCTTCAATCGTAACATCAGGTCTAGATTCGTAAATGATCATAATAGTTCCAAAAGGAGCCGTTTTATTCTGAATGTTTAGTCCGCTTTCCAGGGTACGATCAGAGATAGTTTTGCCTACAGGATCTTCTTGATCTTTCACCTCAGTTATTGCCTTAATCATGTCATCTACTTTCGCTTCATTTACGACCAATCTATCGTAAAGCGCTTGATCGTCTCTTTTAAAAGCGTCTAGATCTTTTTTATTTTCGGCAATGATCTCCTTTCTTTTAGCGTCGATAATAGTAATCATCGACTGTAATACGTTATTTTTTTTATCTGAATTTAAAAGTTCCATTCTTTATTTTTTTTAATTATAAATTTCTTTCGTTCTGCATCTATAGTTATTATTCTTCAGAATTAATAAACTCTGTTCCTACATCTTTTCCTGCTACGATATCTACAATTACATTGGGACGTTTTCCGTTTGCGATATACGTAGGAATGCCTTTGGACGCAGTATGTTTGGCAATTTTTAATTTGCTTTCCATTCCGCCTCGACCTTCACCTTCTCCTTTTTCTGAAGCTTGCACGTATTTTTCTACATTATCATCGGTTTTAACTTGTTCCAATTTTTCCGATTGATCATCATCAGGGTGGCCCGTGTAGAGCCCGTCTGTATCGCTTAAGATAATCAGTTTATCGGCATTTACAAGTTCGGCCACAAGGCTCGCTAGCTCGTCATTATCAGAAAACATAGACATAGTTAAGGAAACCGCATCATCTTCATTAGCGATAGGAATTACGCCTTGAGACAATAATCCTTCATAACAATTAATCATATTTTCTCTATAAGCTCCCGGATCAAAATCTCTTTTGGTTGCTAGAACTTGCGCACATCGCATCCCATAATCATGAAAAATACTATAATAATGTCTCATCATTCTAGGTTGTCCTACCGCAGAATAAACTTGTCTTCTAGAAGAAGGATCTTCAATATCGCATATTCCCAAAACCTCTCTTCCTGCAATAGCAGATCCAGAAGACACCAAAACTACCATAATATCTTCCTCGTAAAGCACAGAAATCTGTCTTACGAGCTCTTTTAATATAGGTCCTAGAATTCGGTTGTCTTTGTTGGTCATTACATTAGTTCCAACTTTTACTACAACTCTTTTCTTACTCATAATTTCTTGTTTATTTTTATTTATCTGCTTCTCCTAATTCTACTGCTCTATCAAAAGCAGCGTATGCAGCATCTTTAATTAATTCGTTTACATTATTATCTGCCATAGAATCTAAGGCAGCTCTCGTAGTTCCTCCTTTTGAGGCTACACGATCCATCCAAGATTGCGGCGAAATATCTGATCGATTAAATAACTCTACAGCTCCCTCAAAGGTGGTGCTTACTAGTACCTTAGAATCATAGTCAGAGAAGCCCATTTTCTTGGCTGCATCTAACATAGATTGCATAAAATAAAACACATAAGCAGGTCCGCTTCCAGATATTCCTGTAGAAGCATCAATAAATTTTTCTGTTTCTACGTGAATAGAAGCTCCCGTAGTATCTAATAAATTTCTAATCATAAGAAGTTCTATACGAGATACCTCCTTAGATTCTGTATACGAAGTAACTCCTTTTCCTACCTGCGCCGGTAAATTAGGCATCGTTCTCACTACTTTCTTTACGCCTAAACTATCTTGAATACTTCCAATAGTTACTCCAGCCATTAAGGAAACAAAAATCTGACTATCATTAATCATCGGTTTCATCTCTTCAAAAAGGGAGTCACAGTGGTAAGGTTTTACTGCGACAAAAACCAAGTCTGCTGTAGGAAGGCAGTCTTCTAATTTTTCGTAAACATCAAAAGTGCCAGTTTCTCTTAAGCTTGCAATTTTGCTAGGATCAGTATCATATATTTTAAGTTTTTTACTGCTTAATAGTGGAGATTTTGCCATTCCTTCTGAATAGGTTAATCCCATATTTCCTGCTCCTATTACTAATAATTTCATATGATTGATTTATAGTTAATTTTTTGTTTGTCCTATGAGTTGCAATATGCATACGGAAGACAGCATTATTTTTTAAAATTTCTCACTTTTATCAAAATACTAATAATTCATGCTATGAAGCTTACATTTTGCATAATTTTAAGCTTATAGATATCTATTTTTCTATTACTAAAAATTTATTAACATTTTGCTCTCTGCCATGTAGTCGGAAAAGTGAAAGCATGTCAGTTAATACTATCTTAAAAAAAAATAGCCTTAGAGTTTTCTAAGGCTATTTTATTTAGAGATTTTATTTCTTAATCTTCTTTCTTTGAATTAGAAGAATCTTTTTTCTCTTCTCTTGGAGGTCTTGGTAAAAGCGCTTTTCTAGAAACTTTTTCTTTTCTCGTTTTTGGATCTACTCCAAAATATTTCACATCTAAAACGTCTCCCATATTTAATACATCGGTTACGTTAGTGGTGCGTTCCCAAGCCAATTCAGAAATGTGCAATAAAACTTCATTTCCTGGAGCATCTAGGTATTCTACTACGACTCCAAAATCTAAAACTTTAATCACTTTAACTTCGTAAACGCTTCCTTTTACTGGTTTAAAGGTTACGGAGTCAATTTTAGCAAGAACTTTATCAATTCCTTCTTGATCTGTTCCTAAGATTTCGATAATTCCTTCTTCGGTTACAGGATCTTCGTTAATTACAATCGTCGTGCCTGTTTCTTTTTGAAGTTCTTGAATTACTTTTCCTCCAGGTCCAATAATTGCTCCAATAAATTCATTAGGAATTCTTCGCGTTACCATTTTGGGAGAATGTGGTTTCACATCTTCGCGTGGTACTGCAATCGTATCGGTTAGCTTTTCAAGAATATGTAATCTTCCGTCTCTTGCTTGTTTTAATGCAGCTACAAGAACTTCGTAACGCAATCCTTTTACTTTAATATCCATCTGGCAAGCGGTAATTCCGTCTGCTGTTCCAGTTACTTTAAAGTCCATATCTCCTAAGTGATCTTCATCTCCTAAGATATCAGATAAGACAGCGTATTTTCCTGAATCTGCATCAGAAATTAATCCCATGGCAATTCCAGAAACTGGTTTTATCATTTTAATCCCGGCGTCCATCATAGCCATAGTACCAGCACAAACCGTTGCCATAGAAGAAGAACCGTTAGATTCTAACACTTCAGAAACTACACGTACTGTATAAGGACAATCGTCTGGAATCATTCCTTTAAGACCACGTTGTGCAAGATTACCGTGACCTACTTCTCTACGAGAAGTTCCACGAATAGGTCTTGCTTCACCCGTACAAAAAGGAGGGAAGTTATAGTGAAGGTAGAAATTCTCTTCTCCTTCGTAAGATGGCATATCTATTTTATTTGCGTCTCTAGAAGTTCCTAAAGTTACCGTAGCTAATGCTTGTGTTTCACCACGTGTAAAAATAGCAGACCCGTGTACAGATGGTAAATAATCTATCTCACACCAGATGTCACGTACCTCATTTGTCTTACGACCGTCAAGGCGTAATCCTTCATTAACCGTAAGATCACGAACTGCAGCTTTTTCTGCTTTACGATAATATTCTGAAACTAAACCGCCATGCTCCTCTAATTCTTCTTCAGAGAAAGATGCTTTTACTTCCTCTTTAATAGTGGCGAATGCAGCTGTACGCTCTTGTTTAGAAGAACCTGCTTTTGCAACGGCATAGACTTTATCGTAAGCCATATCGTGAACTTGCTTGGCTAGCTCTTCATTTTCAACAGCACCTTCATACTCACGTACTTCTTTTCTGCCAAAAGCATCAGCCAAACGATGTTGTGCTTCAATTTGAAGTTTAATAGCTTCGTGTGCAAACTTAATGGCTTCAATCATTTCTTCTTCAGAAATCTCTTCCATTTCACCTTCTACCATCATCACAGAATCTGCAGAAGCTCCAATCATCATATCGATGTCAGACTCTTCTAACTGGGCTCTCGTAGGGTTAATCACAAACTCTCCATTTACACGTCCTACTCTTGCTTCAGAAATAGCACATTCAAATGGTAAATCAGACAATTGAATTGCTGCGGAAGCAGCCAAACCTGCCATTGCTTCTGGCATCACATCGTCGTCATGAGACATTAACTGAATCATCACCTGAGTTTCAGCAGTATAATCTTTTGGGAATAATGGACGTAGTACACGATCCACTAAACGCATCGTTAAAACTTCCCCGTCACTTGGTCTAGCTTCTCTTTTAAAGAAACCTCCTGGGTAACGTCCTGCTGCTGCAAATTTTTCACGGTAATCTACCGTTAAGGGTAAGAATGGTAAGTCTTTTTGTTCGTAGTTAGAAACTACGGTACAAAGCAACATACATTTTCCTGATTGAACAACCACAGAACCGTGTGCTTGTTTAGCTAATTTTCCGGTCTCGATTGAGATTTCTCTTCCATCTCCTAAATCGATGACCTCTTTAAAAACTTGTGGAATCATAATTTTTTTATTCTAAGTTAACAATTGGTCTCCGCCTTACCATGACGGTCTGGGTTGTGTGTGGTGTGTAGTGCAATGATATGACCAATGAAAAACTAATAATGTAGTTTTTTCTTTTTCTCTAGAAAAACCTGTTTTACCAGGAAAAAACAGTAAACTCATCTATACTTTTCGCTTTGTAGCGTAAAAGAGCAATTTTTTAGTCAATGAAAAAAGTTTATACGAGTTCAATATAAAAAAAGGGGCATAAAGCCCCTTGAAAATTATTTTCTTAATCCTAATTCTTTAACGATTTCACGATATCTTACAATATCTTTCTTCATTAAATAATCTAGTAAACTTCTTCTTTTACCTACCAGCATTACTAATGAACGCTCAGAGTTGTAATCTTTTTTATTTGTCTTTAAGTGATCAGAAATATACGCTATTCTTTTAGTAAATAGTGCAATTTGTCCCTCTGTTGAACCGGTATCGTTTTTTCCTTTACCGTGTTTTGCAAATAAATCTTGCTTTTCTTCCTTTGTTAAATACATTCCAATATTATTTCAATGATTATTATGTACAGATAGTTTTTCTATCAAGCGGCAAATATAAGGCTAAAAAATAAATATCCTATTTTAAAACAAGTATTTTTAGTGCTTAACTTGTTGATTCTAATCAATTACTAATTAAGTGCTGTGATTGAAGCCAGCTTTAGTTTTACAACGCATTATCTAAAAAAAATATGGTTTTACATATTCTTAAAAAAAGATTACTTTTGCATCGTGAAAATTAATATTTTACATAGAATTTTATCTTCTGTAGTAGCAGTGCTTATTCTGCTTTCTACCACTTCCTTTACGGTGAAGAAGCATTTTTGCGGTGACGCTCTTGTAGATACTACTATCTTTACGGAAGTAAATTCGTGTTGTGAATTGGTAATTTCTACACCTTTGGAGAAATCAGAAATAAAGTCTCCTTCTTGCTGTAAGGATACGTCTAAATTTTTTAAAGGTCAGGATCAATTAATTCTGAAGAATTTTGAGAAGCTTATCTATCCTCAACAGATTTTTTGGATAATACAGGAAAATCCCTATTCAGATTTATTAGAATATCTACCTAAAAATTGTATTCCACACCAATATTATTCTTCTCCCAAAATGCTGACGGATATCCAGCTTCAGCAGCAAGTTTTTTTAATTTAGAACTCTAAGAGATTTCCTTTGCATCCGCTCTCGCAATGGTATGTTATAAATTGCACACGGATTAATTTCCGCGGAAGCGAAATAAAGGAGATACAAAACTTTATTCTTATCAATTTTAATTAAAAAATCAGTTTAAGTTACTTGAAAAAATATTCTTGCTGACTTATATATATCCTCTTAAAAAATGAAAAAATTACTCTATCTGTTTTTTCTCTTTATATTTCCGTTAAGCATGTTCTCACAAGAGAAAGTAGAAGGCATTATCTATGATGAAGGTTCAGGCAACGCTAAGACTCCGTTATTGGGTGCAAATGTATATTGGTTAAACACAGAAGTTGGAACGGTAACCGATTTTGATGGAAAATTTTCTATTCCGTATACAAAAGAATACCAGCAATTAATCATTAGTTATATTGGGTTTAAAGCCGATACCATTGTGGTAACTAATCCTAAAAAGAAAATTAAAGTTTCGCTAGCGCCCAAAAGTAATTTAGATGAGGTGAAAGTGGTTTCTAGAAAAAGAGCCACTTCTAGATCTTATATTGAAGCTAAAAATGTGATCAATGTAAGTAGCGACGAATTGCTAAAAGCGGCCTGTTGTAACTTGTCTGAAAGTTTTGAAACCAATCCCTCCATCGATGTGAATTTTGCCGATGCCATTTCGGGAACCAAGCAAATTAAGATGTTGGGACTCACAAGTCCGTATATTCTTATCGCGATGGAAAATATTCCTAACGTTCGCGGTGCTTCTCAAGCCTACGGACTCACATTTACTCCGGGAACTTGGGTGGAGAGCATTCAAATTACCAAAGGTGCGGGAAGCGTGGTGAATGGTTATGAAAGTATCGCAGGACAAATTAATGCCGAGCTGCAAAAACCAACCAAAGACGATCAATTTTTTCTGAATGTGTATGGTGCAAGTAGCGAGCGCTTAGAATTGAATACACATTACAATACCAAAGTAAGCGATAAGTGGAGTACAGGAATTTATCTTCACGGGAATTCGCATCAAAAAGAACACGATGTAAATCACGATAATTTTCTGGACATGCCTAAGTATCATCAAATAAATGTAATGAATAGATGGCAATATACCGACACTGAAAGTGGGTTTGTAGGCTTTTTTGACGTTCGTTTCTTAGATGATCATAAACAAACGGGAGAAGTAAATTTTGATCCAGATACAGATAAGTTAACCACCAATGCTTGGGGAAGTGAAATTGATACGCAGCGGTATGAATTTTCTGGAAAATTGGGTTATGTAGATCCAGATCTTCCTTGGCGAAGTGCCGGACTTCAATTTGCGGCAAGTAACCATCAACAGGATTCTTATTTTGGCTTGCGAACTTATAATATAGAACACAACAGCATTTATTCTAACCTAATGTATAACAGCATTATTGGAGATTCTCGACATAAAATTAAAACGGGAATTAGTATTACTTATGATAAGTATGAAGAATTGGTAGAAACTTCTTCTTTTGAGCGTGTAGATAACTCGGTTGGAGCGTTCTTTGAATATAATTTTGATAATCTAGAAGATCTAAATTTTACGGCAGGTATGCGCGTAGATCAGCATAATAGGCTAGGGGTATTTGTGACGCCACGGGTTCACGCACGGTATACTCCTTGGGAGAAATCTGCGTTTAGAGCTTCTGTTGGACGTGGAAAGCGTTTAGCCAATATTTTTGCTGAAAACCAGAATCTATTTGCTACCTCTAGAAATATAAATGTGATCGCTTCCGCGGAAGGAGAAATCTATGGTTTAGAACCAGAAATTGCGTGGAACTATGGCGTTTCTTACCTGCAAGGATTTAATTTATTTAGCCGAAAAGCAGACGTTACTTTCGATTTTTACAGAACCGATTTTCAGAACCAAGTGGTGGTAGACTGGGAAAACCCGAATCAGGTTAGTTTTTATAATTTAGAGAATGATAGTTATGCCAATAGCTTCCAAACCGAAGTAAATTATAACATTCTGGAAGGCTTAGATACGCGTTTGGCTTATAAATATTATGATGTAAAAACCAAATATCAATCGGGTGAAAAAATAAAGCCATTAACGGCACAACATCGCTTTTTCACCAATCTTTCTTATGAAACTCCCATTAAAAATAATAGCAAGTGGAAGTTTGATGTGACGTACAACTGGTTGGGAAAACAACGCTTTCCTTCTACGCAAAGCAATCCAGAAGCTTTTCAGTTACCAGAATATTCTCCCACAGTATCTACCATTAATGCACAAATAACGAAAGTGTTTTCTCCAAAATTTGAAATTTATGTAGGAGGAGAGAATATCACCAATGTAAGACAAAGTAACCCTATTATGGATGCTGAAAATCCATTTGGCTCAAACTTTGATACTACTTTTGTGTACGGCCCTGTTTTTGGTAGTATGTATTATGCAGGTTTAAGATTTAGAATTAAATAAAAATGGTCACCTCGAGCGGAGTCGAGACGCATTTTTCACTTGTATATAAAAAACACAATAAACGATTAAAAGCCCACGCAGTTATAGAATTAAATTATAGTCAAGATTTTTCCCTGTAAAAAAAGGGGTTAGCCCGCATGAACGAATTCATTCGAGCAGGGGGTGTGTAGTAGTAAATTTTTTTTTGTATATCTTTAAAAAGAAATAATCAATTAAGAGTAACGCAGATATAGCATTAAATAATAATTAATAAAAAATAAAATGATGAAAAAAGTACTAGGAATAGCCATGTTTTTAATGACTACAGTCATGTTTGCACAAAATAGAAATGCCAAAGCTTCTTTTGATGTAGACGGAGTTTGTACGATGTGTAAAGATCGTATTGAAACAGCGTGTATAAAAACCAAAGGAGTAAAAAGTGCCAATTGGGATGTAAATACGCATCAGCTTGATTTGATTTACAACGAGCATAAAACGAATCTAAACGCTATTAAAGGAAATATTCTTGAGGCGGGACACGACTTAGCCAGTACCAAAGCAACAGATAAAGCTTATGCTGGTATTCATGACTGTTGTAAGTATCGCGATGAGGAAGTGAAAGACGATCATAAAGATGATAAGACTAAATAAGAAGTCTTAAAATTTCTAATAGTAAAAGCCTTTAAAATTGTATTTTAGAGGCTTTTTTTTGCATACGCGTGTAGTGGTCCGCAGAATTAAATAATAATACTAATGTAACAACGAGCGTCAGCTGGAAAAAAGTCATTCTAGCGTTCCCGTCTAAGCGAAACGGGTAGGAAGTCGAGATGCTTTTGTTAAAATTTTCGACTTAAGTCTGCTTTGAGTCACAGTTGGGCGACTTAAGGTGAAAAATCTCATTTCGGGAATGAAGACAGATAACTGTATTCGTTGTCTTCTTTTCAAAAAATTAACAAATTTTAAATAAATATTATTTAATTGTTTTAAGTTTATAATATCAACCAAAACCGATATGATGAAACTTTTACTAAACTTGATATGCTTTTTCCTTTGTTTAGCGATTACAGCACAAACCACCAGTATCCCCGATACTAATTTTGAGCAACATCTTATTAATGAGGGAATTGATAGTGATGGGGTAATTAATGGGCAAGTGTTAACTAATGATATAGCTACTGTTAATTTACTTGATTTAAAAGGTGTTAGCAATCTAACAGGATTAGAAGCTTTTACAGATTTAGAATACTTAATCCTCCAAGAAGGAGGAGTTGCAGTTTTTCCTTTAAATCTAGTCATAGATCTAACCGCAAACTCTAATTTAATAGATGTAGAAATTAGATCTTTTGAAGGCTTAAAAACTATCGACCTAACTGGTTTGATTAATTTAGAAAACCTTACGGTAGTCGAGTTACAAGATGATGTAATTACGATGGGAGTAGAGGTGTTGGATCTAAGTACCAATCCTAATATTAAATTTGTACAAACAGGGTTTTTAGATACATTAAGAGAAATTAACTTACAAAATGCTAATAATGTCAACACTACAGATATGATAATTAATGTCATTCATTATAGTAATTCTTCATTATGTATGAAAGTAGATTACGCTACCGCGGCTACAAATAATACTGCACCTTATGATAGTTGGACGCTGTATGGAGTAAATCCTAGTTTTTATGACCAAGGAGTTTGTACATTGGCAGCAGATATTGCAAATAAAATAGAAGTTGATTTATACCCCAACCCTGTACAAAACAGTTTTCAAATAGAAACTTCAGAAGAGCTTAAAAATGTAAGCGTGGTTTCTATAGCTGGAGAAGAAGTAGCAAATTTTGAGTCACAGCAAAATTATAATATTGCTGGCTTGGCTGCTGGAGTGTATTTTGTAAAAATACAAACAGCTAAAGCGAAAAGAGTTCAGCGAATTGTTAAACGATAGATCATGAAAACATATATAAATATTTTAAGCTTTTTCCTTTGTTTAGCAATTACAGCACAAACCACCAGTATCCCCGATCAAAATTTTGAACAAGCCTTAATTGATTTAGGAATAGATTCAGATCAAACTATAAACGGGCAGGTATTAACAAGTGATATTAGTAGTATAGAAAATTTAGATTTGAGTTGGAAAAATTTGACTGATTTAACAGGAATAGAAGCTTTTCAATCTTTAAAAATTTTAGATATTTCATATTCCTATTTAGATTATTATTCCACTCCACTAGATTTATCAGCCTTAATAAGTTTAGAAGAATTATATATGGATGCAGACAAAGACGATATAAGTTTATTTGTTGGGAGACTATTGCTTAATAATAATCCAAATTTACAAATGATAGAATCTACTGGCAATTGGTCATTAAATTCTATAGATCTAACGGGGAGTGATTTAACTTTAACCAATTTAGAGATTTCTGTATATAGAGACCCAACTGAAACAGGAGATTTATGTATTCAGGTTACTAACCCTAGCCAAGCTGTTGCTGGGCAGGGTAATTATACAAATTGGGTAGTTTGTTGTTTTTATAGCTTTTCAGATGATTGTAATCTAGATATCGATGACTCCAAAAAAGTGATGGTAAGTTTATACCCTAACCCTGTAGAAAATACATTTCAAATAACAATTTCAGAGGAGGTTAAAAATGTAAGCGTGCTTTCTATAGCTGGAGAAGAAGTAGCAAATTTTGAGTCACAGCAAAATTATAATATTGCTGGCTTGGCTGCTGGAGTGTATTTTGTGAAAGTGAGAAGTGATAAGGGGGAAAGTGTAAAGCGATTAGTTAAAAGATAACAATAGTAAATAAAATGAATACAAAAAAAGCGACCATTTGGTCGCTTTTTTTATGCTCGTACTTCTTGATTTAGAATTAAGTCTAAGTATAAATTCACTTTGTCTTTTAATTCTTTTCGCGGAGTGATAAAGTCTAAGAAACCGTGTTCTTTTAAGAATTCTGCGGTTTGGAAACCATCAGGTAACTCTTTTCCTGTGGTATCTCTTACTACACGAGGACCAGCAAAACCGATCAATGCGCCAGGTTCAGAAATATTGATGTCTCCTAACATTGCATATGATGCTGTTGTTCCTCCCGTGGT
Organism: Mesonia ostreae; assembly: GCF_031845265.1. Classification (NCBI taxonomy): domain Bacteria; kingdom Pseudomonadati; phylum Bacteroidota; class Flavobacteriia; order Flavobacteriales; family Flavobacteriaceae; genus Mesonia; species Mesonia ostreae. The sequence goes on along the minus strand of NZ_JAVRBG010000001.1, from coordinate 309,720 downwards.
AGGGTCTGTACAAAGAGAGATATAAGGTATTTTAGCTTCAGACAATTGCGCTAATTTTACAGATGTTTTTGCCAGTTGCATTAAAGACAAAACTGCTTCTTGCATTCTTGCTCCTCCAGATTTGGAGATGATCATTAATGGAATGTTGTTTTTTAAAGAATGGTCTGCTGCACGAGCAATTTTTTCTCCTACAACAGATCCCATAGAACCCCCAATGAAACTAAAGTCCATACACGCAATTACGATATCTCTTCCTTTAGATTTTCCCACTCCAATACGAATAGCATCTTTAAGATTCGTTTTTTCCTCCGCTTCTTTAATACGGTCTGGGTACTTCTTTTTATCTTCAAATTTTAGAGGATCTTTAGACGTTAAATTCTTATCTAATTCTTTGAATTTATTGTCGTCAAATAAAATTTGAAAGTATTCATTACTTCCAATTCTTACATGATAGCCGTCTTCTGGACTTACATAGAAATTCTTCTCTAATTGCTCTGCATCTACAATCTTACCCGTAGGAGATTTATACCACAATCCCTTAGGCACATCTTTCTTGTCTTCAGTTGCCGTTTGGATTCCTTTTTTTGTTCTTTTAAACCAAGCCATAGGGTTGCTAAATTAGGTTTTATAAAAGTTAAAACTATTTCTTTAACGTGTGTACGTTATTTAAATCTTCAAATGCTTTTTTAAGTCGGTTTTTGAAAGTGATTTCACCTTCTCTTAACCATTTTCTTGGGTCGTAATATTTTTTATTTGGAAGATCGCTTCCGTCTGGGTTTCCTATTTGAGACTTCACATAATCTTGCTTATCTAAAATATAATCGCGAACTCCTTCCGTAAAGGCATATTGCAAATCGGTATCAATATTCATTTTAATCACGCCATATCCAATCGCTTCTCTAATTTCTTCTAAAGAAGAACCACTTCCGCCGTGAAATACAAAATCAATATGATTTTCTTCTACCTTATATTTTTTAGTAATGTATTCTTGAGAGTTTTTTAGGATCTTAGGAGTCAGTTTTACGTTTCCTGGTTTGTAAACTCCGTGTACGTTTCCAAAAGCGGCAGCAATTGTAAATTGATCACTTACTTTACTTAACTCTTCATAAGCGTAAGCCACTTCTTCTGGTTGAGTGTACAATTTGGATGAATCTATATCGGTATTATCTACGCCATCTTCTTCTCCTCCTGTAATTCCTAATTCAATTTCTAAAGTCATTCCCATCTTGCTCATTCTAGCAAGATACTTCTTACAAATTTCTATATTCTCTTCAATTGGCTCTTCGCTTAAATCGATCATATGAGAACTATAAAGTGGTTTTCCGTGCACCTTATAAAATTCTTCTCCTGCATCTAAAAGTCCGTCAATCCAAGGCAATAATTTTTTTGCACAATGATCTGTATGTAATATCACGGTAGCGCCATAAGCTTTTGCAAGCTCGTGAACGTGTTTCGCTCCAGAAACGCCTCCTAAAATTGCCGCTTGTTGATTTTCGTTAGATAAACCTTTTCCTGCATTAAAGACAGAACCTCCATTAGAAAACTGAATAATTACAGGTGCATTTAATTCGGCAGCCGTTTCCATCACGGTATTCACAGTATTAGAACCTACTACATTTACTGCTGGTAAAGCATAACTGTGTTTTTTGGCATGGTTAAAAATATCTTGAACTTCTTTGCCTGTGGCTACTCCAGATTTTATATTGTGACTCATAATTGTAAGATGCGTTAATAAGTTGTGGTGACAAAATTAGTAAAATAAAACTGCTTAGAAAGGATAATTAATCCCAACATTATAAACGGCATTTGAAAAGTTGTAATCTCTAAGCCATTTTTTTTGCTCTAAAGCGGGATTGTACGTTTTTAAACCTACATCAAAACGAATGACGAAAAAGTCTAAATCGTAACGTAAGCCTATCCCCGAACTTACCGAGAGTTCTTCTAAATCTTTTAATGAGCTAAACCGGGCCGCTTCATCTTTTACGTTGTCTAAGGCATTCCAAATATTCCCCACATCTACAAATAAAGCACTATTTAAAGATCCAAAGAGGTTAAACCGAAACTCAAAGTTAAAGGTAATTTTCATATTGGCCTCGTTAAACTCATTAACTCCGCCAGTACTTCCCGGGCCTAAATCATAGGCTTGCCATCCTCTGTTATCGTTGGCTCCACCAGCAAAAAAGCTTCGGGCAAAAGGGATACTGTTAGAGTTTCCATAAGGCACGGCTAATCCGCCAAGAGCTCGTACAGCGATTATATTTTTATTTCCTAAATCCCAATGTTTTATAAAATCGATTTCTCCCTTTAAGTATTGAGAAAATTGAACTCCGAATAAATTATAGTTTCCCGTCTTATTTTCCTTCAACTTTAATAGACTCGCACCGAGAGCTAGCGTATTTCCTGAAGCTTCCAATTTAAACCTAAATTGTGTAAACTCATCGTCATAAATATTATCTCGGGTATTTTTTATGTAATTAAAGCTCGTTGCAAGAATTAAGTTGTCCTCTGTTAGTCGCTCTTTTCTTTCAATAATATTTCTAGCTTCTCGTCTCTCTTCCGCAGGAAGAATTACGCTACTTGCATTCACTTCATTAATAAAAGCATTTACTCCTTCTGGAATAATCAAATCTGGCATTCCAGTTGCTCCTTCAGGGATTTCTTCAAAATATTCAGGATTAAGCTGATTGATGTTATTTTGCGCAATTTCATTTAAAGAACTAAACGAATTTCTATATACGTTAAAGTAGTTTCCCGTGTTGAGATTTCTTACATATTGCAAATCTAAAAGGTTTAGTCTATGTGTTAATTCTTTATTGGGATACCAGCGATACGTATATTTGCTTGTTACGTTTTGCTTATCTAAACCAATGTTTTGCTGCGAACTCATTCCTAAACTTGCCGTGGTAAATGGAGACATAGATTTAGGAATAATTTTTTCAGTATTGATAAACGGAAAAGCAATTTTAGGAAAAGTAAGGCTTAAATCTCCTCCAATTTCTGAAATATTAAAAAAGCGATCCTCACTTTCGGCAGCGTCTTTAGAAGAACCAATACTTCCTCTTCCCGAAATTTCTAAATTCTCTGCACCTTTAAAAACATTTCTAATGAGTAGTGAGCCTCCAAACCCAATTCCAAAATCCTGAATATTACTGCGAGAAACATCAAAATTATAGGTGACTCCAAACTTTGGTCTGGGGGTTAAAAACACATTGCTAATCAACTTGGTTCCTGTAGAATCTTCTGGATCTGGAATGTATTGTATGTTGGGATACTTAAATTGTCCCAGCTCATTCATTCTTTTAAAGGTGCGGGAACGATCTAAATCTCGATACACCTCTCCTTGTTTAATAAAAACGGCATTAGAAATTGCTTTAGGCTTGTATTTTAATTTCTCAAAACTATAAATATCATAACCTCTGTAACTAACGGAGTCAATAATGGGTTTATTTTTATTCTCATAACTATAATCTGGGAAAATGTTTACTTTACTAATGTAATGCACTTTATAAGGTACAGCGTAGGTAGAGTCTAAACGGGTCACTTCTCTATTGGCGATGACAAGATCTATATTAGCTCTACGATTGGTGTCTAGCGTATCGGCATCAAAACTGATGTATTCTTTTTCAAAATGAAATAAACCACTATTTCTAAATTGGGAGGTAATACGTTCGCGTTCCTCCTCAAAATCGGTAGTTTTAAATTGCTTTCCTTCTTTTACGGTAGCTTCTTTTTCTTTTAGACGGTAAAGAGAATCGGCTACGGGAGATTTAATTCTTTTAGTAATTGAATCTACGATATACGCTTGATGCGGTTTTACATAGTATTCTACTTCTGCACGTTTACGATCATTTTTAATAATCTTGTAATCGGTTTCTACATTAAACCAACCATTATTCCAGTACCAAGCTTTTAATCGTTTAGCAGATTTTTTGCTTTTAGCTTCGCTTACAATAGTAGGTTCTTGTCCCGTTTCTTCCAAAAAATCATTAAATGAAATGTATGCTCTGCGCATTCTTCTCACTTGCTTTTCTGAATAAATACTTTGTAAACGCGCTCTTCTTTTTTCTTTTTTGTCTAACCAACGGGTAAAGCTGCTGTCTGGAGTAGGATCTGCTAAGTTATAAATATGCAACCTTAACGGAAATCCTAAAAGCTTTACATTAGGCTCTTGGTACAACTGGTTGTATATTTGTCGCGTAGAAATGCGCTCATCATTTACTAAAATATTATTTTTGGTTAGTAAATGCTGATTGTCTTTTACTCGTTTTACTGGGTTACAACCCCAAATAAAAAGTACCAGAAGTAAGAATGTTATTTTTGCAGGTACAGCTTTCAAAAAAAATAATTTAGATTCAAAAATACGTCAATTTATGCTTAGCAAAAGCCAAATAAAGTTAATAAACAGTCTATCTCAAAAGAAATACCGAAATAAAAATGGATTGTTTGTAGCTGAAGGAATTAAAGTCATCAAAGAACTTCTTAACTCTTCCTACGAATTGCACATGCTTTTTACCGAAGTAGATTTGTTCTTTGTTGCAAAAGATAAGTTGACTATGGTGACTTCACAAGAATTAAAAAAAATCACGAAACTGAATTCTTCACAATCTGCTTTGGCTTTGTTTAAAATTCCGGAAACGGAAGAAAAACCGCTTAAAAATCTTGTAGTTGCTTTAGACGGAATAAGAGATCCTGGGAATTTAGGAACCATCATTAGGCTTTGTGATTGGTTTGGGGTAAAGCAATTGTTGTGCTCAAAAGATACCGTAGATTGCTATAATGAAAAAGTGGTGCAGGCAAGCATGGGATCACTCACAAGGGTTCATATCGCTTACGCGGATTTGTATGAAACGCTTAAAGAAACCAATTTACCCATTTTTGGAACTTTTATGGACGGAGAAAATGTGTATAAAACTTCATTACCGTCAAGCGGAATTTTAATTTTAGGCAATGAAGCCAACGGAATTTCTTCTAGCATGACTACCTTAGCAAAACAAAAACTGAGTATTCCACAATTCGGAAAGAATAAACACACTGAAAGTCTGAATGTTGCAACGGCAACGGCTATTTTATTAAGCGAGTGGAGGAGGGGCTAATTTATTGAAAAGTAAAATTGATAAAGATTCCTCTAGATTGCATACTGTTAATGTTTCCTGTATAGGCACTGTTAGGATCATCATCCTTTTTTAGTTCGTCGCTCATGGCAAAAACACCACGTATAGAGGGGGTAAATTTAAAGTAAGGAAGGTAGAAATCTACCCCAAAACCAACTTCGTAATAATTGGTGCTGTTAATCATCCTAAACTCTCCAGCGTTGTTATCGTCTGGATTTTTCTCGTTGCTAGATAAGTTGATAGAAGTGGAAACTCCAGCTACCACAAAGGGTTTGAAGTTGTTTAATCGTTTGGTAGAAAATTTCACCAAAAGCGGAATATGAACATAGGTAGATTTTACTTCTCTAAAATTATCTTCGGGAATATCTGGAAAGGTTAGGTTTCTATTGGCAAAAACTACACCTGGTTCTAATCTCAAATCGATGTACTCATTAATTCTTAGGTTTCCTAAAAGCCCAACATTAAAACCAATGTTTTTTTCTACAATAACATCCGAAGCACCGAGCTCATAGTCAAACTTAAAATCATAAGAATTAAAGCCTAAGAAGTAACCCCAAGACCAGCGTTGTTTGTCAAAATTCTCTTTGTTTTTTATCTTTTCCTTACTAAAAAGCCATTGAGCCTCTGTAGTTTGAAATGCCATAAAAAAGATAAACAGAAAAAATACTTTCTTCATAAACTTATTTTGATGCCGTATAAATCGTTGCTACTCCCATGGTTTGTGGGAGATGTTTCACTTGTGTAAACCCAACTTTTGATAAAATATTGTTGAACTTTTCTCCAAAAGGAAAAACTGCGGCGCTATCGCTTAAGTATTTATAAGCTACTTTGTCTTTAGAGAATAATTTCCCAATGGTAGGTAAGATGAATTTACAATGAAATCGATAGCCTTGTTTAAAAGGAAATTTGGTAGGGACAGAGGTTTCTAAAACAACAAAAATACCGCCTGGCTTCAAGACTCTTAAGATTTCTTTTAAGCCGTTTTCTAGGGTTTCAAAATTTCGCACTCCAAACGCTACCGTAATAGCATCAAAAGAATCGGTTTCAAAAGGCAAAGCTTCAGAGTCTCCCTGAATCATTTCAATAACCTTATCCAATTTTTTTTCTGTTATTTTTTTTCGGCCTACACTCAGCATTCCGTCAGAGAGATCTAAGCCAACAACCTTGGGTACGCCGGCTTCTGCTAAGCTAATGGCCAAATCCCCAGTTCCTGTTGCGATGTCTAAAGCTGTTTTAGGCTGGGTTTTCATCACAAAATCAATAACCTTTTTTCTCCAAGAAGTGTCAATTCCAAAAGAGATGACGCGGTTAAGACCATCATAATTTTCAGAAATCGTGTCGAACATCTGTTCAACCTGCTTCTTTTTGCCAAGCTCGGAGTCTTTATAGGGTGTAACTTTCTTAGACATCTTTAATTTTTTGTCAAAGATAAGTTTTATGCTTTAATTTTACTTTAAAGCACTGAAAAATTGCTTCGGTTGATTTTGCCATTTTTTTTTAAAAAGACCTATCTTTGTTCAGCCAAAATTTCACTTTTTATGAAGATAATTATTGCTGGTGCAGGAGAAGTTGGTTTTCATTTAGCAAAACTACTTTCTTTTGAGTCGCAGGATATCACTTTAATCGACAATAACAAAGTTAATCTAGGTTATGCAGATACGCACCTAGATATTAGAACGATAAAGGGAGATGCCACTTCTATGAAGATTCTTAAAGAGGCGCAAATAAAAGGAGCAGATCTTGTTGTAAGTGTTACCAGCAGTGAAACCACCAATATTACCGTTTGCGTATTGGCCAAGCAGTTGGGGGCAAAAAGAACTATAGCAAGAATCTCTAATACCGAATTTATTGAGGATAAAGAAGAGCTCGGGTTTGTTCAATTTGGGATCGATGAACTTATTTCTCCCGAATCTTTAGCGGCAAAAGAAATAGAACTGTTAATCAATCAATCTGCATTTAATGAGAACTTTCAATTTGATGAAGGTGCGCTTTCTATGATTGGTTTTAAACTTTCTAAAAATGCTCCTTTTGTAGGCAAAACAGTTAAAGATGCAGCTTTAATTTTTCCAAGTTTGCGATTTGTACCTATTGCTATTCAGCGATTTGGTACGCAGTACACTCTTATTCCTAGAGGAGATACGCAGTTTAAAGAAGGAGATCAAGTCTTTTTTATTACTACGGCAGATGGTGAAAAAGAACTTTATAAGCTTACAGGTAAAGTAAAACAAGAAATTAGAAACATTATGATTCTTGGCGGAAGCAAAATTGGAGCACAAACTTCTAAAGTGCTTAGCGATGCCAAATTTAATATAAAGCTGGTAGAGAAAGACCACGGTAAAGCTTTTGAGCTGGCAGATGAAATGCCTAAAGTATTGGTAATTAATGGCGACGGAAGAAATGTAGGGATTCTTGAAGAAGAGAATATTCATGATATGGATGCATTTATTGCCGTGACAGGAAATTCAGAAACCAATATTATGTCTTGTCTGGTAGCAAAATCTAAAGGCGTTAAAAAGACCATCGCTTTGGTAGAAAATATGGATTATTTTCAGCTAAGTCATTCCATCGGAATTAATACCCTGATTAATAAAAAGCTTTTAGCAGCGAATAATATTTTTAGGTATGTAAGAAAAGGAGAGGTAGTAGCGATGACCAAACTTAATAATATGAATGCAGAGCTGCTAGAATTTATTGTAAGTCCAGATTCTAAAGTTTGTAATACAAAAATTGTAGATATAAATTTACCGCGTTCGGCTATTGTGGGCGGAGTGGTACGACAAGGGGAAGGCATTATTGCGTTGGGAGAATTTTTGGTAAAAGAAGGCGACCGCGTAGTAGTTTGTTGCTTGCCAAGATCTATACATAAGGTAGAAAAACTATTTTCCTAATGCCAAAACTCAATCTTAAGATTATTGTGCATATTATGGGACTTTTATTGCTTTGCAATGGAGGTTTTATGATGTTAGCAACATTGGTAAGTTGGTATTATGCAGACGGTGTGACCATACAAATAGCAGCTGCGTCTATTACTACTATGCTTATTGGTGTGTTGTTGATGTTTCTAACTAGGGATTACCAAAAGGAAATGAAACAGCGAGAAGGTTATATTATTGTGACCTTCGGTTGGATTTTTATGGCTTTTAGCGGAATGTTGCCTTATTTGTTTACAGAATCTATTCCCACTATTACCAATGCTTTTTTTGAAACCATGTCTGGCTATACCACTACGGGAGCAACAATTTTAAATGATATTGAAGTTATCCCGAAAGGGGTTTTATTATGGCGTAGTTTAACGCATTGGATTGGCGGAATGGGGATTATTGTTCTTGCCGTTGCCATTTTACCATTATTAGGAATTGGAGGAATGCAACTTTTTGCTGCTGAAGCTCCTGGTCCCAGCGCCGATAAACTCAAACCTCGTATTACAGACACTGCCAAACGTTTATGGTTTATTTATGTTGGTTACACGGTAGCCGAAACAATCTTGCTTAAAGTAGCAGGCATGAATATGTTTGATGCTGCAAACCACGCTCTAAGTACGCTTTCTACAGGTGGTTTTTCTACTAAAAACGCTAGTGTCGCATATTGGAATCATAAACCTATTATTCAGTACATCATTATTGCCTTTATGTTTCTGGCAGGAATGAATTTTGTGATGAGTTACTTTGCTTTTAAAGGGAGAGTACAGCGTATTTTGAAAGATGAAGAATTTAAATGGTACTTTATATTTGTGAGTTCTTTTACGCTTATTGCAGCTTTGCTTATTTACTTTAATGCAGATGTTGGTCTGTCTTCTATAGAGCATCCCATGGTTTGGGGACAGGCAGAAAGTGCTTTTAGACACGCGCTATTTCAGGTGTTGTCTGTCATAACTACTACAGGTTTTGTAAGTGCCGATTTTACGATGTGGACACCCTTTTTGACCATTTTCTTTTTCGGGATGTTTTTCTTGGGAGGATCTGCAGGATCTACTTCAGGAGGGGTAAAAGTGGTACGTCATATCATTATGATTCGTAATGGGATCACCGAATTTAAACGAACCCTACACCCCAATGCAATTTTACCAGTGCGTTATAACGGAAAAAGCATTCAGGGGAAGATTGTATTTAATATTTTAGGATTTTTTATTTTGTATATGTTAGCCTTTATTATTGGAGCCATTGGCTTGGCTTCTTTAGGCTTAGATTTCTCTACGGCTATTGGAGGTGCAGCTTCTTCCTTGGGAAATATAGGTCCGGCATTCGGAGCTTTGAGTCCGGTGAATAATTTTGACGTCTTACCTTCCGCCGGAAAATGGTGGTGTGCTTTTTTGATGCTCATTGGTCGTTTAGAGCTTTTTACGGTGCTTATTATTTTAACTCCTTTCTTTTGGAGGAATAGGTAGGGGAAAAGAAAATAGACTAATGGGGAAAGTGAAAAGTGAAAAACTAAAAGTGAAAAGTTAAAAAAATTTATTTCGGAATAAAAACTAACAAAAGAACTGTCATTCTGAACCTGTTTCAGAATCTCATCCTCGCTTTTTCAAATCATAAAAAAAACTTTTACTTTAAAGAGAAAGATTCCTCAGTCGTACTTTCTTCGGAATGACAGTAGTGAGTGAAAAGCTAAAAGTGAAAAGTGAAAAATCCACAATCTACAATCGTTAATCTAAAGATTTCTTTCTTCGAAATAAAAACTAAAAAAGAACTGTCATTCTGAACCTGCCCGAAGTGGATTCATTCAGGCGGGACTGTTTCAGAATCTCATTCTCGCTTTTTCCAATCATAAAAAACAAGGCTTTTATAATTTTATCTGATATTCTTTATGAAAACTTTAGCTAAAGTATAAAAGTACTAATCCGCAGAAGAAATATGAAATAGGTATATTTGACTTTATATAATGAGTAATAACCTATTAAAATAGACCTATGAAAAATACAATAGCAACTTTAATCCTAATAGTTACATTTCACTTTACTAATGCGCAAAGCATAGAAAGAGTAGAAGTTACTGAGGGAGAAGTAGAATATTTGGAAGAAAATATTTCTCAAGGTTTTTCTTCCAATCATTCCGATGAAGATTTGACCAATTCGGTAAAAAATAATTTGGTCACCTATGAATATGAAGTGGTGTATGAAGATGAAGTTTTGTATCGTGGCAATGTTAGCAAACCCAGTCTAGCAGGTGTTAGTAGAAGTATGAACAGAACAAAAGCACAATTTTGCTTTGAATATGATTTGGTGGATGCTGAAACTAAACTAGAATTGGTTGAAAAAAAGAAACTGGACTTGATTACGACAAAAAGCGGAGATAAATATTTTTGTACAGATAATTATGACCTCTTTATAAAAGGTAAAAACAAAACAATGGTCGTGAACGATCAAATTTCAGACAAAATAAGCATTAAGCTCTATAAGTTAGAGTATAAATAATCCTAGAGATACGATGAGAGGTGAATAAGAATAGAATATGGAGCATAGAAAATAGACCAATGTGGAAGTGAAAAGCTAAAAGTGAAAATCTAAAAGTGAAAAGTTAAAAAATAGTTACTTCGGAATAAAAACTAAAAAAAAACTGTCATTCTGAACCTGCCCGACTTGAATCCATTCGGGCGGGACTGTTTCAGAATCTCATTCTCGCTTTTTCAAATCATTAATATGGATTATTGCTTTAAACATAAAGATTCCTCAGTCGTACCTTCTTCGGAATGACAGTAGTGAGTTAGAAGTGAAAAGTGATAAATTAAAAGTGAAAAACTAAAAGTGAAAAGTTAAAAAATAGTTACTTCGGAATAAAAACGAACAGAAGAAACTGTCATTCAGAGCGAATGAAATGGCGTGAAGAATATCATGAAGTTGATACGTAAGCTATTAGTGAGACCCTGAAACAGATTCAGGATGAAAGAACAGGCTATAAAACTAAAAAATTCAAGAGAATAGAAAATAGAATAAGGTGGTGGTAAAAACTACAAGTGAGAAATTAAAAGTGAAATACTCACCTCTAACCTCTCACTACTAAATACTAATTACTAAATTTTTCTAGCTTAAAGCGGCTTTTATTTGCTTAATCGCTTGTTTTATTTCAGTTTCACTAGCGGCGTAAGAAAGTCTTAAGCAGTTAGGATCTCCAAAGGCTGCCCCGGTTACGGTAGCAACTTCGGCTACTTCTAATAAATACATGCTCAAATCTGTAGCATCATTTATGGTTGTGCCATTGTAGCTTTTTCCAAACAATTCCGAGACATCGGGAAAAACATAAAAAGCACCTTGAGGCGCATTACATTTAAAGCCAGGAACCTCGTTTAATAAATCTAAAATAAGTTTTCTACGTTCTTTAAACGTATCTATCATAAAAGAAATCTTACTTACAGGCGCATCTAATGCTGCAATCGTTGCGCGTTGGGCAATACAATTGGCACCACTGGTAAATTGTCCTTGAATCTTCGTGCAGGCTCTTGCAATATAACTGGGCGCGCCAATATAACCAATACGCCACCCCGTCATTGCGAATGCTTTTGAAACTCCGTTTACGGTTACGGTACGGTCGTACATATCTTCAAATTCGGCCATCGAAACGTGATCGCCCACAAAATTGATGTGTTCGTAAATCTCGTCACTTACCACAATAATTTGAGGATGCTTTTTTAGGACATCGGCCAAAGCTCTTAACTCTTCCTTGCTGTATAACATTCCGCTTGGATTACAGGGAGAACTATACCATAACATTTTGGTTTTTGGCGTAATGGCAGCTTCCAATTGCTGGGGCGTCATTTTAAAATCGGTTTCGATAGTCGTAGGCACTTCTACTGGCACACCTTCAGCAATTTTTACGATATCATTATAACTCACCCAATACGGGCAAGGTAAAATAACTTCGTCTCCAGGATTTAAGCAAACCATCGCTACATTTGCTAAGGCTTGTTTGGCTCCCGTAGAAACCACCACTTGTGATTTATCATAACTAAGACGGTTGTCTCTTTTAAACTTACGAATCACGGCTTCTTTTAAATCTACATAACCATCGACAGGTGTATACGAATTGTAATTGTCGTTAATGGCTTGGATAGCCGCATCTTTAATAAAATCTGGCGTATTAAAGTCGGGTTCTCCCAAACTAAGACCTATGATGTTTTTGCCTTCTACTTTTAACTCTCGGGCTTTTGCAGCCATGGCTAATGTAGCCGAAGTTTCTAATCTATTAATTCTGTCAGATAATTGCTCTTGCATAAATATTAAAAATTTTTAGGCTGTAATTGTAGGCTTCATTCCCATTTCTTTTAAATGGGTGAAATGGGCTATAATTGCTGCTCTAGTGGTTTTATATTCGTGGTAAGGAAGGTTGCATTCTTGGGCGGTTTCCTTTACTATTTTTGAAATCTTTTTATAATGAATGTGACTAATATTAGGAAAAATATGATGTTCTACCTGGTGATTTAAACCGCCAGTAAACCAATTAACTACCTTATTATTGGTAGAGAAGTTAACCGTAGTAAACAATTGATGAATGGCCCACGTATTTTTCATAGAGCCTTGGTCGTCTGGTAAAGGCATTTCGGTTTGTTTTACCACGTGCGCTAATTGAAAAACAATACTTAAAATAAGTCCTGCGGTATAGTGCATTATGAAAAAACCAAGTAGAATTTTCCACCAAGCAATACTCATAAATAACATTGGGATGACAATCCAAATAGCAATATAGAGAGTTTTGGTAATGGCAATAGTACTCCACTGTTTTAAAGGACTAGGAAGTTTTCCGTAGGCTAATTTTTTCTTTAAGTAGCGGTGAGTCTGTTTAAAATCTGTAGTAAGTACCCAATTAAACGTAAGCAATCCGTAAAGTAACACCGAATAATACTGTTGAAATCTATGAATTTTCCTCCACTTAGAATGTTCGCTAAAGCGGATAACTCTTCCTGCTTCTAAATCTTCATCGTGACCGTGAATATTGGTGTAAGTATGGTGTAATACATTGTGTTGTACTTGCCAGTTGTACACATTCCCGGCAAGAATATACATACTACTTCCCATCACTTTATTAATCCATTTTTTGGAAGAATATGCCCCGTGATTAGCATCGTGCATCACGTTCATTCCTACGCCAGCCATACCAACTCCCATCACGATGGTGAGTAAAAGCATCCACCATTGGGAGATGTCTAGTGTAAGAATTAAAAAATAGGGCGTAAGGAAAAGCGAAAACATCACGATGGTCTTTAGGTGAAGCTTCCAGTTTCCGGTTTTTGAGATTTCATTATCTTTAAAATAACGATTGACTCTTTTATTTAAAGTTCTAAAAAACTTTGCGGAATCTATTCTGGAGAATTTAATAACTTGTTCTTTCATCTGTCTTGGGTAAGAGAATTCAAATTTAAGAATTTATCTGCTTATTAAAGCATGTCCTTTCATAAACTATAGGTTTAAATATAACTGAAAATTTGTTTTTTAATTGTTTTTTGTTAGTTTAATCTACTACACTTAAAAGATTATGATTTATTTTTATAAATTTCTAAAGTTATGATCCCAGCCATATCCTTATTTGTTATTGTGAGTCTCTCTGCACTGATTACTCGTGTGGCAGCTATCGCCTTAGCGCATACGGGACTTTCTACAGAAAGCGCTAGATTTCAAGCCAGATCGGCTTATACAGGTTCAGGCTTTACCACCCAAGAATCCGAAAAAATTATGAATTTTCCTGTCCGCAGAAAAATTATTTATACCTTGATGCTCATAGGAAATGCTGGGATCGTGACCACTATGTCTACTTTAATTTTAGCGTTTGTGCTTCCTAATACTACCAGCTCTTTGCTGTATGGTTTAGTTATAATTGTAGTAGGGATAAGTTTTGTTTGGTGGGCGATAAGAAGCTCTGTGGTAGATCGATGGTTGTCTAAAATAATTAGTAGAGCTTTAAAGAAATATACCAAGATAGATGTTAAGGATTACGCTTCTGTACTTCATTTAGCCGATGATTACAGAATATCTGAGTTGCGGGTAGATGAAGAAAGTTGGTTGGGGAACAAAAAACTTATCGACTTAGAGTTACGCAAAGAAGGAATTATCGTTTTAGGAATACAGCCTGAAGAAGGGGATTATGTAGGTTCACCCAATGGAAGCTCTTTTATAAAGCCCCATGATATTATTACGATGTACGGTAAAGCGGAAACATTTTTAAACTTGAACCAACGAGAACGAAACTGGAAAGGAGAGATGGAACATCAAAAAGCAGTAAGAGATCTTCAGGATTCGTAAAACATAAAGCTACAAAATCATAAACAATACTATATTTGCAAAAAAAAATGTTGGAAGAAATCACTACCTATTTTCCCGACTTAACGGAAGATCAAAAAGATAAATTTACGCGTTTAAAAGATTTGTATAAAGACTGGAACCTAAAAATTAATGTGGTTTCTAGAAAGGATATTGACGAAATTTATACGCGACACGTATTGCATTCTTTAGGAATTGCCAAAGTACAGCCTTTTTTACCGGATAGTAAAGTGATGGATGTAGGAACTGGTGGCGGTTTCCCTGGAGTTCCTCTTGCTATTTTATTTCCTGAAGTAGAATTTCATTTGGTAGATAGCATCGGTAAGAAAATTAAAGTAGTGAATGAAGTTGCTGAAGGTTTAGGTTTAGAAAATGTAAAAACCTTTAATTGTCGTGTGGAAGAAATAAACGGACAATATGACTTTATTGTAAGTAGAGCCGTAGCGCAAATGGAAACTTTTGTACGTTGGGTAAAAGGAAAAATAGCGAAGAAAAATAAGCACGAGTTAAAAAACGGAATTTTATACTTAAAAGGCGGAGATTTAACCGAAGAACTTTCCATCTATCAAACGGCAAAAATACATCCGTTGAGCGATTATTTTAAAGAAGATTTTTTTGAAACGAAGAGCGTCGTTTATCTTCCTATGAAATATAAAGGATAATAATTTTTGATATAAAAGTCTAGAAACAAAAAAAACCTGCTCAAAAGCAGGTTTTTTCATCTGTTATATCAGAGAGAGAGGATTATTCACCCATAAAAGGATATCTATAGTCTGTAGCTGGTACAAAGGTTTCCTTAATTAAACGCGGAGAAGACCAACGCAGTAAGTTTAGTTTAGATCCTGCTTTATCATTGGTTCCACTAGCTCTAGCACCACCAAAAGGTTGTTTTCCTACTACAGCTCCTGTACATTTATCATTAATGTAGAAGTTACCCGCACAATTTTGTAAAATGTCTGTTGCTAAGGCCGCTGCATAACGATCTTTAGAGAAAATTGCTCCAGTTAATGCGTAAATACTAGTGTCATCTACTAAGTGCAAAGTTTCTTCGAACTTAGCATCATCGTAAACGTAAATAGTAACTACAGGTCCAAAAAGTTCGGTTTCCATCGTATTATATTTAGGCTTCTTAGCTAAAATCACTGTTGGCTCAATAAAGTAACCTTTAGATTTATCGTATCCTCCACCAATAATTACTTCAGCATCTTTATCCTTTTTAGCTTGATCAATATACTTGGCTAACTTGTCAAAAGATTTTTCGTGAATAACGGCATTAATAAAGTTACCCATATCTTCAGGAGATCCCATCTTGAAAGAACCAAGGTCTTCTTCTAAATTGCTTTTTACTTCATCCCACATACTTTTAGGAATGTAACATCTAGAAGCAGCACTACATTTTTGACCTTGATATTCAAATGCACCTCTTGCGATAGAAGTAGATACCTCTTTTGGATTTGCAGAAGGATGAGCCATTATAAAGTCTTTTCCTCCTGTTTCTCCTACAATTCTTGGATACGTTTTATATTTATCGATGTTTTGACCAATTTTAGACCATAAACCTTTAAATACATCTGTACTTCCTGTAAAGTGAACTCCAGCAAAATCTGGACTATCCAAAATTGTATCTGTAATCATAGCAGCATCTCCCATCACCATATTAATTACTCCATCTGGCACTCCAGCTTCTTGGAAAACATCCATCAATACTTTTGCAGAAAACATTTGCGAAGCACTAGGCTTCCAAATTGTTACATTACCCATTAAAGCAGGAGCAGCAGGTAAATTTCCAGCAATTGCTGTAAAGTTAAACGGAGTAATTGCATATACAAAACCTTCTAAAGGTCTATGTTCTACGCGGTTCCAAGCTGATTCGTCAGATTCTGGTTGCTCATCATAAATTTGTGTCATATATTCTACGTTAAAACGTAAAAAGTCAACGATTTCACAGGCCGAATCAATTTCTGCTTGGAATACATTTTTAGACTGTCCAATCATCGTAGAAGCATTCATCTTCTGGCGGTATGGACCTGCAATTAAATCGGCTGCTTTTAAAAATACTGCCGCGCGTTGTTCCCAAGGAAGTTTTGCCCATTTGTGGCGAGCTTCCAATGCAGCATCAATCGCTTTGTTGATGTGTTTTTTTTCAGCTAAATGGTATACTCCTAAATTGTGTTTGTGATCGTGTGGAGGATGTATAGTCGCTGTATTTTTAGTTCTTATTTCTTCAGAACCAATATAAAGAGGTACATCTACCTTTGCATTGTACATATCTTTATATGTAAGTA
Source organism: Mesonia ostreae (assembly GCF_031845265.1). Classification (NCBI taxonomy): domain Bacteria; kingdom Pseudomonadati; phylum Bacteroidota; class Flavobacteriia; order Flavobacteriales; family Flavobacteriaceae; genus Mesonia; species Mesonia ostreae. The sequence continues at coordinate 293,080 of NZ_JAVRBG010000001.1, read as the reverse complement.
ATACTTCTTCTCTTTCCGGTGTTCCTGGCGCGTAGCTTTTAATAGGCTCGTTTACCGCTGGTGGAACGTGAAAAAATCCTTTACCCATAATATTTTTGTTTTTAATGTTTTGTAAATTATTTTCGGCCATAAATATAGGGAAAATAAACCGACTTGATTTTGGTTTAAGCCTAAGGTTTTCTTAAGTTGTGTTAATCTCAAATTAAACAGATTGAGCTGCAAAGAATTAAATTTTTAATGAGGATAGTATTTAGTATAAATAGTTTAGTTAATTTGGCAACTTATAATCAATTATGTGTACTCTAACTTTTTTTCCGCTTTTAGCGGAAGAGAATTCATTCATTTTTACATCCAGTAGAGATGAATCTATTCACAGACCAACGTTGGCGCCTCAACACTATTTTGAAGATGAAGTAGATCTCTATTACCCTAAAGATAAAATTGCAGGAGGAACTTGGGTGGGTTTTAGTTCTCAGCAACGTTTGGTTTGTTTGATGAATGGTGGTTTTGAATCCCATCAACGAAAGTCTACATATAAATTGAGTAGAGGAGTTGTGGTAAAAGAGGCACTAAAAACTGATGAAATTCAAGACTTTTTTGAATCTTTCGATTTAAAAGGCGTAGAACCTTTTACGCTGATTAGCATCGATTATAAAAAACAACTTCAAATTTGGCGTTGGGTTTGGGATGGCAAAAAGAAGCATTTATTTGCCGAAGCGATAAAACCACAAATCTGGTCGGCGGCAATGACTTATAATCCGCAGCAGCGGAAAGAAAGAGAACAGTATTGGGAAGAATTCTTAAAAAGCCATCAAAACATTGCTGAAAAAGAAATTTGGGATTTTCATCATCAGAAGAGAGGAGATTTAATTATAGATCGCGGAGAGTTAAAGACAACAAGTATCACTCAGGCAGTCATTAAACTAAATCAAAAAACACTTCAATTTGAGGAGTTGAGCAGCAAAGAAATTAGTTTGTTAGAAATTAATCCATCATCAGTTTAAATTGATTTTTTTACTGAATTAATTCAAGATTTCAGAAGAAGACAATTTTAGAATCCGCAGAGAAAACTAATTTTAAAAATTAACAATTGACTTTTTATGGGAGTAGTAAGGTGCCAGGCTAATTGTTGCACTTGATATTTGAGAGCTCATATTTCATATCTAGCATTTAAGTTCTTAGTAGTAAACGAGTCCTAATTTATCGCAAATGGAGCGCTTAACTTAAACGAAGGAATTAATACTTTAAACTTTCTGGTAGATGTAAAATTAACCATATTGTAATGCCCGCTCATAGATCCAAACGGAGAAGTGATAAGACAGCCACTACTATAAGTGTGCGATTCTCCAGGCTTAATTACAGGTTTTTTACCAATAACACCTTCACCTTCAATAATTTCATTTTTATTTAAAGCGTCTTTAATTCTCCAGAAACGCGAGTTGAGTTGCACCGAGTCATTGCTTTGATTTTCGATAGTAATTCGATAAGAAAAAGCAAAGTTTTTCTTATAATTTTTAAGGTAAGTACCTTTAAAACTAGTCCTTACAGAAATCTTAATGCCGCGTGTTACTTGTTGAATCATAATCTCTTAATCAAAAAATAAATATAGTATTTAAAATCATCAACAAAGAATGCTTTTCTAAGTTTCTGATTTTCTTTGTATTTCTTTAGTAGGGAATTTCAATCAAAAATTACATTTAAAATAGTCATCCTAACGTATTTAAAGTAAAATTTGAATTATTTAGTTGGTTATATTTCGGCTAGAAGCGCTTCCTATGCCAACAATTCTATCATATCTCCCGCCAAGTTCTTTATAATAAGCGAGAACCGTATATTGGTTTTCAGTTTCGTCAAAGTTTCCAGAAAAATAGCCTTCGTTAATCGTACCGTCTTTTTCTAGCAATACATATTTATAGTTGTAAAAACCTTGTTTAAAAAGTCGTTTGGTTTCGTAAATGTCTTTTTTTGAATTGTAGGTAAGTTTGGTTGATTCGTCCAAACTGTAGTTATTAAAGTTTCCGTAGATATGAATCTCTCCCCCGTTTAAACGCTCATAATTGTTTAAATAAAAATGCACCCAAGTATATTCTGCCCTTATTTTGTCGTTATCTCCTTGCAAAGTATTGACTACAAAATTTCCATTAATATCTGGATTGTAGGTGTAAGGTTCAAATTTTCTAACTTTGTCTGCAAATAAATAGGTATTGTAAATGTCTAACAATTCGATAGAGCGAATATTCATAGTAGAACCGCGCACATCTTTATTATCGAAATATATATACTCGTTGCCACCCCAAAAGGCAGCTTCTTGATCGTATTTGTAAATTTGTTCGTTTCCTACAGAATATTGAGGTTTTAGGTCGTAAATTGATTTTTGCAAATTATTGTTGGGAATCACGAGTGTTTTTAAATTCTGATTTGGGTTTCTAAATAAAATATTATCACTTCCGTCAATCGAAAAATTTACTATTTGTTTGGTGGCGATATACTTTAAATTTCTGGAGCGTTTAATTTCCACTTTAACCAATGCGATATCTTCATACACCATAAATTTTCTAGAAAATACCAAATCTCTGTTTTCATCCCATACCTTAATCATGTAATTTCCGCTCACTTTAAGTCTTCGGGTGTCTTTGTTGGGAATGCTCAAGTTGTAATGAGAGTAAATTTGAAGGGTGTTGAACGAATTCTCATAATTTAAGATGCGAACATCGTCAAAGCCACTCATAAATTCAGTCTTAGCTAAATCTGAAGGCGTCCAATCGAAATTGAAATGTTCTATAGTGTAGAAATAATCGGCTTCATCTCCTATGAGATCATCAAACTCTAAGCGAATAGGTTGTCCTAACGCTATAATTGGTGTTCCTGTAAACTCTTGCTCCCCTTGAAACTGAATGGTTCGAATAAATTCTGGTGGAGTAGTTTCTAATTCTTGCGCCTGCAGGGGACAAAAAAGTAAAACTAAGATGGCTGTCAAAAAGTGTCTCATAAACGTATAGAATAATTGGGTTTAAATATACACAAAATGTGCCGTTTTCACGGAAGTAATATAAGAGCGTAAAAATAAGTTATTTAGAATGGGTATAAATAGTTAACTTGTAATTAACTTTGGAGCAAATAGAGGATTTAATTATTAAATTTGCAACCGCGAATATTAACTTATACAGGATTATGTCAAAAGACATTAAAGTTAGGAAAGGTCTAGATTTGCGGCTAGTAGGGGAGGCAAAAAAAACCATCTCTAACGCATCAAAATCGAAGACTTTTGCAATAAGACCATCAGAGTTTCACCTTGTCACTCCTAAAATGTTGGTTAAAGAAGGAGCAAAAGTAAAGGTGGGAGATCCCATTTTTTATTCTAAAGCTAATAAAGAGATTAAAATTGTCTCTCCCATAAGTGGTACTTTAACCGCAATTGAACGTGGAGCAAAGAGGGTAATTTTAAAGATTGTTATCGAAGCAGATGCGCAGCAAGAAGTAACCGATTTTGGTTCTTTAAGTGTAGATTCTTCTGATGGTGAAACAATCAAATCCAGACTTTTGGAAGGTGGAGTTTGGCCGTTTATTAAACAACGTCCTTATGATGTTATTGCCGATCCAGAAACGGCTCCTAGAGATATATTTATTTCAGGTTTTTCTTCAGCTCCGCTAGCTCCAGATTATGATTTTGTGCTAAAAGGAAGAGAAAAAGAACTACAAGCCGCTTTAACTGCTTTGTCAAAAATGACTACAGGAAAGGTACACGTGGGAATTAGAGATAAAAAATCTTCAATATTTTCTTCCATGAGAAATATTGAGTTGCACTCTGTGGCAGGTCCGCATCCCGCTGGGAATGTAGGAACACAAATAGGAATGTTGGCTCCGGTAAATAAGGGAGAAACAATTTGGACTTTAGAGGCTCAAAACTTGGTAATTATTGGTGAGTTATTACTAACAGGAAGATTTAATCCTGAAAGGGTGATTGCTGTGGCAGGATCTAGTGTAAAAACTCCAAAGTATTACCGTGCTCCTCTAGGAATGAACCTTAACGGAATTGTAAAAGATGCTGGTCTTACTGAAGATAATGTACGTGTCATTAATGGAAACGTACTTACCGGCACTAAAGAACCAATGGATGGTTTTCTAGGATACTATGCAAATATGATTACCGTGATCCCTGAAGGAGACGATTATGAATTTTTTGGATGGAATAAACCTGTATTTAATAAAATTTCTACTTCTAGAGCATTAACATTCTCTTGGATGCAGCCTAATAAAAAGTATGAATTAAATACCAATACTAACGGGGAACATAGAGCTTTTGTGCTTACTGGAAATTATGAAGAGGTTTTTCCCTTAGATATATATCCATTACAAATTCTCAAAGCGTGTATGGTTCAAGATCTAGATGAAATGGAAGCCATGGGAATGTACGAGGTAGCTCCAGAGGATTTTGCTCTTACTGAATTTGTGTGTGTTTCTAAACAACCACATCAAGAGATTATTAGAAAAGGATTAGATTTAATGTATAAAGAAATAGGATAGTATTATGGGATTGAAAGAGAATTTACATAAGCTAAAGAAAAAGTACGAGGGCAAGAAGATGGCTCCTGCATTTAATGCATTACATACTTTTTTATACCTGCCCAACGAAACTACGCATTCTGGAGCGCACATACGTGCAGCAGACGATTTAAAGAGAACCATGAATACGGTAATCTTAGCCTTGGTTCCTTGTTTATTATTTGGGATGTTTAACGCAGGTTACCAGCATTACGCGGCCATTGACCAAAGTTTAAGAGCAGCGCCTTGGGCAAACTTTTTTACGATGGATAATTTCCTTATGGGATGTTTCACCATTTTACCTTTGGTAATTGTTTCTTACGGAGTAGGTCTCGCAGTTGAATTTTTATTCGCTGTAATTAAAGGTCACGAAGTAGAAGAAGGTTACTTAGTAACAGGAATGTTAGTGCCACTTATCGTGCCCGTAGATATTCCATTATGGATGCTTACCGTAGCGATAATTTTTGGTGTAGTCATAGGAAAAGAAGTATTTGGCGGTACGGGAATGAATATTCTCAACCCCGCATTGACCATTCGTGCTTTCTTATTTTTCGCATATCCAACGTGGATGAGTGGAGATAAAGTATGGGTTCACGGCGCTGTAGAGCGCTCTAAAGAAATTGCTGGCGGAGCAAATCTAGATGCTATTTCGGGAGAAACGATCTTAGGTAGTTATGCCCAGAATCAAGAAGTAATGTATAGTTTACAGGATATGTTTTTTGGCTTTATACCAGGTTCTGTGGGAGAGACTTCCAAACTATTAATTATCATCGGAGCTTTATTTTTAATCTTTACGAAAGTAGGAAGTTGGAGAATTATTTTAAGCACTTTAGTTGGAGCTTTAGTAATGGGACTTGTTTTCAACGGAGTTATAAGTGCAGGATGGATAGAAGAATCTTCTAAATTCTATGGCTTGATGAATGTTCCTTTCTGGCAGCATCTAATTATAGGAAGTATTTTATTTGGAGCGGTGTATATGGCTACAGATCCAGTAAGTGCCTCACAAACCAATAAAGGAAAATGGATTTACGGTTTCCTTATAGGGTTTATCTCTATTATGATTCGCGTTTTTAATCCTGCGTATCCAGAAGGAGTTTTCTTAGCAATTTTATTAATGAACGTTTTTGCTCCTACTATAGATCATTATGTTCTTCAAGGAAATATTAAGAGAAGACAAAAACGTCTAAAAGTTAAAACAGCATAACCATGGCAATAAATACAGATAAAAATAGCTATACCATCATTTTTGCTATTATTATGGTGGTGGTTGTAGGAAGTTTGCTAGCGGGATTCTCTAGTGGATTAAAACCTATGATTAAAGCAAACGAAAAATACGAGAAGCAACAAAATATTCTTTACGCTATGGGCGTAAATAATAATGAAGGTGCTAACGATGTAGCTTTTATTTCTACCAATGAGGTAGAAGATGAATTTAATACCTACATCAAAAAGCAATTAGTAATTCAAGGTGATAAGGTGACCGAAGATGATAAAGCCTATCTTATCGACCTAAAGAAAGAAGAAACCAAAGCGAAAGATGATTCTTATGAAAGAAGACTTCCTTTATTCGTAGCAGAGAAAGATGGTAAAGAAATTTACATCGTACCTGTTAGAGGAAAAGGACTTTGGGATGCAATTTGGGGCTTTGTAGCCGTAGATAAATCAATGACGGTACAAGGCGTTTATTATGATCACAAAGGTGAAACTCCAGGATTGGGTGCAGAGATCAAGCAGCGTTATTTTATGGATGATTTTACTGGTGAGAAATTTTTAAACGGAAATGCTTTTAAAGGCATCGAAGTCGCCAAAGGAAATAATGATCCAAAGAATGAAGATACTTCAGACAATGCGGTAGATGCTATTGCAGGAGCTACTATTACTGGAGACGGAGTTGCAGCTATGTTAAGAAAGGATATCAAATTGTATGTACCCTATTTTAAAAAATTAAATAAGTAAGCCATGGGACTATTATCAAAAAAGGATGCCAAATTAATTACAGACCCATTAGCAGATGATAACCCAATTACCATTCAGGTATTAGGTATTTGTTCTGCACTAGCAATTACGGCGCAATTAAAGCCGTCTATTGTAATGGCGATTTCTGTAATATTTGTATTAGGAGTAGGGAATGTTGTAATTTCTTTAATGAGAAATGTTATCCCTTCTAAGATTAGAATTATTGTTCAATTAGTAGTGGTAGCAACCTTGGTGATTATTGTAGACCAAGTCCTAAAAGCTTTCGCTTATGAGCTAAGTAAAGAACTATCAGTCTTTATTGGGTTAATTATTACCAACTGTATTATTATGGGACGTTTTGAAGCTTTTGCTCTAGGAAACGGGCCTTGGAGATCTTTCCTTGACGGAATTGGGAATGCAGCAGGTTACGGTTTAATCTTAATTATTGTTGGTTTCTTTAGAGAGCTTTTTGGTTCGGGTACTTTATTTGGATTCAAAGTGTTGGGAGATTCTGTAGAAAAAACAGGATTGTATGCCTTCGGTTATGAAAATAACGGTTTTATGGTATTGCCTCCAATGGCTTTGATCGTAGTAGGGATTATTATCTGGGTTCAGAGAAGCAGAAATAAAGAATTAATTGAAGAAAATTAATAGCACACTAGCTATAAAATAAAATCATATGGAACATTTAGAATTGTTTTTTAAGTCCATTTTTGTAGATAACATGGTATTTGCATATTTCTTAGGAATGTGTTCTTACTTAGCCGTATCTAAGAAAGTTACTACCGCCGTTGGTTTGGGAGCAGCCGTAATCTTTGTATTAACTGTTACCGTTCCTTTAAACTGGTTGTTAGACCAATACATATTAAGAGAAGGAGCTTTGTCTTGGCTTGGCGCTGAATATGCCGAATACGACTTAAGTTTTCTTTCTTTTATTTTATTTATCGCAACTATTGCAACGATGGTACAATTGGTAGAGATTGTGGTAGAAAAATTTTCTCCGTCTCTATACAATTCATTGGGTATTTTCTTACCTCTTATTGCAGTAAACTGTGCAATCTTAGGAGGTTCCCTATTTATGCAATCTAGAGATATTGCTACTTTAGGCTTGGCGCTTAATTATGGTTTTGGTTCTGGAATAGGATGGTTCTTGGCGATTGTAGCTATTGCAGCCATTAGAGAGAAGATTCGTTATAGTAATGTTCCCCCAGCATTAAGAGGTTTAGGAATTACCTTTATCATTACAGGATTAATGGCCATTGGTTTTATGAGCTTTGGAGGAATGTTAACAGGAGGAGATGAAGAAACACCTTCTTTAGACGGTAATCCAGAGAATGTTGGTTTTAACGAAACCATAGAAGAGAGCGATGTACAATCTTCGGGAACTACCTTTGTAGTTTCAGAATCTAATACGAATTAAGAGTATGTTTTTAGCAACAAGCACATTAGGAGTAATTATTGCAACCGTGGCGGCCTTTTTGGTTCTTACTTTATTATTGGTTGGTTTACTTTTATTCACCAAACAAAAGCTTTCTCCATCAGGTCCAGTTACGATCACCATTAATGATGAGAAGAAGATCGAAGTGGATTCTGGAGGTACTTTATTATCTACTTTAGGAAATCAAAAAATATTTTTACCGTCTGCTTGTGGAGGTGGAGGTACGTGTATTCAATGTGAATGTCACGTTTTAGAAGGTGGAGGAGAAGCTCTTCCTACAGAAACTCCTCACTTTTCTAGAAAAGAATTAAAAGATGGTGCTCGATTATCTTGTCAGGTAAAAGTGAAACAAGATATGAATATTCACATTCCAGAAGAAGTCTTCGGAATTAAGAAATGGGAAGCAACGGTAGTGCGTAACTATAATGTAGCTTCTTTTATTAAAGAATTTGTAGTGCGTATTCCAGAAGATATGAATTATAAAGCAGGAGGATATATTCAAATCGAAATTCCACCGTGTGAGGTTAAGTTTGAAGAAATGGATATCACGGCGCACCCAGAAGAACATGAAACACCAGATAAATTTCAAGACGAGTGGGAGAAATTTAAATTGTGGCCCTTGGTGATGAAAAACGACGAAACTGTAGAGCGTGCTTATTCGATGGCTTCTTATCCTGCGGAAGGAAGAGAAATTATGCTGAATGTGCGTATCGCCACACCTCCATTTGATCGCGCTAAAGGTGGATGGATGAACGTAAACCCTGGTATTGCTTCTAGTTATATCTTTAACTGTAAAGAAGGAGATAAAGTAACAATTTCTGGACCTTTTGGGGAATTCTTTATTAACGAGTCTGAAGCAGAAATGTTATATGTAGGAGGAGGAGCAGGAATGGCACCTATGCGTTCACACCTTTATCACTTGTTCAAAACCCTGAAAACAGGAAGAACAGTTACATATTGGTATGGAGGGCGTTCAAAAAGAGAATTGTTCTATATTGAGCACTTTAGAGAATTAGAAAGAGATTTCCCTAATTTCAAATTTTATTTAGCCTTATCGGAACCTGCGGAAGAAGATAATTGGAAAGTAAAAGAAGATATCAATTCTGAAGGAGATGGTTTTGTTGGATTTATTCACCAAGTGGTAATTGACCAATATTTATCTAAACATGACGAACCAGAAGAAATTGAATTATACTTCTGTGGGCCTCCATTGATGAACCAAGCGGTTCAAAAAATGGGAGAAGATTTTGGAATGCCAGATGAAAATATTCGCTTCGATGATTTCGGAGGATAAAATGCAAAAGCCGCTTTTTTTGAAGCGGCTTTTTTTTTATTGTTTTTTCTGAAGGATTCAATCTCTCATTTTCATATCCTTATTGTTAAACTTCCCCATTTAAAAGCATGTGCCAAGCTCCATCGAAGTAAGGAGCAAGTTTTACGAGAAAGCTATTCCGAGGAAAATTAGGGGTGTGTGAAATCGTAATTTGAAGGCGAAGTTCAAACTGAATTGGAAGTCAGAAATAAATAAGTAATGCGATATACCTATTGAAAAAGCAATCAGAAGATTGATTCTTTTCAACTATTTAAGTTTCATTTTTACTTTCTGTAGTTTTAGGTTGATCATCTTTAAGCCTCTTGCAAGATTTCCTCAGCCTGTGACGTTTCTGGCTTATAATCAAATAGTAAGGAACAATCCATCACATTGCTAATGTTCTCTAATTGGCATAAATAAGCCACAACTTTAGTCAAACCTGCAAATAAATCATCTTGATTTAACTGATCATTTCGACTTAAATAATATAAAGGAAGAGAATGCCCACAACCCGATAAGAATTCTTGCTCGATTTGTAATAACTCTACCGGACTAAAACCAAAAAATTTCCTACCCAATCTTTGATGAACTATTCCTACATAACTAAGTTTTCCAGATCCGTGATGTTCTGTCAAATGTTGCCACGCAGTAGTGTTATCACAAATGTTTCCCACGGCGCAATGCGCATGACAATCTGGAATTAAATCGCCTTTGTGAAAAGCAGTATATAGCTTATCTAGGGCATTTTCTGTTCGTTTAGGTAATTTCATAAGCTTTAGTTTACTCTTAAAGTTAAATTATAAATATGGAAAAACCATATTTAGAGTGCTAATTAACAGTTTGTTAGACTTTTTTTGACGTATGCAAGTTCTTTTATAGAAAGTAATTTAATGTAAAAATGCTTCTTATATTTGCAGAATGAAAGAAAAATTAACTGCGCAAGAGTTACATAATCTCGCCATGAATATAGTAGGAAAGGATTTAGAAGCACAGGACTATGAATTTCTTGCCGTCAATTCAAAATTAAAACGAAACCCCCAATTTGTGGTTCAAAAGGGAAAGCAAATGAGCTTTGTGATCGTAAGAGCAATCTGTCATCCCGAGAAAGTTTCTGACATGGATAAAAAATTAGTTCAAAAGGTAAAAGATCATGGGGAGAAGTTTGATGCTACTACCTTTTATGCAGCTGTAGGTTTGGGGCATGGAGAGGATTTTGAACGACCCGTAATTAAAGACGAAGATTTCGCACAATTATATCCTGGATTAAAACAAGTATAATGAAACATCTATTCAGCTTATTTGCTATTCTAGTTTTTATTTCTTGCCAAGAAACAGAACAAAGCGGAACTTACCTTAACGGAAATGCCTTTGGTACCGAATATCATATCAAGTATTATGAGCAAGAAGATTATGGAATGCAAATAGATTCTATAGTAGAAAAAGTCAATCAATCTGTGAGTACGTATTTACCCACGAGTGATATTTCTAAAGTTAATGAAGGAGATTCTACGATTGTCGTAGATGCGATTTTTGTTCGTGTTTTAAAGCTTTCCCAGCGAATTCATGAAGAAAGTGAAGGTTATTTTGATCCTACAGTTGGGGTATTGCGTAATGCATATGGGTTTGGGGATGACGAGCCAGTAAAAAAAATAGATGGCAAGGTTTTAGATTCTCTTCGGCTCTTGGTAGGTTTTTCTAACATCCGTTTAACGGAAGAAAATCAAATCCGTAAAGATAATAGAAATATTTATTTGGATTTTAACGCTATAGCAAAAGGCTACGGTATAGATTTAATTGGAGAGTTCTTGGAACAGAAAGGAATTGAAAATTACCTGATTGAATTGGGAGGAGAAATTAGAACTAAAGGAAAAAATACCGAGAAAAATAAAAGTTGGATGGTGGGTGTTGAAGGAATCGACTCTGAGTTGGAAGATCGCAGCTACACCCATGCGTTGAAGCTAAAAAATCAATCCTTGGCTTCTAGTGGTAATTATAGAAAGTTTAGGATAGATAGCCTTAACGGAAATAAATATGTACACACCATCAATCCCTTAAACGGAAAAGCAGAGCAAACCAATATCACCAGTACTTCGGTGATTGCTAAAACTTGTGCAGAGGCCGATGCGTACGCAACTACGATTATGGCGATGGGGCACGAGAAAACAATAGCATTTTTAAAGCGAGTGAAAGATATTGAAGTTTATTACACGTATTTAGATGAACAAAACAAAGCCAAAGAATTTATGACAGAAGGCTTTAAAGAGCAGCTGACAGACTAGACTTAGGAAATAAATACGCTTAATTTTTTAGGTAAAATTTCGGCTTCTACATATTTTAGAGCTTTACAATATTCTCCATCTATTTGGAAATCTACGTTTTTGAGCGTTTGGATGCTGGCTTTTTTAGTAGGAATAACCTCTAAGAATTCTGGGGAGAGTTGCGCGTCTTTCTTTAGGGTTTTTAGAACCTCAAAAATGTCTAGCTTCTTAAATAGTAGAAGTTCAAAAATGCCATCATCAATTTCTCCCGTAGCATTAACTACTGCGCCCGTTCCAAATTGTTTGGAGTTGGCAATAGCGAGCATAATCCCTTTTCGGTTAATGGTTTTATCATTGGTTTTAATGGTGAAATCATAAGGTCCTTCCGTATTAAAAAGCGTAGGAATGGTCTGTAGCGCGTACCCAAACTTACCTCTAAATGTACCTTGCTCGTATTCCTTAATCAATTCGGCATTAAGCCCTAAATCACTAATGTGTAAACAAAGCTGATCGTTAATGTTAATCGCATCAATTTGCTTCTTTTTGTCTCCTAAAGCTACTTTGATAAAGGCTTCTTGCTCTAGGGGTAAATTAAGGTCAGAAGCTAATCCATTGGCAGATCCTAGAGGCAATATTCCAATGGGAATAGATTCATCTTCCATGGCTTCGGCTACTAGTTTGATAGTACCATCGCCTCCAGCCACCAATATTCTTTCAAGTTCATTTTCTGTGATGAGATTTTTTATTTTTTTAATATCATCTTTTCCTGTAGTTCTAAAAATTTCTATCTTGCTAGAGGTACGCTGTTTTATAGAAGAAATTAATGACTCTTTATTAGAGTCGCCACTTATAGGGTTAATGACTAATAAAATTTTCATACCTGTATATTTTGACAAACTAATTTATATAATATAAAGATATTATCTGTTATCTTTAGTATAATTTATGGCACTTGGTTTAAAAGTTTATAGAGGTTACGCAAATGAAAGAAAAATCATGGTATTTGGTCATGTATTTGAAAAAGACACGCCAGATGTATTTAAACTAGATAAAAAATGGAGTCAGCATGCGTGGCAGGTGTTGAGAATGTTTAGGATTAAAACCGAAAGTAATGCTAGTGTTGTTTTTAAATACAAAAATCTAGAGATAAAAACCAAGACCTTAGATGATGGTCACTTTAGAATGATGATTCCTTATGACCAAGAGATAGCATCTGGATGGCATAAATTTACAGTAGAAGTTTTAGATGAAGATTCTCAAGATTCTCATGAAGAAGAAGGTGAATTTGTAAAACCTTACCCAGGGGAATATGGCGTAATATCAGATATTGATGACACCTTTTTGGTTTCACATTCAGGAAACATTTTTAAAAAATTATATGTCATGTTGACGCGTAATGTCAATAAGCGAAAGGTTTTTGAAAAGGTGGTTGAGCACTACCGATTATTAAATCAGATTGGGAGAAAAGATCAAAGCAAGAACAATGCATTCTTTTATGTGAGTAGTAGTGAGTGGAATTTGTATAACTTTATTATTCAGTTTACTGAAATACATCAATTTCCCAAAGCGGTTTTAAAGCTGAAAGACATCAAATCTGGATTGCGAGATTTCTTACAATCGGGGGGAGGAGATCATAACCATAAGTTTTATAAGATTAGGCATATTGTGGAGTTTTATCCCGAGCTAAGCTTTATTTTATTAGGAGACGACTCTCAGCAAGATCCCTATATTTACCGAGATATTGCAAAAATTTTCCCTAAAAATGTTAGTACCGTTTATATAAGACAGACAAAACGAAAGAAACGAAAAGAAGTGAAAGTATTACTTTCAGCAATGAAAGAGCAAGGTGTTGAAACATGCTATTTCAAGCACAGTAGTCTTGCAATGGAACACAGCAAAAATAAATTGAAATAAAAAAATCGCCAATTAATATTGACGATTTTTATAGTATTTTACTAGGTGAATTTAAATTTAGCTTATAGCGTCATTTACTTTCGCTTTTGTATTGTATGCAGCTTCTTCCGCTTTGCTATCTGCTGTCATTGCGTTTTTTTTCGCTTTTAAACTTTCTAATTTATGTTCTAAAGAGCTCTTTGCATTTTCTACTTTTCCTTTAGCGTCATTCACGTAATCATTTGTAGTATCTGCAATTTGCTTTCTTGTTTCAGAACCTTTTTTTGGTGCAAATAATAATCCTGCTGCAATTCCTGCAGCTGCTCCAGAGGCTAATCCTAATAATAATTTACCTACTTTCATAATTTCTTAGTTTTAAATTGTTAGCTATTTTTTCTATACCGTAAAAGTACATACAAACAGGATAGAATTATAAAATTGCTAGTTAACCTATTGATAAACTTTTACTTAAAAACTTAAATATTTAACAACTGAAGCTGTAATTAACTTTCTTTATCTCTGTGATTTTCCTGAAGAGCAACTCTTGCTTTAGCAAGGTGTGCTCCATCTTCTAATTCACTAATATACCTCACTAACTTCTCTCTTAATTTGCAATGCAAATCCCAAGTATGAGTTGCATCTTTAGAGCTGCAAAGTGCTCTAATTTCTATAGATTTTTCAGTAACGTCAACTACTTGTACCGTTGGAGGATGGTTTTCATCCCAATCTTCTTCCTGTTCTAATATTTCCTTAAATTTTTTTCTGATTTTACTCACATCAATACGGTAATCTGCGTATAAAGTAATAGGTCGTATTTGATTGGCACTGGTCATAGACCAATTTTCGAATGTGTTGGAGACAATAAACCGAAGCGGAACAATTAGTCTTCTCAGATCCCAAGTTCTTACGACCATATACGTAAATCGAATATCTTCTACATAACCCCAGTCATCATTAATAATTACCGTATCTCCTATTCTAGCAGGTTTAGTAATAGCAATTTGTATCCCAGCAATAATATTACCTAGCGTGCTTTGAGCGGCAATACCAAGAATTACAGTAGCAACTCCTGCAGAAGCCAATAAAGAAATTCCTAACTTTTCTAAAGATCTAAATTGAGATAGAATGACACTAGCTCCTATAATAATTACTACAAAGGTTACGATTCTTCTGGCAACCGAAATATAGGTAAGCATCATTCTGGCTTCAGAATTTTCTTCAGGATTGGTATCACCTATTTTGTATTCGGCTACATATACCATGAGATAATCAATCAAACGCATGATCAACCAAGTGATAGAGCTAATGACTATAATAAGAAGGGTAGCGTATAGAGTTGTAGCAGAAGGACCCGTGAAGGAAATCAGTTCGTTCAGAAGAATGTAAAAAATAAGTATTCCAAAGGTAATTCCTGCAGGCTTAGATAAACGCTTAGCGATATTGTTAACCCATACTTTATCAGATTTTAAAAAGAGTTTTCTAATTATTAGCAGAAGTCCTTTTCCAAGAAAGTAGGACAGCACAATTAATAGCATGGTGCCCACAGGTTTCCAAATAGGAGTATTCCATATTTTCATTCTTGCCCAAGAAGGCATGGCGCGATCTAATTTTCTAGGACCGTAAATCTTGTATAGATCCTCTATATTCTCTATAGTATTAGAAGAAATCATCCAAAAAGCACCATAATCTTTATATTTAACGCGTTGTACCCTAAGAACAATTCTCCTGTCGTCTAAGTTAATTTCCCCAAAGACAATACTTCTTCTTGGTTTTCCTGCCACGGCTTTATTGGTGGTCGTGCTAATATCTATTTGACCGTCTGGCCGGTCTGGCAAATCTGTCCAATCTATTTTTACCCGCTGGTTGAGTACAAAATAAAATTTTTCAGCTAATATTCCTGCCTCTTCTTTTGTAATAGAGCTAGGGAGTAAATTTAGATTTAACGCATAAGCAGCCTCTTCAAATTCTTCGTTTCGAGCATAGGCGATAAAATGTTCTAACGCAGCTTGAGGCGTTTGTAAATTATAATGACTGGACGGTAATCCTATGCCATCATTAAGTCTTCCTAATATATAATAAGCTTCATTGTATTCCTGAATAGGATTGGTTTGTAGCTTGTCATGCTTCGTATCTATGATAGTTTCTTTGGAAGGCATATTGGTAGCAGTATCTACTTGCGTTGTATCCTTTAAGCTTTGAGCTTTCGCGGAAAATAATACGCCCAAGATTAAGAATATTAGCAGCGGCTGAGAATAAAAATACTTCATAGCTTGAAATTTACACCGTTTTTAAAAAGTTTCCTCTTAGGGATTTGTTAAATATAATTTTCTCAGGAAAGAACATAATGTATTTTTTTAGAAATGAAGCAACCCTTTAATAATTTAAACATTTACTTAGAAATCAATCTAATTATGAGAGTCCTAAAGTATTTGCTGTTTTTTAGTGCTGTCTTAAGCCTACAAGCCTGTGTCCACTGGGGAGAAGACGATGATGTTGCATACATTTATGAAAGTCAATATGAACCCATCACACAAACTAGAGGTGCTTTTGAAGAAGAGATCGAGTTGCAAACCCTTAGACCTATTAGCCAGGCTGGAAAAGTGTATGTAAAAGAACAGTATATTCTGATTAATGAAAGTGAAGAGGGTTTTCATATTTATAACAATAGCAATCCAGAAACTCCTGAAGCAATTGCTTATTTAAAAGTGCCTGGAGCAACAGATTTAGCCATTAGAGGAAACACCATTTTTGTACATCATTTTGTAGATTTGGTAGCGATAGATTTTAATATTTACACGCAATCTATTCAAGGAATATCCAGATCTTCTAATGTATTTCCAAGATTAAATTCCCCAGACGGTTTTAGGGCAGATTATTTTGATGTGCCAGCAGATCATGTCATTATTGGCTACCAACTCAAAAATTAAATCCATGAAAAAATGTATACTACTTTGTTTAGTTATTATCATGTTTGCTTGTAGTTCAGACAGTAATGAGTCTGCAAGTCCTAACGACGTTGGTGGAGATGGAATGGGAGGGAGTCTAGCTCGATTTTCACTTGTTGGGAATTATTTGTACACCGTAGGCGACGAAACCTTGAGTATTTTCGAGGTTACCAACCCTTCGCAACCCATTTTTAAAGGAAATACTTATATAGGTTTTGATATTGAAACCTTATATGGTTTTGAGGATAAACTTTACGTGGGCAGTAGATTGGGAATGTATATTTATGATATTTCGGCGCCAGAAAATCCGCTTCAATTGGCCGAAGTAAGTCATCTAAGAAGCTGTGATCCTGTGGTTTCTTCGGGTGATTTTACCTATGTTACCTTGCATGCCAACGCTTCTTGTCTGGGAGACATCAATCAATTAGAAATTTATAACACAGAAAATCCTTTATATCCAGAATTGCTAACCACTGTACAAATGAACCGTCCTATAGGATTAGGGCTTTACGGAAATTATTTATTGGTAGCCGATTTAAATGTGGTAAGAATTTTAGATGTTTCAGAACCTTCAAACCCTAATTTTGTTTCGTCTATTCCTGTAAGCGGATTTGATTTGATTATACGAGGAGATGAACTTTTTGTAATTGGCGAGGAGCGTTTATCGCAATATGAACTTGGTATTGTAGATAATGAAATCACCTTTACGGAAGTAAGCGAAATTACTTTTTAAGTGGCTATAAATAAGAGAAATATAAAAAAAGCCGCATCTTTTTTATGAGATACGGCTTTGATTCAACCAACTTAACCAAACTTAATTTTTAAAAGCAATATTTATTCTCTGCGGTTAATTTTTCTGCAATGGTATTTCTTAATTTTACCACATTAGGCATATTTTGATATTTGGTAAAACGTTTGAGTCCCATAAGCATCATGCGTTGCTCATCGCCTTCAGCAAAAGACACAATTCCTTCTTTTGCTTTTTGAATCACTATATCTACAGCGTTATATAAATAAAGCTGACTCATAGCAATTTGTTCTTTTTGGGAATCTTCTCCATTTTTCTTCGCATTTTTTTCGGTTCTTAAAATGGTAGATTCTGCCATATAAATCTCAATAAGAATATCTGATGCTGCTAATAAAAGTTGCTGGTGCTCTTCTAAATCTGGTCCAAATTTTTGAACGGCACTTCCTGCTACCATTAAGAATACTTTCTTTAATTTAGCAATCATTTCTTTTTCTTCGGCAAACAATTCGGCGTAATCTGGTTTATCAAAAGAAGGGATTCCTGTTAACTCATCTGCAACGGCTTGAGCAGGACCTAATAAATCTACGTGGCCTTTCATCGCTTTTTTAACCAACATCCCAACGGTTAGCATTCTATTGATCTCATTGGTTCCTTCGTAGATTCTCGCAATACGAGCATCTCTCCAAGCAGATTCCATAGGCGTATCTGCAGAGAATCCCATTCCACCATAAACTTGGATTCCTTCATCACTACAATGCTGAACATCTTCAGAACAAGCTACTTTTAGAATAGAACATTCTATAGCGTATTCTTCTACACCTTTTAATTCCGCTTCAGCGTGAGAATTTCCATCTGCCTGACGCATAGCGATACGATCTTCAATATTTTTTGCAGCTCTATAAGAAGCAGATTCTCCAGCATAAGCCGAAGTGGCCATTTCTGCTAGTTTATATTTTATTGCCCCAAATTTGGCAATGGCAGTATCAAACTGAACACGATCTGTAGCATATTTTACTGCAGAGTCTGTCACTCTACGCTGAGCATCTAGCGTAGCCGCGGCTAATTTAATACGACCAATATTAAGCGCATTCATCGCAATTTTAAAGCCGTTCCCTCGCTCTGAAAGCATATTTTCTACGGGCACTTTAGTTTCATTAAAAAATACCTGACGAGTAGAAGAGGAGTGAATCCCCAATTTTTTTTCTTCTTCACCAAAAGAGATGCCGTTTTCTTTATCGTTTTCTACAATAAAACCGGTGATGTATTTGTCGTCTTCAACTCTTGCAAATACAATAAAAATATCGGCAAAACCCGCATTTGAAATCCACATTTTTTGTCCAGAAATGCTGTAGTATTTTTCATCTTCAGAAAGAACCGCTTTTGTTTTTCCGGAGTTAGCATCACTACCAGCGCCAGGTTCAGTTAAGCAATAGGCACCAAACCACTCCCCTGTAGCTAATTTAGGGACATACTTTTTCTTTTGCTCTTCGTTTCCGTAAAGCGTAATGGGCATCGTGCCAATCCCTGTATGCGCTCCAAATGCGGTGGCGATAGAACCAGTGGCACCAGAGATATAGTCACATACCAACATGGTAGAAACAAACCCCATTCCGAGTCCGTCATATTCTTCAGGAACCGCAACTCCTAAGAAACCGAGCTCTCCTGCTTTACGCATAACCTCTTCGGTAAGGTCGTAGTTTTTCTTTTCAAACTCTTCTTTCTTCGGCCAGATCTCGCGATCTACAAATTCTTTCACCGATTCTTTCATCATTTTTTGCTCGTCAGAAAAATCTTCTGGCGTAAAAACGTCTTCGCACTTGGTTTCTTTTACTAAAAACTGTCCACCGCGGAGGATGTCTTTTTTGTTATCTGAATTTTTCATTTTACTATTTTAAGTTTTTAAGGATTAAGAATATAGAGAATAAATAAAAGAGATTAGACTTTACAAGGTATTTTGAAAATCCATTGTCATTTTCTGAAATTCTTCTATTTTCTCTTCCAATTTTTCTAATTGTTCTTGATTAATATATTTTCTATGTCGTGCTACTAATAATTGAGTGCCAAGTTGAAAAGAAGAGCCTAAAAATATGTCTAGAAAGTAATTAAATGATTTGTCTGTTCTTGCAGAGCCTTCGGCAATATTGCTAGGCATCGAAATTGAACATCTACTCATTTAAGCACTTAATACCAAATTAACAATGTAATGTCGCAGTTAGACTCGTTCATTTTCCGTTCTATTTCCTTGCTTATAATTTCCATAACTATGGCTATGCAAACCAATCGCAGCGTCATATAACCAAAAAACAACTTCTTCTTCTTTACGGTATTACAAAATTAAATTGGTATAAATCATATTTTTCGTGCTTAGGGAAGTCAACTAAAAGATCTGAAATATCGTTTGAAACCTCTAAACCAAGTTTCCATATTTTAAATTCTTTTAGACATGTCTTTTCCTAGAACCCACATTATTTTTTGCTCTCTGTTCTTTAATTTCTTGCTTTTTTTTTCATTTCACTTTATTTTTTTCTAACCTCTAACCTCTAACCTCTAACCTCTAACCTCTAACCTCTAACCTCTAGTGTAAAAACTCATAAACCCCAGCAGCACCTTGCCCTGTTCCCACACACATGGTAACCATAGCGTGTTTATTTTGAAGGTTACGTTTGCGCATTTCATCAAAGATTTGAACCGATAGTTTTGCTCCCGTGCATCCTAAAGGGTGTCCCATAGAAATGGCACCTCCGTTTACATTTAAAATGTCTTTATTTAAGCCTAACTCCCTAATAACTGCTAAGGATTGAGAAGCAAAAGCTTCATTCAATTCGATAAGCTCCATATCTTCTAGTTTTAATCCGGCTTGTTTTAAAGCTTTTGGGATGGCTTTTACAGGACCAATTCCCATGATGCGAGGCTCTACGCCAACGGCGGTAAAGCTTACCAATCTTGCGATGGGTTCTAGTTTAAGTTCTTTTACCATAGCTTCGCTCATCACCAAAGTAAATGCAGCTCCGTCACTGGTTTGTGAAGAATTACCGGCGGTCACGCTACCTCCTTCAGCAAATACGGGACGTAATCTAGCTAAAGCTTCTAAAGAAGTATCGGCACGCGGACCTTCATCTTTATTAACCGTATAGGATCTGGTTTTCTTTTCTCCGTCTTCCACATACGTTTCATCAATTTTGATAGGTACAATTTGGTCTTGAAAACGGTCTTCAGCCTGAGCTTTCAAAGCTTTTTGGTGTGAGTTGAAAGCAAATTCATCTTGATCTTCGCGAGAAACATTGTATTTGTTGGCTACAGCTTCTGCGGTGAGTCCCATTCCCCAGTAATAATCTTCGTGGCCTTCTTTGGCCAGGTTATAATCGGGTACGGGTTTGTAACCACCCATAGGAATGTAACTCATGCTTTCTACACCACCTGCAATTATGCATTCTGCCTGTCCGCTTTGTATTTTTGCACTGGCCATCGCAATCGTTTCTAGACCAGAAGCGCAATAACGGTTAACGGTTACCCCGGCAACATCTTCGGTTTTAAGTGCCATCAGAGAAATGAGACGACCCATATTTAAGCCTTGTTCGGCTTCGGGCATCGCGTTTCCAACAATGACATCGTCAATTCTTGTTTTATCAAAATCTGGCAACTGCTCCATCATGTATTGGATGGTTTCAGAAGCTAATTCATCGGGTCTTTTGAACCTAAAAACTCCGCGAGAAGATTTCCCTACGGCGGTTCTATATGCTTTTACTATATATGCGGTCTTAGTCATTGTGTTTAGGTTTTATATTATTATTCTGAGAGTCTAGAGTCTAGAATCTAGACTTTAAGAGCTTAGACATTAAACTAATGATTATTTAAATTGTCTATAAATTTCCCTATCATTTTCTGAATTTGTAGGATTTTATCCTCTAACTCATCAAATATTTCTTTACTTAAATACTTTTGATGGAAAGCCACGATTAATTGGGTTTCCCATTCAAAAGCAGAGCCTAAGCTAATTTCAAGAAATTTTTTAAAATGAATATCTGTACTTTTACTGGAACCTTCAGCAATATTGGAAGGAATAGAAACAGCGCATCTATTCATTTGGGAAATAAGATTGAATTTCTCAAAATCGGGAAAGCTCTTTGTAAGCAAGTAGCTTTCACTCACAAGCTTAATGGAGTCTTGCCAAATTTTTAATTTTTTAAAATTATGTCTACCCATTTTCCATTCTTTTAAAGTCTATACTCTAATTGTCTAGATTCTAATTGTCTATACTCTAGCTGTCTATATTCTAACTGTCTATATTCTAATGTCTATACTTTAATTTCTCAAAGGTTTTCCCTTCTTCAGCATATGCTGAAGTCTTTCTAAGGTTTTTCTTTCTCCTGTTAAGGATAAGAAGGCTTCACGTTCTAGGTCTAATAGGTATTGCTCGCTTACGTAAGATGCAGCAGATAAATCTCCTCCTGCCATTACATAAGCTAATTTATTGGCAATTTTCTTATCGTGTTCGCTAATGTATTTTCCAGCATACATTTGGTCTGTTCCTACATAGAATGCACCCAATGCTTGCTTTCCTAAAACTTTAATATCTGTACGCTGAATGGGTTGCGTATATCCGTTTTGTGCCATTAATAAAGCGTGTTTCTTAGCAATGGCTAATTGCCTGTCTTTATTAACTACCACAATATCTTTTCCTTTCTGAAGGATATTAGTGTCGTATGCTTCGTAAGCAGAAGTAGAAACCTTTGCCATTCCTATGGTTAAGAAATTTTCTCTTAGTCGGTTGAGTTCTACGTCATCTTTTTGGAAGGTTTCTGCCGCTCTTACCGTCATTTCTTTAGAACCTCCACCGCCAGGAATCACACCTACGCCAAATTCGACTAAACCAATATAAGTTTCAGCGTGGGCTACAACTTTATCCGCGTGAAGCGAAAGTTCGCAACCTCCACCCAAAGACATATTATGGGGAGCAGCTACGGTTGGTATGGAAGAATAACGCATGCGCATCATCGTATCTTGAAAATACTTAATGGCCATATTTAACTCGTCATATTCTTGCTCTACCGCCATCATAAAGATCATCCCAATATTGGCACCTACAGAGAAATTTTTTCCGTCATTACAAACTACTAAACCTTGGTATTCTTTTTCGGCGATATCAATGGCTTTGTTAATTCCGTCAAGGACATCTCCACCAATAGAATTCATTTTACTGCGGAATTCCACGTTTAAAATTCCGTCACCCAAATCTTCAACCACAACACCACTATTTTTAAACACTTCTTTAGATTCTCTAATATTATCTAAAATAATATAGGCATCCTGTCCTGGTACTTTTACTTGCTCTTTCTTAGGAATGTCATAGTAATACGTATTTCCATTCTTTACGGAATAAAAAGATTTGCTTCCAGATTCAATCATTTCATTCACCCAAGCTGCAGGTTCATAACCTTGCTCTTTCATGAGCTCGATTCCTTTTTTTACACCAATGGCATCCCAAATTTGAAAAGGTCCGTGTTCCCAACCAAATCCAGCTTTCATCGCATCATCAATCTTATATAAATCATCAGATATTTCTGGAATACGATTGGATACATAGGCAAAAAGAGCAGAGAAATTTTTGCGGTAAAACTCACCTGCTTTATCTTTTCCATTGATGAGAACCTCAAACCTATCGGCTACATTATCTATGGTTTTGGTTAATTCTAAGGTGGCGAAAGAAGCGCTTTTACGCTCTCTATACTCTAAGCTGTCTAAATCTAATGACTTAATGTTGCTAGAACCATCTTTATTCTTTTCTTTTTTGTAAAAACCCTGGCCTGTTTTACTTCCCAGCCATTTGTTTTCCATCATGGTTTCAATAAAACCGGGCAACTTAAAGAGGTCGTGTTGCTCATCATCAGGTACATTTTCATAAAGTCCGTTGGCAACGTGTACCAAAGTATCTAAACCTACTACATCTACCGTACGAAAGGTGGCCGATTTTTGGCGGCCAATCACAGGTCCTGTAAGTTTGTCTACCTCTTCAATAGTCATATCCATATCTTTTACCATATGAAAAAGACTCATAATGCTAAAAATACCGACTCTGTTTCCTATAAAAGCAGGAGTGTCTTTAGCGACTACAGATTTTTTTCCTAGAAACTTCTCTCCGTAGTCTTTTAAAAAGTCTACTACTTCTGATGATGTTTTTGGACCCGGGATAATTTCAAACAATCTTAAATATCGTGGCGGATTAAAAAAGTGTGTTCCGCAAAAATGCTTCTGAAAATCATCACTTCTTTTTTCGCTCATAAATTGAATAGGAATTCCTGAAGTGTTAGATGTAATTAGAGTACCAGGTTTACGGTGCTTTTCTAGATTGTCAAAAACTTGTTTCTTAATATCTAGTCTTTCTACCACCACTTCAAGAATCCAGTCTACTTCAGATACTTTATGAATATCGTCTTCTAAATTCCCTGTGGTAATTCTATTAGCGAATTTTTGATGATAAATAGGGGAGGGTTTAGATTTTAATGAAGTCTGCAAAGCATCATTCACAATTCTATTTCTTACCACTTTATCTTCTAAGCTTAGACCTTTTTTCTTCTCTTTATCGTTTAATTCTCTAGGAACAATGTCCAGTAATAGGACTTCTACGCCAATATTGGCGAAGTGGCAAGCAATAGCGCTTCCCATAATTCCTGATCCTATGACAGCTACTTTTTTAATGTTTCTTTTCATAATTTTTTTACAGGAGTTTTTGATTTATAAATTTTTTTGTTGTTGATTAATTCCAATATGGTATGCGCTACGCGATTAAAAGTATCAAGATCTTCTTGCGGAATCGCATCGTTGACAGCTTCATCAAACTTAAAAACGACCTCTTTAGAAAAGGCTCTCATTTCTACGCCAAATTCAGTTAATTGAATGATGACACTTCTACCATCCTCTGGATTTCTTTTTCTAACGATTAGACCTTTATCTTCCATCGTACGAAGAGTTCTCGAAAGACTTGTGGCTTCCATTCCCATTTTAGGACCTAAAGAAGTTGATGGTGTGCCTTCATCTGGATCTATATTTAATAATGCAAAACCCGTAGCCATAGTACTTCCTTTTCTACTCGCCTCCTCATTGTACATTTTAGAGACCGCAATCCAAGTAGCCCTTAGCACGTAGTCAATTGTTTTTTCTTTCATATAATACACGTTGCCCAAATATAAGAATCTTTACTATGCACGCATAATATTTAAGGTTAAATTTTCAACGTGTTTAGAGAAATATAAATGGCTTTAACAGAAATATATTAATATTTCGCTATAAAAGCTTTAAGATACAATATTATTTGATTCAAAAGATTTATCTTGATAACTCTTGAACGAGATTTTAAAGACTAAAAAAGGATGGTTCAAGGTTAAGCAATTAGTTTAGGGTAAATGCATAACTCTATAATAATTAAACTATGCTGAAGCAGATATTTATTTTATCAGTTTTAAGTCGGAGTAAAATCTCTTTACTGATTTGATACAAAAAAACCTTCAAAGAAGTTCCTGAAGGTTTTTAAGTGAATGGTTTGTATATGTTTATAGAACTAAATTTACATATCTATCGCCAAAGTTAGAATGTAATTGGATCTACACAGCTCGATTTGTGCCTGATCTTGAAGTCCTGTTTGCAAAAGATTTGCGCTATAATCTTGAGAAGAATAATCATAAGCAAAATCCAATCGCATTCTTCCAAAATCATACCCTAAACCAGCAGAGTAACCATTTAATTCACTAATCGAATTGGAGTTAGGGCTTTCTTCATACCTATATCCTCCACGTAAGCTCCATTTGTCTATTCTGTATTCTCCTCCAACTCTATACGTAGAAGCAGAATTTAAGTTATTTTCAAAATTTTGGTTTTGCAAGCTATAGTCCGCGTTGTTGTCATAGCCTTGACTTAAATGTATGTTAGAATAATCTTTATAACTGTAATCAAAACTCAATACCCCCGTTTTTCCAAAAACAAGACCTAAACTACCCGTTAATTTCCCTGGAGTTCTTAGTCTGTAATTAGGAAAAATATTAGTTACAAAAGGATCTACCTCTTGTCCGCCAAGGTCATTGCTGTACGAGTATAGATATTGATTCGTTTCATCTGCAATGGTATACCAAGTAGGAGATTCATAGCTTGCTCCTAATCTAATTAAGTCATTGACTTTAGCAATCAAACCTACTTGAAAAGAAAACCCAATCCCTATAGTGCTGAGGTTATTTTCAAAAACAATTTCGTTAATCTCACTAGGACTCCCAATTTGTTCATAAAAAACAGTGCTTCTTTCGTAGTTGATAAAATGACTGTTTAAATTTAATCCAGCGTAGAAATTATCGAAAAGTTGCATAGATCCATTTAAGGAAAATTCTCCGTTGAGACCTGTGGAACGATAGTCATATTGCTGAAAGAAACTATTTCCGCTTACATTAGAAGTATAAGCCGCATTGGTGTCGTTGTTGCTTGCAGGATCAAAAAGAAAAGCATTGTACCCTAAATAAGCGGTTTGCAAATCTGTATTAGAAAATCCTTGTCCATTAAAATTACCTTCTCCTAAAAAAATGTACCCACCTTGAAGAGAATTAGAGTTTAAAAGCTCTAAAGGAACTCCATTTGCAAGATTTGTAAAATAATCTCCAATCGAGGTGTCATTATCTCCAGATGCGGTGAAGCGATTGCTCAACGACTTTTTTTGATTATAAGCTACACCAATGGTGAATTTAGAAATTGTAGTCTCTGGGTTGCTATTGTTGAATACAAAAACAGCTCCAGCTTGCGGAATGTGAAAATTGTTTTTACGTCTTTCTGAAATTCCTTTTCTATAAGAAACTTCGTTATTGTAGAATTCATTGGCTAAAGAAAATGAAGCGAAATTATGTAGAAAAATAGAAGAGCCAGCAGGATTCACTTTAAGAGCAGAGATATCTCCACCTAAAGCCCCAAAAGCTCCTCCCATCGCTACAAATCTAGCAGTACCCGATAATTCTTCCGAAGAAAACAACAGCGCATCATTGCTAGATTGAGCATAGCTACTAATTGTAAGTAAAAATGTAAAAAGTATTACTAATTTAATTTTCATAGTTTTTTCAAATAGAGTTCTTAAAATTACCTTCTTCTTGAGGTTCTCGCGCTACTGGAAGAGCTCCCCGTATTTCTTGAGCTTCTTGCTGAACTAGAACTTCTGGTTGAAGGAGAAGAAGATCTTGTGGTAGGTGTACTTCTAGTAGATCTTGTATTGGTATTAGAGGATCTAGTTCTAGAATTGTTATAATTTGGAGAAGAAGATCTCTGAGTTCTTGTACTGTTGTTGTAATAACCACTTCTATTTCTTTGAGTAGAATTGGATCTAGATCGTGCGTTAGAATTTGTACTTCTTGCTGCTCTAGTGTTGCTATTCGTACGATACGTAGAATTTCTTCTAGCATTTACATTTCTAGAATTTCTAACTTGAGTATTTCTTCTAGCGGTAGAAGCATTTCTTCTACTAGAATTTGCATTCGAGTTTCTTGCACTATAAGCGTCTCTTCTGTAACCATTGCTAGCAGAATATCTTCCTCTGTAATTTCCTCTGTTATTATGGTAAGCATAGCCATGATTTCCGTAATAATGCGAGTTGTGGTAGTAAGGGTTATAATATCCGCCGTAGCCTCCATAGCCGTAGTAACCAGCATATCCTCCATAACCCCAAGGTCTATAGTAACCGCCCCATCCCCAAGGAGAAAAACCTATATACCAATTGCTATAATAGGGAGCGTGGTATCCATATCCCCAAGCTAGTGAAGAATTATACCCTCCATACCAATAAGGATTGTTGTCGTAATAATTTATGGTTACATTAGAAGAATTACTTCCCCATCCACCTTCGTTATTTTTGTAATTCCCTTCCTCGTAATATTCTCCGTCTTGACTTACATTTTGTTGGTTATTATTATTTTCATTATTAGAAGAGTACGAATCTACATCGGTAAATACTGCCGTGTCATCATTATATTGCTGTGCTTGAGCTATTTTGTCATTTTGTTCTGCAAAATAATTTTCGTAATAATCACTTCCTTTTGCATTTGACTGAGTAGGTTCGTTTTTATAGTTTCTATCTTCACTGGCGTAAATCCCATCTTCTTCTGGTGTAGAATTGGTATAGGAGCCGCAAGAAACTAATGTAACAACTGCAGCGATAATTACAGGCAGCTGTGAGATTTTTTTAATATTTATGTGTTGGTAAAGCATATCTTACGGTTTTAATTGTTGAACATATCAAATTTAATTAGTTTTGTGGGAACTAACAATTCATTAACATAAGCACAACATTTGTGCCAAATCAAATATATGAGTAATAAGCTAACGGAACGGAAAAAGGATTATTCGAAATGGTATAACGAATTAGTAGTGCAAGCAGATCTTGCTGAAAACTCGGCTGTTAGAGGCTGTATGGTGATTAAACCTTACGGATATGCTATTTGGGAAAAGATGCAGGCGCAACTAGATAAAAGGTTTAAAGAAACAGGGCACCAAAATGCTTATTTTCCTTTATTTGTACCAAAAAGTTTATTTGAGGCCGAAGAGAAAAATGCAGAAGGATTTGCTAAAGAATGCGCGGTGGTAACGCACTATAGATTAAAAACCGACCCCAATGATAAAGCAAAGCTTGTTGTAGATCCAGAAGCCAAGCTAGAAGAAGAATTGGTAGTTAGGCCTACTTCCGAAGCTATTATTTGGAATACATATAAAGGTTGGGTGCAATCGTATAGAGACTTACCTATACTAATCAACCAATGGGCGAATGTGGTGCGTTGGGAGATGAGAACGCGTTTGTTTTTAAGAACGACAGAATTTTTATGGCAAGAAGGACATACTGCTCATGCCACAAGGCAAGAAGCTTTAATTGAAGCAGAAAAAATGAATGATGTTTATGCTGAGTTTGCCGAAGAATTTATGGCTATTCCCGTGGTAAAAGGTTTAAAATCTGAAAGTGAGCGTTTCGCTGGGGCGGAAGAAACCTATTGTATTGAAGCTTTAATGCAAGACGGGAAAGCCTTGCAGGCAGGAACTTCGCATTTCTTAGGGCAAAATTTTGCAAAAGCTTTTGATGTAAAGTATGCAAGTAAAGAAGGAAGGTTAGAACATGTTTGGGCGACAAGCTGGGGTGTTTCTACACGACTTATGGGAGCCTTAATTATGACGCATAGTGATGATAAAGGTTTGGTCTTACCTCCAAAATTAGCACCTAACCAAGTGGTTATTGTGCCAATTTATAAAGGAGAAGAACAATTAAAAGAAATTTCAAAAAAGGCTAACGAATTAGCTTCAGAACTTCGCGAAGCAGGAATCTCTGTGAAATTTGATGATCGCGATACGCATAAACCAGGTTGGAAGTTTGCTCAATATGAGTTGCAAGGAGTTCCGTTAAGGATAGCGATAGGGCCAAAAGATCTGGAAAAAGGAACTGTAGAGCTAGCACGAAGAGATACGTTAACTAAAGAGTTTGTAAATCAGACCGACGTGGTAGAAAAAGTTAAAGGCTTGATGGTAGAAATTCAAAGCATTCTTTTTCAAAAAGCTTTAGATTTTAGAAGTGAACATACCACCAAGGTAGATAGTTTTGAAGAGTTTAAAAAAGTGCTTAAAACCAAAGGAGGCTTTATTTTGGCGCACTGGGACGGAACTGCGGAAACTGAGACCAAAATAAAAGAGTTTACCAAGGCAACCATTAGATGTATACCGCTAGATGCTGAAAAAGAGGAGGGTATATGTATGTTTTCGGGCCGTCCTTCGAGTCAAAGAGTGCTTTTTGCAAAGGCATATTAAAAATTATTGAAAATTTTTAATATAAGATTTGGTACATTGAAAATAAGTATTATTTTTGCATCCGCGTTGACGCAATA